>JBEKWL010000090.1:0-15249 GCA_049513095.1 Terriglobales bacterium
GCAGCGGGAAGCAAGGGTTTACCGGAACCGGACGTACACTCCCTTTCGGTAACCCCGGTAATCGTCGGTAACCATCGAACTGAGGGTGCGCGGCCTTACAATCAGCTTATTCCGCGATCCCGATTGCGCGGTTTGCGGGGTTTCGCCTGGAATCTCCCGGCGAGGTTAGGACCCGTTGGGCAACGCTAGCGGAAAGCGCGGCGTTCGACGGGAAAAAGGCTGGAGTCCGCACCCTATGGCGTTTGGTTTTGGTTTTAACAAGCAGAAGGTTCTCAGCGCCGCGGAAAAGTTTGTCCAGCAGGGCAAGCTGCAGAGCGCCATTGCTGAGTATGAAAAGGTCCTGAGGCACGATGTCAGGGATCTTACCGTCAACAACACCATCGGCGATCTCTACTCGCGTCTGGGCGACAACGCCAAAGCCATCGAGTGCTTCAAGACAGTGGGCGATGCCTATGCGGCGCAGGGCTTCACGGTCAAGGGCATCGCCATGTACAAGAAGATCACCAAGCTGCAGCCGAGCGTGGATGGATCTTTGAAACTGGCGGAACTGTACACCCAGCAGAACTGTACACCCAGCAGGGGCTGTTCAACGACGCCCGCGCCCAATACCTGCAAGTCGCCGAAGACTTCATGAAGGTTGGCGACCTGGAACAAGCGGTGCGGCTTTTCCAGAAGATCCTGGAGATGGACGCGGAAAATGTCCCCATGCGGGTCAAGCTGGCCGAGGTCTATGTCCGGCTGGGAAAAAAGAAAGAAGCGTGGGAGATTTTCAGCGCGGTGGCGGAATCGTTGCGCTCGCGCGGTTCACTGGCCGCCGCCGAAGACATTCTGAAGCGGATGCTGGTGCTCGACCCGGGCAACAGTTACGTTCTGCTGCTGCGGGGCAAGGCCGCCCTCGAGAGCGACGATCCCAAGAACGCCATCGAGTACCTGGAGGAGGCTCCCGACCTCGATTCTCATCCCGAAGGCTTGCGCGACCTGCTGAAGGCGTACCTGCAAATCGGAACCTTGAGCGAGGCTGCCCCGATCGCCGAGAAGCTGCTGACAGTGCACAACGACGCCGAGGGGATTTTTTTGCTGGCGGAGGGTTGCGGCCGCCTCGGTCAATATCGTCAGGCACTCGACGTTTACACCCGGCACTCCGATCGCCTGCTGGCGACCGACTCGACCAAGCTGCTGGGCAGCCTGCATGCCATGATCACCCATGTGCGCGACGATTCGGGCGCACTGGACGCGCTGATGCAACTGCTGAACAAAGCCGGCGAGAGCACGCACATCAACGAAGTCACCGAGCTTCTGGCGCACGCCTCCGTCAAGGACGGAAACCTGGCGCGCGCTCGCGATCTGTACCAGATGCTGGCCACAACCGAGCCCCAGAACCCGATGCACATGCAGGACTATCAGCAGGTGGTGGGGCGCATGACAGGAACATTGCCCGCCATCGGGATCACCGCCGAAGAAGGGGCGGTCATCGTGGAGGAGCTGGAAGCAACCGCACCGGTCATCGATCAGTCTTATCCCGACCACATCGCGATCGCAGTGCGCTCCGCGGTCACCGATGCGGACCTGTTCCTTTCCTACAATCTGCCGGACAAGGCGATCGTGCCTCTGCTGGGGGTTCTGCCTCAGGCACCGAGCGACGTGCGCCTGAACCAGCGCCTGGCCGCGCTCCATACGCGATTCCAGCGCTTTACCGAAGCCGCCGTGTGCTGCCGCACACTGGAAAGCGTGTACCACGATGCCGGCTGCCCTGATGAAGCGGTGCGCTATGGAGAATTGGCTGCGCGCTACGAGCAAAGCGCGGACGCCGCTCTATCCACTTCCGCGTCATCGGCTGCCGCTCCGTCAGCGAGCGGCTCGAGCGCCATAGTTTCATCGGCCGCCGCGCCGCCCTCGGCCCGCGCCGCCGCTGCGGCTTCGCCCGCGCCCTGGCCGATGGCCGCGCCCGCGGCTCCCGATCACGAAATTGCCGCGGCCGCGCATCCGGAATTCGCCATTCAGGAATCGGCGGTGTACGCGCCCTCGGACGGGCACGAGCCTACCTCCGAACTTTCCTCCGAACTCGCCCCCGACCTCGCCTCCGAGTGGGAGCATTCTCTTTCCGTCGACGAGCAGGGTCCGGGTGCAGCACTGCCGGCCACGATCGAAGCCGAAGCCGATGCTTCCAGCAATCCCGAGATCACCGAGACGGTTGAAGAAGTCCGTTTCTATCTCGAGCACTTCATGACGGATCAGGCACGAGCCGGGATCGAGAAGCTCGAAACCCTGACCAGCGATGCCCGCATTCTCGATCCGTTGCGCGCTGCCGTCGAATCCGCCGGCCAGCCGCCGGCCGAGCCCGAGCCGGAAATCACCGAGATCAACGCCGACGAGCCAGCGGGATTCGAACTTGAAACGGAGACCCAGCCCGAGTCCGAGATCGAGGCCTCGCCGAATCTGGCGGCCGGTTGCCACGACGAGATCCACAACGAGGCTGCGGCGGAACCCGCGCCTGAACCGGCATACGCCGAACCCGCTCAGGCAGAAGCCGTGCCTGCGGAGGCCAGTGAATTACAGGCGCTGGTCGCGGATCTGGAAGCTTCGCTCGGCGATTCTTTCCCGCAAGCGCCGGCGCTCGCCGATCAGATTCCAGCAACCCATTCACCGGTAACCCAGCCGTTGCCGGGCTGGCCGGCGTCGGCGGCAGCCAGAACGCCCGAGCCGGAAACGGAGCCCGTGGCACACGAGGCTGCGGCACATATTGAAATTCCAGCTGGCCCGGCGGCCATGCCTTCGACAGCAGCATCGGCGGGAAGCGCCGCAACCGCCGCCGCCCCTGCCCTGAGCTATAGCCCCACTCCCGTGCGCCCCTTGGGAGCCGGAGCCCAGGCCATGCATCCCTCCGATAGCATCGATCTTTCGGAGATGTTCGGCGAATTGAAGCATGAACTCGAGGAAGAGTATGCGGCCGGCGATGACGATCCGGAAACGCATTACAACCTGGGTGTTGCCTTCCGCGAAATGGGCCTGCTCGACGAAGCCATCGCGGAATTGCAGAAAGTCTGTTCCTGGATCGATCGCGGCCAGGCATTTTCACAGCCCATACAGACCTACACCTGGCTGGCCCAATGCTTCATCGACAAAGGAGTTCCGGAAGCGGCCATCCACTGGTATGAAAAGGCGCTTAACATCCCCGGACTCGATGGTGAAGCGCGCCTTGCCATCAACTATGAGCTGGGATCGGCCTGCGAAACTGCCATGGACAAGCCTGCGGCACTGCGACATTTCACCGACGTTTACGGTGCGAATATCGATTATCGCGACGTGGCCGAGCGCATTCAGGCTCTGAAGTCGTAGAATGCACCAGGTGGGTTCGAAACTTGCGCTGGGGATCCGACTTGATCCCGTGCCCGCCCCAGGGCCTTATCCACAACGACGCGTGCAATGATTTCCGATCCCAAGCTACCTTTTGCCAGCGAACCCACCAGTGTCGGGGAACTCAAATCCCCGGCCGAAACATCAGTTCCAATGGCTCCCGTTAACGTTTCCAGGCCCTCGCCTTCGGTCGCGCGTCTGTGGCTCCGCCGCATCGGAGTGCTTCTGTTCGTATTCCTGTGCGCGACGCTTGGGGTGATGCTGATGATTCTGCCCTGGCGTCCCGAGTGGTCCGACAACCCTCTGCTCTTCCCGTATCCCACGCTGCGCACCGTAGTAGCCAGCGGCTTCGTGCGCGGGGTGGCGACCGGCTTGGGCGTGCTCAATGTGTGGATCGGATTTTGGGAGGCGATTCAATATCAGGAAGAGGAATGAAGAACTGCGGGCAAATTTGTAATTTGTGATTTGTAATTGGTAATTCAAGACCAAGACGCTCATGCGGACCGGACGTTTTCAAATTACCAATTACAGATCACAAATTACAAATTTCAGTATGGATCAATGTCTCAATGGTTCAACTTATGACCGATCACAGACTCAAGCCCGCTCCGCTCGCGTATCAGAACGAACCATTTCTCAACAGTCCCGACGGCAGAATTCTGCGCCTGCTGTCCGAGTACAGCGAGCCGCTCTCACGCTTCCGCCGCGAGCAGATCCAGGACACGGTCGTCTTCTTCGGCTCCGCCCGCATCAACAGCCACGACAACGCCAGCAGCCGTCTTACCGAAGTCCGGAGCAACGGCGCTCAGCTCTCCGCCGTAGAGCAAGCCAAGGATATGAAGCGCGCCGAGGCCGCGGTTGACATGGCTCGCTACTACGAGGACGCGCGCCGACTGGCCCGCCTGCTGACGGAATGGTCCACCCAGATCCCGGCCAAACGCCACCGCTTTGTCGTTACCACCGGCGGCGGCCCGGGCATCATGGAAGCGGCGAATCTCGGCGCCCACGAAGCGGGAGGAAAAACCATCGGCCTCAACATCAACCTGCCCTTCGAGCAGAATCCGAACCCCTACATCTCGCGTTCGCTCAACTTCGAGTTCCATTACTTTTTCATGCGCAAGTTCTGGTTCGCGTACCTGGCAAAAGGGTTGGTGATCTTTCCCGGGGGCTTCGGGACGCTCGACGAGCTTTTTGAAATCCTCACGCTGGCCCAGACGGAGAAACTGGCCAAGAAAATTGTCGTCGTCATCTATGGCAGCGCTTACTGGAAGAAGATCGTCAATTTCGAAGCCATGGTCGACGCCGGCATGATCTCGGCGGGGGACCTCGAACTGTTCAAGATGTCCGATTCGCCGGAAGAAAGTTTCGAGTTCCTGAAAGAAGGACTGACCAAGTACCATCTCGCCCCGCAGCAAGCGAAGCGCAGCGGCGAAGCGGCCGTGCCCGAAATCGCCAAGACGCGACCGTAGGCCTAGCTCGAAGTCCGTCCTCGATCTTCGGCGCCGCAGAGCGACTTGCCGCATCTCCCGCCTGTTCTGCCGCGACGTTTCTCCCGCCCCGTCTCTACCGTTGAAACTCCCAGCACCCGGTCTCCGTATACACTTCTACGCGTTGGTGTTTCAGGAGACAAAAGCACGAGGAGGCCCATTGAATCAAGACGAAACGCTGAATCCCGGCACAACACCGATCCCCGCCGAACCGATCGCACCCGCTCCGCCGCCGGTTTTCGAGAAGATTTTCATCGGGAGGGACGGACTCCGCGCTGGCTGGAGCCTGCTCGTCTTCATCGCTATCCTCGCAGTTGTTCTCTTCGCTGCACAGTGGATCTCCCGCAGGATCCACCCGCATGCTCCAAACCATGCTCCAAACATCGAGGAGATCGCCTCGAACGTGCCCATCAAGTTGATGCTCCTCAACGAAGCCATCCCCTTCCTCGCGGTCCTGCTTGCTACCTGGATCATGTCGAAGATCGAGCGCCGTCCCAACTCGGTCTATGGCCTTGGCGGCAGCCGTAAGGTTGCGCGCTTTTTCGCCGGACTCATATGGGGAGTCGTCTGCCTTTCCCTGCTCGTCCTGACCCTCTGGAAGACAGGCTTACTCGTCATCGACAGCCGCCTGCTCTTTGGCGGCGATATTTTCCGTTACGGAGCGATCTGGCTGTTCGGCTTCCTTCTGGTCGGTCTGTTTGAGGAGTACCTCACGCGCGGTTACATCCAGTACACGCTCACGCGCGGCCTTGCCGGCCTCTACCGTTGGGCCTTCAAGACGCACGCGAGTATGACGCGCCACGGCGAAGCGGTCGGCTTCTGGAGTTCCGCGGTCATCTTGTCCTTCCTCTTCGGCCTCAGCCACGGCAAGAATCCAGGCGAATCTCCGATCGGAGTGCTCTCCGCCGGCCTGGTCGCCATGGTTTTCTGCCTCAGTCTCTGGCGCACCGGATCTCTCTGGTGGGCCATCGGTTTCCACGCCGCGTGGGACTGGGCGCAATCGTTCCTCTACGGAGTCGCCGACAGCGGGATGCTAATTCAGCACCGTTTTCTCGCCACCCATCCCGTCGGCAAGCCCGTCCTTAGCGGCGGAGCCACCGGCCCGGAAGGCAGCATCTACATCCTTGCCGTCCTCGCCCTGGTCGTCCTCATCATTGTCTTGACCCTGAAGCGCGCCCACTATGGTGACACCCTTGAGCGCTCCACTTAACTCCGCGCTGGCGAAAACTGGACCCACGGCGCTTCCCGTGCCACCCGCTAATGCCGACGAGAAGTCGGCGACCTCTCGTAGTACGCTGAGAGGTGATGGCGGACCGCTGTCTGCTCTACTACATCACCGACCGAAGCCAGTTTCGTGGCGACGAATGCGCACGCCGCCGCGACCTGCTCGCCAAAGTCGCCGAAGCCGCGCGCGCCTGTGTCGACTACATACAACTCCGCGAAAAAGACTTGAGCACGCGAGAACTGGAAATGCTGGCACGGGAAGCGGTCGCGATCGTGCGTGAGAATTCATCGTTGACCCGGCTGCTAATTAACTCCCGCACGGACGTCGCGCTGGCTGCGGGAGCCGATGGTGTTCATCTGCGCGCGGACGATCTGTCACCTCGGGAAGCGCGCGCGGTTGTGCGGGTTTCTGATCAGATTCCTGTCCAGCGGCCACTAGCCACTGACCACTTCCTTGTGGCCACCTCCTGCCACTCGAACGCGGACGTGATTCGCGCCGACTCCGAGGGCGCTGACTTTGTCGTCTTTGCTCCCGTCTTCGAAAAAAACAATGCTCCCGGAAGGCGACCGACAGGCCTCGCCGCCTTGCATGAAGCATGCCGGGCGAAGATTCCCGTCCTCGCTCTTGGCGGCGTCACGATGGAAAACGCCGCATGGTGCCTGGAAGCTGGAGCGGCCGGCGTCGCAGGCATCCGCCTGTTTCAGGAGAATAAAATCGAAGACGTCGTCCGCGCATTGCGGGCGCTTTGACACCATGGACCCGACGGACACTACGCAACCGACGCAACTGGTCTCTCCGTCACTCTCTCCGTCCCGAGCCGAGGAATACGTTCCCGCGCTCGTTCGTATTCCCGCAGGATGGTTCCTGATGGGCTGCGACACCGGACAGGACAACGAAAAGCCGGTGCATCGCGTCTGGATTGACGAATTTCTGCTCGCCGCCCGCCAAGTCACCAACGCTCAGTATGGGCGCTTCCTGCGCGACACGGCGTCGCTGTCGCTATCCCTGACGCCGCCGTTCTGGAGCGATCCCGCGTTCAACCATTCCGAGCAGCCCGTTGTGGGAGTGTCGTGGTACGAGGCAATCCGCTACTGCGAGTGGCTCCGCGCAAGGAGCGGCGGAGTAACGACCGGCGGAAAGTTCCGCTTGCCTACTGAGGCCGAGTGGGAGCGTGCGGCTCGCGGAGGCCGCGAGAGCGCACTGTTTCCGTGGGGCGATGCGGCTCCGCCGTCGCTGCCCGGCTACGCCGAGCGCTGCGCCGGTCATTGGCAGTCGGGCCCCGAGCCCGTCGGGCGCGCCGAACCGAACGCATACGGCCTCTACAACATGTGCGACAACGTGCACGAGTGGTGCAGCGACTGGTACGCGCCCGCCTACTATGCGGCGTCGCCCGAGCGCAATCCGCGTGGCCCAGAAATCGGCGAGCGGCGCACTTCCCGCGGCGGCTCCTGGCGTCACCACGTCAAGATGTCGCGTTGCGCGGCGCGCTCCAGCATCCCGCCCGAGTTCAAGTACGCGGACTATGGGTTCCGCGTCGCTTGCGATGCCGCACAGGTGTAAATTGTGAGCGTCCTCTACCAATCTCCCGCTGGAGACTTTATGACTGACCTCGCATCCCATTACCTCGAAGAAATCAAGCGCCAGTTCCGCGGCCACAAGCGCATGGGCGAAGCTGCCATGGCTCAGCTTGAAGACATGGATTTCTTCGTCACGCTCGATCCGGAATCGAATTCCGTCGCGCTTCTGGTCAAACACATCGCCGGCAACGCGCGCTCACGCTTCACCGACTTCCTCACGAGCGATGGCGAGAAGCCGGATCGGTTTCGCGACCAGGAATTTGAAATTTCGGAGAAAACAACGCGCGAAGAAGTGATGCGCTGGTGGGAGCAGGCGTGGACTCACGTGTTTTCCACGCTTGATTCGCTGAAGCCCGAAGATGTGCAACGCACCGTGACCATCCGCCAGGAGCCGCACACGGTCATGCAGGCGCTCAATCGCGCGCTCGCCCACTACGCGCAACACATTGCACAAATCGTCTTCCTCGCCAAACACCTTCGCTCTGCACAATGGCAGACGCTAAGCATTGGGCGGGGCAAATCCGAAGACTATAAAACTGCGAGCCCGAAGACGCATGCTCGCGGAATGTACAAGACGTAGGTGCGTAAATACTGGGGAACTGAGGAGTACTGGCGATTCTCAGGCGTGACAATTGGGGACTGTAGTAAAACTGTAGTAGTTCCGGAGAGGTGGCCGAGTGGTTGATGGCTCCGGTCTTGAAAACCCTTGTACCGAAAACTCAGCGGGGTGTAACCGATTGAAAACGAAGGGGAATGTATGATAACACCCCTGAGAAAATTGGCGACTGTAGTAAAACTGTAGTAGCTGGAGAGGTGGCCGAGTGGTTGAAGGCGCCAGTCTTGAAAACTGGAGTACGGGAAACTGTACCGGGGGTTCGAATCCCTCCCTCTCCGCCAGTCTGGAGTGCACCGCAAAGGTGAGACACGGAATTAAGGGGCCAGCTACATTGAATACATTGAAATGGATGACGGCTGATAACTGATAGCTCCCTACGAAGGCATCTCAGACGCCGGTGGTTGCGTCTTGTGCCCACTGCAGGCCCTGCCACCAGGTTGCGGCGACTTCTTCATCGGGCAGTTTCAATTGTTTGGCGAGTGCGCTCGATTGGGACCACTCACCCGATTCCTGGGCCAGCATAAGTTGGTACAGGGGCCGGAGGCTACTGTTCTGGCCGAGCAGCGCCGTCTTGGTTTCGTGCTCCACGGGTAGTTGTTCGAGGAGCACGTCCATGCGGACCTCAAGGATGGCATCCATGATGGAGAGCAGCCCCATCAGGAACAAATCCGTGCTCGATTGCAGCCGGTTGGAGAGCAGTTCGCAAAAGCGGGCGCGGGTCAATCCCATCAACACCAGTTCGTTGCACCTCTGCTCGGCCGCGCCCACGGTGACGACGAGCCGGATCCAACGCCGCAGTTCCCGTTCTCCCAGAACGGCCATGGCATGGCGGATCGACTTGATTTCGAGGGAAAATCCAAAGAGCGGGGAATTCAGATAGCGGAGCAAGCGGTAACAAATCGAGACTTCCTGCTTGAGTATCCCCTCGAGTTCTCGCATGTCCATTTCCCTCCGGGAGACCATTTCGAGCAGCCGTATGTAGTGCAAGCGGCTGGCGGGAACTTCGCGTCCGATGACGACTTCGGGCCGGCAGAAAAAATATCCCTGAAAATAGGAGAATCCCATGTCGCGGGCCTGATAAAACTTGTGGGGCGTTTCGAGTTTTTCCGCCAGCATCTTGCACGTCGGGGACCCAAACCGGCGCATCATGCCAGCCCGTTCCTCCGGCCTGGTTGCCCGGATGTCGACTTTGATGATGTCGGCAAACTCGCAAAGCGGTACGCGCGGATCGTTGGGTGCGAAGTCATCGAGGGCGATGAGATAGCCGGCCGCTTTCAGCCGCTTGCAGGCTGCGATGACGCGGTCTTCGGGTTCGACCGTCTCCAGAATCTCGGCTACAGTCTGGTTGGGGGGCACCAACGTAATCAGATCTTTGAACAGGACCTCACAGGTGCAATTCACGAAGGCGCGGCGCTTATCGCAAAGCGTGTTGATGCCGTAAAGCAGGGAGCTATCCAGTGTGGAGCGGGCGGCAAGCTCGGGATCGGCATTGAAGTAGTCTTCGACACCGTTGCGGAAAAGAAGTTCGTACCCGAACACATTCTGCGAGCGGTCGAGAATTGGCTGGCGGGCAACGAAGCGCTGTCCCGGCAGCGCCAGCGAGTTCGATGCAGAGGTTTTCTCTGTGGCCGGAGCGGGTTTCACACCTCTTATATCGGCGTAGCCGTGGCGGAACTTCAGGCAAAACTGCGCGGCTGTCGCCTTCCGGAAAGTAAAGGATTTACCAACCGGCGTTTGCGGTCGAACCCGACAACAGTACATGCTTCTGGTCCGGTGCAAGCCGGAAACAGGCGCTCGGGATTCCAAGGTAATGTCCCGGATGTGGAAAACTTAGGGCACACCCCCCTTGCGCTGTCGGCGGTTTCATGAGTAACATCAAGGTGTTCCCAATGGCCATGCTTCCAGGCTGGCCGTTCGCGCCAAGTAAAACTCCAGGCGCCTGTTTGAACAACGACAGTTTGGACATCGATAGTTTGAGCATCGTTCTCGAATAGCATCCAGCCGATGTGGGGTTTGGTCTGCCGGTAGCCGGTTTGCAGTGCGCCACGCAACAGTGGGCCGCGCATTGCGCCACACGTTTAGAGTGCCGACTAACGTGCCGACCGCAAGGAAAAAGGAAAGACGAAACAATCAAGGCCGGTGATCCAGGCCGGGGATTAACTTCGGGGATCAACTCCGAAGATTAACAAGAGAAAACTTATGAATGCAGGACCGGGACATTCCTCCGCAGGAGGAGGGAAACACAAACGACGCCGTGGACGACGTCCGCCGAGACGAGGAGCGGGTGGCCCGATGGGCCGCGACCGCCAGGAGCATCAGGGCATTTTTACCGCTCCCATGGATCACAGCTACCGCGCCAATATTGGCATGGATAGTGGCAACGGCAACCAGGGACGAGGACCGCGACGGCCCGGTTTTTCGGCGTCCTACCCGGTGGTCGATCCTGAGCCTCTACCCGCTCCGCGAGAGGATGCGGCTTCGCGCGTCTTCGCGTTTGTCGAAGACCTGTTCTTCCTGAGCAAGATTCAGGAAACGGGCCGCAAGATGAACGTGAAGGTAGAGTTCGTTAAGAACGAGAAGGAACTCACCGAGCGGATGAAGAGCAACGGCGAAGGAACGCCTTCCCTGATCATCTTCGACTTGAACAATGCCAATGCCAAGCCTTTGACGCTCATCCCGAAACTGAAAAGCAAGCTGAAGAAGGGAACGTCGATCATCGGATTCCTCTCGCACGTGCAGGGCGACTTGAAGCAGAAGGCGCACGAAGTGGGCTGTGACATGGTGCTGCCGCGCTCGGCGTTTTCGCAGAATCTGCCGCAGTTGCTGCGCCGGCATGGCGCCATCGAGGCGGACCCCGGGGCAGCCGACTAGCCGTCCGGGCGAAACCCAGACGGTTTGCAAGCTGGCTGAGCCTGATACAATTTCGCCGTGTTCTCTCACAAAATTCTGATCATGACGGCGGCCATGGTCCTGATTGCGGTGGCTTTCACCCAGCAACCCCCGGTGAAAGTGAACGTCATCAACGTGTGCGCGCCTTCGGCCGACGAGCAGAAGGAATTATCGTCGGCGCTGGCCAAGGTGCCGGGCAAGCCGGTGTTGGGCACGGACTACGAGGTGTCGCGCGGGCATTCCACACTCGACCCGAGCACTCCGATCCCCGGCATGGAAGCCTTGCCGCCCGGTGCGGTCGCGGCGGCCGACTGGGTAAGGATTCGGCGCGAGTTCCCCGGCGCCACCCTGTTCAGCAATGTCCAATACTCGTTCAGCGTGGATTCGAAAAATATGGTGGAGACGCTCGTGCTGCGCGTGCGCGACCCCAAAGATCTGATGCAGGTTTCGATTGAGGACAGCGCTTCCGCGGTTGCTTCCGCGGCCGCGATGTTGTCTACCAGTACGCCGGTTTCGCGCGTCAGACTGGAGCGCTTTGGGAAGTCATCAGTGGCGCTGGCGCGGTGCTCGGGAGAAGAGGGAACTCCGGTGACGGATCAGAGCGCGTACGAACCGATCTTCCGCGCCGCTTCATCCATTATGGAACGATATCGCGATGTTCTGGGCGCGCGCAAAATGGTGCCCGAGGAACTGGCTCGTCTGGGCGTGGGAACCTCGACCAGAACTACGACCAAGTCGGTCGCCGGCAGCAAGAAGAACCCTTAGTTTGTCCCGTCCCGGAGTGCGGTCTGAAGCGGAATCTATTTTTCAGAATCTATCTACTAACACTGTTTGCTACCACTATGGACATACGCAATGTTGTGATCATGGGCTCCGGGTGCGCCGGTCACACCGCCGCCCTCTACAGCGCCCGCGCCAACCTCAAGCCGCTCGTGATCGAAGGCCATGAACCGGGCGGGCAATTGTCGATGACAACGCTGGTGGAAAATTTTCCCGGCTTTCCCGAAGGCATCCAGGGGCCGGAACTGATCGAGAACATGCGCAAGCAGGCGGCGCGCTTCGGCGCCGACTATCGCACGGGCCACGCGGTGAAAGCCGATCTGAGCAAACGTCCGTTCGAGTTGAGCGTCGGCAAAGAGACCATTCAGACCCGCACGCTCATCATCGCCAGCGGCGCGTCCGCGCGCTGGCTCGGCCTGCCCAACGAGCACGCGCTGATCGGCCACGGGGTTTCTTCCTGCGCCACTTGCGATGGCTTCTTTTTCTCGGGCAAGGAAATCGCGGTGATCGGCGGCGGCGACTCCGCCATGGAAGAAGCGACATTTCTGACGCGCTTCGCGACCAAGGTGACACTTATTCATCGTCGCGGGCAGTTTCGCGCTTCGAAAATCATGCTCGATCGCGCGCGGGCTAATCCGAAGATCGCGTTTCTCACCGATACTGTCGTCGACGACGTTCTCGATGTCAGCAGGAAGGAAGTCACCGCCTTGCGTCTGCGCAATCTGAAGAGCGGCGAAAGCTGGGATTTCCCAACGAGCGCAATGTTTCTCGGGATCGGCCACATCCCGAACGCCAAGATCTTTGCAGGCCAGCTCGAAACCGATGCCGATGGCTACCTGGTTACGCAAAAGAATGTCTTGACGAAAGTGCCGGGCGTATTCGCTTGTGGCGACGTGCAGGACCGCCGTTATCGCCAAGCCATCACCGCCGCTGGTTCCGGGTGCATGGCGGCCTTGGAAGTGGAGAAATTTCTGGAAGAAGAAGGCCTCTGAGCCGTCGCGTCTTTGAATTAGGATCCACGCAAATTGCGATTCACGACCGGGGCGCTACATCAACACCTTCCTCCTTGGCGGCGCAGCGAGCGTTTCGCAGGCCGTTCGCAGCACGAGGCGCGGTGCTTTCTTCCGGATCTTCATCAAGTAGGGCACGGTGCGCTTCGGATCGGCCTTGGCCGTCTCGCGCAATAACCAGCCCAATCCCTTCTGCACCATGTCGTCTTCGTCTCTCAGCAATTGATTCGAGAGCCGCACGATTTGTTGAAAGAACTGCCGCTCGCGCGCGCCACGGATCAGTGCCACACACGCCGCGCGCCGCCGCCAGCGATTTCGCGACTTCGTCCACAGGAAAACCTGGCGGCAACGGGCAGGGTCGGCGGCCACCATCGGCGCCAGCAGATAATGAGCCAGCGCGTCGTGATCAGCCCAACTCGATACGCGGTCGAGCCATGCGGCAAAAAGCTGGAATTCGTTCTCGCCAAAATTCTTCGTCTGTTTTTCGAGCAGAAAAACAGCCATTACCTTCTCTTCTAGAATGCGGCCGGAGAAAAGTTGGTCGGCGACTTGCACCAGGAAGTCCGTTCCCCGTTCGCGCACGATGCTGCGCCGAAACCGCACCGCAAATTTCCTCAGTTCGGATGTGTACCAGCCGCGCGACTTTACTACTTCCTTGAAAAAGTGTTGCACGTCTTCCGAGTGCGGCGCCGACCCGCCATCCTTCAGCACGCGCCGGATGTGGTCGGCAATGTAGTTGGGAGTGATTTCGCGTTTGGACATGTTCTCCTCTGGTGGCAACGAACAACGAGCGTCTCCGCCTGTCTGTTTGCGCGGAGAGATGCTCATGATAAAAGGAGTGCCAAGCGAATGCTGTGACCTAGCGTCACGGTTGACTGTGATCAGTGTGAGCCAGGGGCCATTTGTCATAAATCCAGAGCACACCTGCCGTGGCGAGGCCGACCGCTGTCACGCTCCACCAGATCCGCTCGGGCTGATGAGTGACTTCTCCGAAGTGGTGAACCAGGGTGCCACCAAACCAGCCACCGATGAGCGAGCCGATTCCGATGGGCAGGAACGCGAAGCCCATGTAAGTGCCCTGCTGTCCGGGAGGCGCGAGGCGCGAAATGTATTCGTAGTAACGCGGAGACAGAATGATTTCACCGAGCGCCAGCACAAACAGGGAAAGCACCGCGCCCCAGAGCGTCGGCCGCAGCGCGAGGATCATCCACGAAACCGAAGTGATCACCGTGCCCAAAATCACGGCCTGAAATGCCGGAATGCTGCGGGTCAGGAAATTGACCGCGAGCGTAAGGCAGATCACAGTCAGCCCATCGGTCACGAGAATCTTCTCAACGTCGGCCTGAGAACTGATATAGCCGTGAATGTACCCGGGCAGGCTGATGTACTGCTGCCAGAACACCACCCAATACCCGGTGAAAAGCACAAGGAACCACATAAACCGGCTGATTCCGGCGAGCACAAGAAGCAAGAGCCCGACCCAGATCCACCAAGGCACGCTGTGCGCGGGAAAGATGAACAACCCGACGCGCAGCAACAACGCAACCATCAACACCGGCAGAACCAGGCGGTAATTGCCCACGACGATGCAGAAATTGCGCGCGACGGTTGCAATCGAAGGCGGAGGCGCATCCCCTGCCTTGCGGGGTTCCCGGAAAAAAAACAAGACCACGAAGAACATCGCGAGGACGCTGAGCGCCGCGACGCGGTAAACATTCTCGACGCCGAGATGGCGATGGGCCCAGGAAGCACAATAAGGCCCTGCAGCGCCGCCAATGTTGACCATCGTGTAATAAATCGAGTAGCCGATGGAGCGAACGTTCTCCTTGGAGGCTCGTGCCGTGGTGCCGACCACGCACGGTTTCACCATCGAGATGCCGAGCGCAGGGAGGATGAGAATGCAGCCGACAAACAAGCCGAGCGGTACCACGTTGCGCACTGGCGCCAGCCAGGGCGCCCCAATCGATCCGATCAGGAAGTAGGCGACGGCCAGGATCAGGTAGGCCATCGAAAGTGCGCGGCGAAAGCCCAGGCGGTCGGCGGCCGCTCCCCCGAAGATGGCGAGAAACCATACCATGCCGCCGAACAAGCCCGTCAGAGTCCCGGTCTGTTCGGTGGAGAAATTCAGCGTCTCCTGCAGATACAGGGCAAGCGAAGCGAAGGCCCCGTAGTAGGAAAGACGTTCGAAGATCTCGCTGATGTTCGCGACCCAGAAGGGCCGTTCGAAGCCGGTGCGGATCTCGTGGAAGCGTTCGGAAAGGGTCAAGCCTGCTCCTGAAAATCGTTGCTCCTGATGCTGCGGCTCCTGATG
>JBEKWL010000091.1:0-17086 GCA_049513095.1 Terriglobales bacterium
GCCACCGGCGACCGCATTGAACTGCGTGGTTTCGGCGTGTTCAACGTGCGTCCGCGCAAGACCGGCATCGGACGGAATCCGCGCACCGGCGCCGAAGTTTCCATTCCGCCGGGCAAAGCCGTCCGCTTCAAACCCGGCAAGGAACTGCAATCGATTGACTAGCTGCTCTCGAATTGCAGAGGGCAAAGGTCAGGTTGCAGAAGTAAACCACACCTCTGCAACCTGACCTTGAACCTCTGACCTCAGATTTCTATGTCCGAACCCCCATCCCCTTTTCCGACCGCCCTCGAATGGGAACAGCAGCCCCAGCCCAGCGTCTGGGTCGTCCGTCCACCACGTCAGCGCTGGTGGCTCTACGTGCTGTTCCTGCTTCTGACTCTGTTCAGCACGACGGTCGTCGGCGCCCGCATGGAGTACCATTACCTCCACAACCAAGCGGTGTTTTTTTTGGATGACGACTTCTTGCCGCCATTTGTAACCTGGATTGCGCATCCCTCCGAGTTGCTTCCCGGCCTTCCCTTCTCGCTCACGCTGATGTTCATCCTCTTCTCGCACGAGATGGGGCATTATCTCTACGCTCGCTATTACCGTGTTTACGTGACGCCGCCGTTCTTCGTGCCATTTCCCAGCCTGATTGGCACGCTCGGAGCCTTCATCCGCATCAAGAGTCCCATCCCCTCACGCGCCGCGCTCTTCGACATCGGAATCGCCGGGCCAATCGCAGGATTCATTCCGGCCTGTGTTGCTTTGGTATACGGGCTCTCGCTCTCGCATCCGATTGCCGGTTCGGCCGCGACAGACATTCAACTGGGATTTCCGCTGGCCTTCCCTCTGGCGGCACGCCTGCTGCACATCGCCGTCCCGCTCTCCACCCTTTCGCTCCATCCGATCGCGGCTGCCGCGTGGGTCGGAATGTTCGCCACCGCGCTCAACCTCTTACCGGGCGGCCAGCTCGATGGCGGCCACATCATATTCTCCATCTCGCCTCGTCTGCATCGCTGGATCTCGCTGCTCACTGTCTTTGCACTCATACCGTTCGGAAAATACCTTTGGACCGGCTGGTTCATTTGGGCCGTGCTGTTGGCCTTGACAGCCAGACATCCGCGCGTCCCGCGCTATCCCGATGTTTCCGGCCGCCGCCGTGCCCTCGCACTCTGCGCCGCGTTGATGCTGCTCTTAAGCTTCACCCCCGCGCCCTTCACTCACAGCTCCGGCCGAGAAGTCTGGCCACAAATTCGCGACGGAAGCCGCGACACGCTGCACGATCTACGCGACTACGTTCGCCACAAGCTCCATCGCTAGTAATCGCCGCCAGCGCTTTTCGAGGAGCGCGAAACCTCTGCTGCTGCAGCGGCCCACAAGCGACCGACGACTAGCGACCAACGACCCTTCCTACATCAGCCACACCGCATCCACATCCACAATCACCTGCGTGCGCGGAATCTTTCGCACCGCAGCTTCCGCCAGCATCGCGCGCAAAAGCGCATTCATCTTCTCGCGGCTGGGGGACTTCAGGATGAAGTGATAGCGGTAATCGCGCTTCAGCCGGGTGATCGGCGCCGCTGCCGGTCCGAGCACGCGAATGCCCTCATGCCGCGTTTTCTCAAACCAGCGCCCGAGTTCGCCCGACCACGTCAGCGCGTCGTCTAACTTCTCGGAGCGGATGAGCACATTCGCAATCGCGCTGTACGGCGGATAGTGCATCCAGGCGCGGAATTGCAGCTCTTTTTCGTAGAACCCGGCAAAGTCATGACGCGCCGCAAACTGCACCGCGTAGTGTTCCTGAAAATAAGTCTGCAGCACGACCTTCCCCGGAGACTGTCCGCGTCCGGCGCGACCCGCGACTTGCGTCAGCAGCTGAAAGGTTCTTTCGGCCGCGCGGAAATCGGGCAACCCGAGCGCCATGTCCGCCCCGACCACGCCGACCAGCGTCACGCCGTGGATGTCGTGGCCTTTCGCAATCATCTGCGTGCCCACCAGCATGTCGAGTGCGCCTTCATTCAGCGCGTTCAGCGCGTGTTCGAAATCTTCCCGCCCGCGTACGGTATCGCGATCCAGCCGCCCGATCCGCGCCTGCGGAAACATGCCGTGCAGCAACTCTTCCAGCTTCTCCGATCCCGTCCCGACAAAGTACACGTACTCGCTGCCGCAATGCACGCACTTGTCGGGGATGCGCTCGACATGCCCGCAGTAATGGCATTCCATTTTGCGCTCGCGCTTGTGATGGGTCATGGAGACGGCGCAGTTCTTGCACTGCAGCGTCTTGCCGCACGCGCGGCACAACACCACCGGAGAATACCCGCGCCGGTTGAGCAGCACCATGACCTGCTCTTTTTTCTCCAGACGCTCGCGGATTTCTTCCGCCAGTTTGCGCGAGATCACCTGCTCCTGCCCCGTCTCCTGAAACTCCTGCCGCATGTCAATAATCTCGACTTCCGGCAGCGGACGCATCTCCACCCGGTCGGGCAGTTCCACGAGCGCGTATTTATTTTTCTTTGCGTTGTAGTACGACTCGAGCGAGGGCGTGGCTGAACCGAGAACGACGACCGCTCCCGCCATCTTTGCCCGCATGACTGCCACATCGCGCGCGTGATAGCGCGGCGTTTCTTCCTGCTTGTAAGACGAATCCTGCTCCTCGTCGACAATGATGAGCGCGAGATCGCTCACCGGCGCGAACACCGCCGACCGCGTTCCCGCCACCACGCGCGCCGCGCCGCGCCGTATGCGATGCCACTGCTCCGCCCGCTCCGCATCCGACAGCCCCGAATGCAAGATGGCAACTTCATCGCCGAACACCTGGTGCAGGTCCGCCGCCACCGCCGGAGTCAGGCCAATTTCGGGTACAAGTAAGATCGACGACCGCCCCTGCTCCAGCACCTGGCGCATGCAGGCCAGATACACCGCCGTCTTTCCGGACCCGGTGATGCCGTGCAGCAGCAGACCGGCGAACTTGCGCGACCCCACAGCTTCGCCAATCTTCGCGAGCGCTTCTTTCTGCGCCGCGCTGAACTCGAACTCAAACGGAGATTGCCGGGGCTTGAGCTTTGAAGTGGTGAAGCACTGCGGTTCATCCACCAACTTAATTAACCCGCGGCGGACTAGCGTGCCCAGGGTAGTGCGCGGCACATCCAACCCGCGTAAACTCTCGACGGGTACCCGCCCGCCAGAAGCAGCAAGCGCCTCAATCAAAGCTAGCTGGTTCGCATTAAGCGTCTTTGCAGAGCCCGTGTGGGGACGGGCCTCTGGCCCGTCCAGTGGAGGCGAAGCCTCCGCTCCCAGCAGCACCGCGACCTTCACCAGGCGCGCCGCATCCCGCGCCGCCGATACATCCTCGCGCGCAATCCACTTCTTCTGCACCATGCCCGCGAGCAGCGTCTTCGCCCCGCGCGTCGCCCCGCGCAATCTCTCTTCGCGCACGCCCTCCCGCTCCGCCAGATAATCGAGCACCCGAAACTCGACCAGCTGCTGTTCCGGCGTGCGCTTCGACCGCGCCGGAGACCCCGACATCCCCGCCAGATGCAGCGCCAGCCGCCCCTGATCGGTGATGCGATACGCGACCGAGCGTTTAAACTCGGCGGAGAGCGGCAGCATTGTGCGAAACACCTCACCCATGGGCGCGAGATAGTAATCGGCAATCCACTTCCCAAGTTTCAACAGTTGTTCATCGAGAACCGGCGAGAGGTCGAGCGCTTCGATCACCTTTTTGGTTTTGACCTGCGGCGGACGGTCATGCAGCTCAACTACGATGCCCGACATGCGTTGCTGCCGGAACGGCACCAGCACCCGCCCGCCAACGACCGGCTCCATGCCCGGAGGGACGGCGTAGGTGAACACCATGTCAAGTGGCACGGCGAGGGCGACGTCGCAGAAGAGGGGCATGTAGGAGGTAGTGCCAACAATTCAATTGAGTTTCTGAATGAGCCTTTAAGCGTCTTGTTTCCCCGGCGCCTTCATTCCCAACTCCTTCATCACCATCTGCAAGTCCTTCCACGCCTCGCCCTTCTGCCGCGGATCGCGCAGCAGAAACGCCGGATGGTAGGTGACCGCCAGCTTGCATCCATCCCAGCGGGGATCGTTGCTCTGGTCGTTGACACGAACGCCCGCCGGCCGGAAGTCGTAAAAGCGCCCGCGCAGTTGCATCATCGACGCATTCATCGCCAGCAGCGTCTTCGCCGCCACCGCTCCGAGCGCGACCACCACCTTCGGCTTGATCGCCGCGATCTGCCGCATCAGGAACGGCGAGCAAGTCGCGCACTCGTCGCGCTCCGGCGTGCGATTGCCCGGTGGGCGGCACTTCACGATGTTCGCGATGTACACTTGCTCGCGCTCGATCCCCATCGCTTTGATCATGTTGTTGAGCAGTTGCCCGGCGCGGCCCACGAAGGGCTCGCCCTGAGCGTCTTCATCGGCGCCCGGCCCCTCGCCCACGAACATTAACTCCGCCGCCGGATTGCCGACGCCAAACACAATCTGCTTCCGTCCCTGCTTATGGAGCACGCAGCGCGTACAGTCGCCCAGGTCCTCGCGGATTATCTTCAGCGCCTTCACCGGATCGCTCACACTCTGTTCGGGCTTCAGCGCGATCAGGTCAAAAATATTCTCGTCGCCCTGAATCGCGACCGCTGCTGCCTTCCGTGGACCCATTTCTTCTCCAGATTCTGGCTGATTTGTCGAAACGGCGATTTCTTCTTCATCCACCGAAATCGGCACTGCCCCCTCGCGGTCCGATGGAGGCCGCCGGTAAAAGTCGTAGATCCCCATCTCGTTGTAGTAGCGGATGCGCGCCGCAAGCGCACGGCGAAGTTCGGGATCAAGGGCGAGGGGCATTGCGGATAAGGATAACAAACCGTGCGGCGCACTCGGAAAACTACTTCAACTCAATCTCCACAATCTGCCCCACGGTCGTGCCTTCGTTCGCCAGCGAGTGCGTGACCTTGGCATCGACCCAATGAAAGTCGCCAGCCTTCACTTCGTGCGTGAACGACTTCCCTTCGGGATCCGTCATCTTCAGCACCAGTGGTGTAGCCGAAATGATCAGGTAGGGGCGCTCGTGTGTATGCATTGCCGACGTAGCTCCGGGTGCCAGCGTCCACTTGTAAACCCGCGCGCTTGGATTCTCCGCTTCCACCTTCCCCGCAGCTGGAGCCGAAGACTCGGAAGGCCGTTGAAGCAGTTCCACGTCCAACACTTCAAACTCGACGTTGCCGGCGTTATGCAGCCGGTGGGTGTATAGCCCATTCGACTCCAACGCCGCGACGTCTCCAGGCTTCGTCACCTCTGGCGCGCTTTCCGGTTCGCCCAGTTCTTGCCGGGTAATGGTGGTGCCGGACAAATCAACTGCCACACGGTCGTGCGTGTGCGTGTGAAACAGCGTGCTTTCACCCGGCAGAAGCTTCACCGGCAGGACCATGACAGAATCATTCTTCAGCACAAGATGAGGGTGCGGCTCCTCTTCTGCCGGAACGGGTGATTGCTGCGAGGCAACGAGAGTGGACAACACGAGCGCCAAGGCTCCGCACAAATAGATGTTCACGGAATTCTCCTACCGAACAACCGTGTCACGGTGTTTCCGCAGCTTTACGACCTGGTCCAGCACGCGGTGCGCAACTTCCCACTTCGAGGTCTCGGGAACCTCGACCACTTCGCTCTGGGAGATGATCGTGACCGCGTTACGGTCGGAATCAAAACCAACGCCTTCGCGCGAAACGTCGTTCACCACGATCGCGTCGAGCGACTTCGACGCCAGCTTCTTGCGCGCGTTCTCCAGCACGTTCTCCGTCTCGGCGGCAAATCCCACGACCACCTGGGAAGTCTTGCGGCGCGCCACCTCCGCCAGAACATCCGCGGTCGGCTCCAGTTCCAGCGTCATCTCGCCCTTGCGCTTGATTTTTTGCGCCGCCGCCGCTTTTGGCCGGAAGTCCGACACTGCCGCCGCCTTGATTACCACCGTACTTTCGGGCAGCAATCTCAAAACCGCCGCCAACATCTCTTCCGCCGTTTCCACCCGGGTCACTTCCGCCGCTTCCGGCGCGGCAATCGCAGTCGGCCCGCTCACCAGCAGCACGCGTGCTCCGCGCCGAAGAGCCGCTTCGGCAATGGCATATCCCATGCGCCCGCTCGACCGGTTCGTCAAATACCGTACCGGATCGATTTTCTCCCGCGTCGGGCCCGCCGTCACCAGCACCGTTTCGCCCGCCAGATCCTGCGCGGCGCCAAGCGCCTCCATCACCGCCGCCACAATCGTTTCGTTTTCCGCCAGCCGCCCCGCGCCGGTCATGCCGCAGGCGAGATAGCCCTGGCCGGGCTCGACAATGCGAACGCCTCGTTTGCGCAAGATTTCCAGATTTGCCTGTGTGGCCGCGTGGTTCCACATGTTGACGTTCATCGCCGGAGCGACAACCACCGGAGCGGTGGTCGCGAGATAAAGAGTGCTCAGAAAGTCGTTCGCAACCCCTTGCGCGAAGCGCGCCAGCACATCGGCCGTTGCCGGAGCCACCAGCAGTGCATCAATCGCCTGCGCAATCGCAATGTGTTCGATCGCCGACTCGACGTTCGCCTGGTCGTCTCCCGACCCAAACATGCCGGTGATTACTTTTTCTCCGGAGAGCGCCGCGAAGGTCAGTGGACGAACGAACTCCTGTGCCGCTGCCGTCATCACGACTTGCACATGAATACCGTGGTCTTGCAAAAGGCGCACGATTTCCGCTGCCTTATAAGCTGCAATCCCACCGGACACGCCCAGCGCAATTTTCATAGCAGGAGGACGGCGGCCACGGCTTCAAAACCCAGCCCCGCCTACAGAATTGATGCCGCAACCTGGCGCGAGATGCAAAGCGCGCGTTGGCGACTGGTCTTCGCTGCGGCTGAAACCCAGTAGAGACGCGAGCGACGTCTACGCGTCTTCCGCGAACACCTTGTCCAGAGTCTCGGTCGCAGCCACTACCGGCAATTTGGGAACCTCCGGAATCAGCCATTTCACCTTGCCGGCCTTGATTTCATCCTGCGCGATGCGGCAGGGTTTGCGCGACCCGGTATCGATCACCGGCGGTGCGCCGCCTTGCAGTTGCCGTGCCCGCCGCGCCGCTACCAGAATGTAGCGGTAGTTGCTGTCGAACCCTTCAACCAGCTTCATATTCTCTCCCCCGAAACTTTACGTGCCCTTTACACCTGCAGGTTAAACGAGGCCAGAATCGGCTGCACCCGCTCGCGCGCCTGTCCCAGCCGGCAAGCTTGTGCGGTCGCCACTCGCCGCTTTTCCTCAGCGGAAAGTTCCGCCCCGCTGCGCTGCGCCCGCTCCGACAGTACGATGTCCTTTAGTTGGTCCGCAGACTTCTCAAGCACGTTGTTTACTAATATATAGTCGTATTTCGAGTAATTCTCAATCTCTCGTCGGGCCGTGTCCAACCGGCGACGGATTACCGCTTCCGAATCGAGCCCCCGGTTCCGCAGCCGCCATTCCAGATTCTCCCGGTCGGGCGGAAGAATAAAGATGCTTACTGCCTCCGGGATCTTCTCTTTGATCTTACTCGCACCCTGCACATCGATGTCGAGCAGCAGGTCGTTGCCGCGCGCCTCGGCCTCGCGCAGAAACCTCTTTGCCGTACCGTAATAGTTGCCGAAGACTTCCGCGTGCTCCAGAAAGTCATCGGCCGCAATCATGGCTTCAAATTTATCCCTGGAGACGAAGAAATATTCCTTGCCGTTCTGTTCGCTTCCGCGCGGCGGGCGCGTGGTGTAAGAAATCGAGAAGTCGAGGTGACGAACCATCTTGAACAGCTCGTTCACCAGCGTGGATTTGCCCGAACCCGATGGCGCGGAAACAATGTAGACGATGCTCATTCCAGGTTCTGCACCTGCTCCCGCGATTTCTCGATCTCCGACTTCATCAGCAGGCCCATCTCTGTAATCTTCAACGCCTCGCCCGCCAGGCCCGAGGTCTTCGAGAGCAGCGTGTTGGCCTCGCGGTTCATTTCCTGCAGCAGGAAGTCCATCTTCTTGCCCACTTCTCCGCCCTGGTCGAGCAAGCCGAGAAAATGCTTCACATGCGCATTCAGACGGACCAGTTCTTCCTGGATGTCGCTGCGATCCACCAGCACCGCCACTTCCTGCAGGATCCGTTCTTTGTCCACCTGTGCGCCGAGCAGTTCCATCATGCGCGATTGCAAGCGATCCGAGTAGCTGCGCAGAATAGTGCTGCGATGGGCTTCCACTCCTACCGCCGCTTTTTCCAGATTTGCCATGCGAGCGCGCAACTCCGTGCCGATGCTCCGGCCTTCTTCTTCGCGCATCTCATTCAGCCGGGAAAGCGCTTCTTCCACTCGCGCCATCACCGCGGTCTCCAGTTCGTCTCCTGATTTCTCGGCGCCCGAATCCATCGCGCCCGGCATCCTCAGAACCACGTTCAGATCGGGCTCACCTTCAACCCCAAATTCATCGGCCGCCGCGCGGAACGCCTCCACGTAGCCGGCAATCAGTTGCCGGTTGAGCGCGACGCCGTTCGGGCCCGAGCGATCCAGGTTCAGTATCACTTCCACGTGGCCGCGAGCCAGCTTCTCTTTCAGAATCCGGCGCAGCTTCATCTCCAGCGAGTCGGTATCGGACGGCAGCCGGAAGTGAAGATCCAGAAAACGATGGTTCACTGATTTCAGCGACAGCGCAAACGCCAACTGAGCAGCGACCTGCCCTTTGACCTGCGCGAATCCCGTCATGGAGTGAAGTGGCATAAGTTCATCTCAAATCACGTAGGGACAGCCGCCCTCGGCTGTCCCGCCGCGCAGAGCGCGGCAGCATTCCGATAGATCAAAACCTTGGCGGAGCTGCGCTCCGTTGGACAGCCGAGGGCGGCTGTCCCTACGTGGGTACTGCCTTGGGCGCGTCGGCTTCGGCAAACTGCAATTCGTAAAGCCGCCGGTACGTGCCCAACTTTTGCATCAGTTCTTCATGCGCACCGATGTCGGCGATCGTGCCGTTTTCGAGCACCACGATACGATTGGCGCGCCGCACAGTCGAGAGCCGGTGCGCGATCACAAACACAGTACGCCCGCTCATCAGATTTTGCAGCGCCGATTGCACCAGCGATTCCTGCTCGCTGTCCAGCGCCGACGTGGCCTCGTCCAGAATCAGAATCGGCGCATTTTTCAGGATCGCCCGTGCAATCGCGATGCGCTGCCGCTCCCCGCCCGAAAGCCGCACCCCGCGCTCCCCGATCATGGTGCTGTACCCTACCGGAAGCCCGCGGATGAATTCATACGCCCGCGCCGCCCGCGCCGCTTCTTCCACCTTCTTCTGCGATACATGCGGCTGGCCGTAGGCGATATTGTTTCTCACCGTATCGTTGAACAACACCGTCTCCTGCGTGACGATCCCGATCTGCGATCGCAGCGACTCCAGCGTCACATCCCGCACATCGTTGTCGTCAATCAGAATGCGCCCGCCGCTGACGTCAAAGAAGCGGGGGATCAGATGCACCAGGGTGCTCTTGCCCGCGCCGCTCGATCCCACTACCGCCAGCACTTCGCCTGCTTTCACCTCCAGATTGATACCACGCAGCACAACCGGCGAATCCTCGGCGTTTTCATAGGAGAAAGACACGTCGGCGAACCGGATCGCCCGCGCAAATTTTCCCAGCCGCTTCGCTCCCGGTTTCTCCCGCACTTCGTCTTCCATATCCATGAAACGGAAAATTTCCGACGAGGCTCCCACGGCCTGCTGGAAATTGTTGTTGAACATTGCGAACTTGCGCACCGGGTCGTAGAGCTTGAAAACGGCAAAAATAAACGCGCAGTAAGCGCCTTCTGTTAACAAGTGCTTGTTGATCTGGTCGCGGCCCAGCAGTAGCAGAAGCGCAACAGCGATCGAGCCGAGAATGTCCATCAGCGGAGAGCTGATCGCAAACGCCGCCACCAGCCGGAGGTTCGCCCGGAACAACCGTCGTGCGGCGGCGCGGAATCGCTCGATTTCCCAATTCTCCATGCTGAACGCCTTGACGATCCGGTTTCCGGTGATGGTTTCATGAAGAATGTTCTGGATCTCGGCCAGCTTGTCCTGGCCGCCCCGCGTCGTGGTGCGCACTCGCCGGCCGATCTTTTTCGACGAATATAAAATCGCGGGGACGAACAGCAGTAACACCCACGCCAGTTTGCCACCTTGCGAAACCACTACCATCGCTACAAAAATTAAAGTGAAAAACTGTTGCAGGAATTCCGCCAGCACGGACGACATCGCGTATTGCACCTTCTCGATATCGTTGACCATCGTCGAGAGCAGCGTGCCCGTCGTGTGTTTTGTGAAAAACGCCGCCGAACTCCGCAGGATTGCGTTATACAGATCATCCCGCAGGTCCGTGATCATTCCAAAACCCGCATAGTTCACCAGGTAGGTTCCGGCGTAGTCGAAGATCCCCTTTAATACCGTGGCTGCCACCAGCGCAAAGGCCACGACCGTCCATGGATTGTGAAAATGGGACGGAACCAGTTGATGGAGGTCAAGAAAGCGCTCGGTGCCCGGCAGCTTGAACAACGGGATGGTCTTGTCCTGGGAGCCGGGGTTCCATACGCGATCGACAATCGGGCGGATGAGCAGCAAGCGGCCTGCATCCAAGAGTCCCACCGCCGCCATCAGTACGACTGACGCGGAAAACTGCCACCAGTACGGCAAAACGTAGCGCAACAGGCGTCGCAGTGGACGGGACTCTGCCGGTGTGCTTTCACTCCTCGCGCCCGTCACTGTGGAGGTTGCCATGCGTGTGAGGCTCAATTCTACATGTGATTTCCCGTAGAGACGCGGCTCGCTGCGTCTCCTGACGCGGAGGGAGACGGGGCAAGCCCCGTTTCTACGGGCGGAAGGATATCCAGTTGCTCGCCTACTTCGGGCTGTCCCGATGTACGACCTTTACTTTGTATCCCGCTTTCCGCAGCCGCTTGCCTACATCTTCGGCGATCATCACCGAGCGGTGCTGTCCGCCGGTGCATCCGAAGCTGATGGTCAGGTAGCTCTTGCCCTCGCGAATGTAGTGCGGCAGTAGGTAGACCAGCAGGTCTGAGATGCGGTTAATGAACTCCTGCGTCTGCGGAAACGACCGGATGTATTTGGCGACCCGAGGGTCGCGTCCCGTCAGCCCACGAAACTCCGGCACAAAATGAGGATTGGGCAGAAAGCGCACATCAAACACCAGGTCGGCATCGTCCGGTACGCCGTGTTTGTATCCGAAGCTCACGCACGAGACCAGAATCGTCTGCTGGCTCCCCGACTGCTGTTTGAAGCGATCGGTCAAGTGCGCCCGCAGTTCATGAACATTGAATTTGGAAGTGTCGATGACCAGGTCGGCCAGCGCGCGAATCGCCCGCAGATGCCGCCGTTCGGCCCGGAGCGATGCCCGCACCGTGGTGCCCGTCCCCAGCGGATGCGGCCGCCGCGTCTCGCTGAAGCGCCGCAGCAACGCGGCATCGCTCGCTTCCAGATAAATCACCCGCGTCGCGATTGCCCGCTTCACCGATTTCAGAATCGCCGGCAGCTTCTCCAGTTGCGAGCCCTCGCGCACATCCACCACCAGCGCCGTGCGCGGAGTCTCTCCCGACCGCAATGCCAGTTCGGCAAAGCGCGGAATCAGCTCCACCGGCAGATTGTCCACGCAGTAGTAACCGAGATCCTCGAAGGCCTTCAGCGCCGAAGCCTTCCCCGAGCCGCTCATGCCGGTAATGATGACCAGTTCCGCCGAGGCGTGCGGCTCGCCCTTACGCCCGCGAATCATCTTCCCCGCCGCGTGCGTTACTTTCTTGACTTTGCTGCGCAGAGGCATGCCCGAAATCTTAGCATTTCAGAGCAGGGAAGAAGTGATTCGATGTGGCTGGCCCCTTAACTTGATGTCTCACTTTCGGGTTGCACGACCGCGGCAGATGGCGTCTTACGCGGCTAGTTCGGAGCAATTCCTTGCGAACGGCACGGAAAAGGAAACGCAATTTCTCAGTTAGTGTAAACGCTTTGATTTCGGCAACTATTGCAGCTTCGCATACTCCGCTTTGGCTTCTTTTAGGATGGGGATGTCGGGGTCGTTGTCTTTCAATGTGGAATCTGGTCTCTCTGCGCCAAGAATCTGTTCTGGCACTCTTTCGCTGCCGATAGCAATTCTCTGAACTCAGGCGTTCCCCGGAACTTCACAAGCAACGGGTCGGTTTGCAAGGCGGTGTAGGCACAATAGTTCTGTTCAATGGCGCTTCTCAACAAGCGAACAGCGGCATCCTTTTGACCACAATACGACAGCAGAGCGCCAACGAAATACCGAGGCTCCGCGTCAACTCCCGCAAGCGCGGCCGCTTCGCTCTTTTTCGCGGCTCCGTCCAATTGGGATGTCTGCTGGGGGTCTTGGCAGGCTAGAAGCAGATCACGGCCCAGTAGAGGACGCTCCGACGTTCTCTGAATCGTTTGTCGTGCCTCGTCCAGTTTGCCTTGCTCCAGAAGAATAAAAGCTGTTGTCCTGGCTGCCCAGTCCGAGCCTGCGTCGAGGCGGGCGAACTCCATCGCCCTCTGTGGCTCACCTAATTGCATGAACGCCCAAGAGCACGACCGGAATGTGCTGTTCCGATCCAAGGCGAGCGCTGTGTCGCACTCGCGTGCCGATTCGTCCAACAGTCCCGCATAGCGCAGGACATAAGCCAAAGAGAAATGGGCCCACGCGCTTTTCGGGAGGCGCTTAACCAAGGCTGACGCTTGCGCGTAGGCTTGTCTAATGTCGCCTCGATCCATTTGGTTGGTAATCAACTGTCCGGCGGCAGGAATCAAGTTCGGATCAAGCGCCAGTGCTCGTTCCAGAGCCGAGTCCGAACGCTTGAGCATTGGTTCCCCGCCGTCAGCATAATTACTGTCGTAGTAGTAACGCACTCCCAAAGCCTCCCAGGCGGGCGCGTAGCTGGCGTCAATACCCACAGCACGCTCCAGCATCGCGATGGCGTCCTTATTAGGAGCAACATCACGCGGGACCGCGATGCTGCGCAAATACAGGTCGTAGGCCTCTTCGCTCTTGGGCCGAGTTCCCGCCTCCCCAGAGGCTGATAATCCTCCAAGCACGGGGACAAGGCCTTGCCGCACTCTCGACGTGATTTGTTCCCGCATCGCAATCTTGTCTGACGCCGCAACATTGATGGTGTCTCGCCAAACACTGCGGTTATTCGCGACATCCACCGCTTCCAGTGTGACCTCCAACTGGTTACCTTCCGTGAGGTAGTGTCCCGTTACGATGCAGGTCACCCCCATCTCCCGACCAGCCTGTTGCAAGTCCAAGTTCGGCCCGCTGTACTTGCTCGTTGTGGCAAAAGGACGAATGGAGAACGACGGCACGTAGCTCAGCGCAGTCGCAATTTCATCTGGCAAGGCGAGCCGCAGAAAATCAGTGTCCTTGTCGGAGCCCGCATTCTGGAACGGCAGAACCGCGATGGCCTTCGAGCTTACAGAACCAAGGGGCGAGGCTTGGGGGTGCCGAGACTGCCAGAGGAAGAGTGCGATCACGATTGCAGCGATAACCCCAACAGCGGCCGCGGCGACCCATTGGAGCTGTCTGTTGCGAGAAACGGGTGTCGATTCAGGAAGGGCAGCCGACTTACCAGAGTCCGTGTCCCGTTTCAGTCGTTGCAGGTCGGCTCGCATCTCCGCTGCGCTCTGATAGCGAAGGTTTCGGTCTTTCTCCAGAGCCTTGTTAATGACGTGCTCAAACCCCGCTGGAATATCTGGATTTACCCGCACTGCTGGCGCTGGCGCTCGATTCAGGATCGATTCGAAGATCACACCAGATGTGTCGCCCCTAAACGGGAGTAGACCCGTTGCCATCTCGTAGAGAACCGCCCCGAACGAAAACAGGTCGGTGCGAGCATCGAGTTCCTTACCTCGAACCTGCTCCGGCGACATATAAGCTACGGTGCCGAGCGTAGAACCGGGGCTGGTGAGATGTTCCTCGGCGATAGTTGCAGCGGTCTGAGTATTCTGTGCGGCTATTTGGCTGGCAGAACTGGCAGGAAGCGCAACCTTGGCCAACCCGAAGTCGAGAATCTTCGCATGTCCGCGCTCGGTGACAAAAATATTGGCCGGCTTGATGTCGCGATGAACGATCCCCTTTCCATGTGCGGCATCGAGCGCATCCGCAATCTCGATAGCGAGAGACAGGATCAGTTCGGAGTCCATCGGCTTTCCTGCAATCCGGTGCTTCAGCGTCATCCCGTCCAGAAACTCCATGGCGATGAAGGACTGCTCACCACTCTTGCCGATGTCGTAAATCGTGCAGATGTTGGGATGGTTGAGAGCGGAGGCGGCACGAGCTTCACGTCGGAAACGTTCCAATGCCTGCGAGTCTCGGGAAACGTCATCAGGCAGGAACTTGAGCGCAACGAAACGACCTAGCTCGGTATCCTCGGCCTTGTAAACGACCCCCATACCGCCGCCCCCGAGCTTTTCGACAATGCGGTAGCGCGAGATGGTCTGGCCGATCATTAGGGGCAAATCTTACGTATTGCAAGATGGTGGGCGCTGTAGGATTTGAACCTACGACTTCCACCGTGTGAGTCTGGGTTTACTAGGGTTGTCAATGACTTACAAGACCGCGGGGACTGCCAAAATTCGCGGAAGTCGTACAAGACATCGCATTGTGTGGGTTGGGTTGTGGGTTGGCTTTCCCCAACGACAGGACTGTCCCTAACGAAAATTCTGCGGAGCCGATGGCGAATGTAACCGCAAAGCTCAAGCAATTTGGTTGGCTGATCGGGTCTGGTGAATGGAACTTGCCATGGTGGTTGTACACGAAGAGCAAGCCGCAGATGTCGGCGTTTAGCCCTGTGCCACGCAGTGGTGCTAGTCGCCGATGGTCTCGATGGTGGGTTCATCTGCGTCGGCGGCGGTCAGTTGAGACAGGGGAACCGCCATATTCGTAATTTGCAAATCCTCCCACATTATCAACAGCTTACACTCGTGGAGGCGCGTCAAATGCGTGTTTCAGCCCCAGTAGTCGTGCGGGCCGCCGCTGAGTCGTGAACTAACACGAGAAAAACACGAGAGACTTTTCATCGCCGTGGCGCCTTCTGCTGGAGCAGCTTCAGAAGCAGATTCCTTTTGCCGACTTCCCACAAGCCCGTTTATGGATAACTTCCGGTTGGCCGACAAGGACTAAGCCGCTGGCGCGGCGGACGCTACCGCGTGGGTGAACCGCGAAAGTTCAGAACGAGTTGACATAGTGTGGGTCATAGGGAAAGGAGATTCCTGTGACCCGTTTACGCAAAATGATGCTGGAGGAACTCCAGCGGCGCAACTATTCTGCCATCACCACGCGCAATTACCTGCGGGTGGTGACCGAGTTCGCCAAGTATTTTGGTAAGTCCCCCGACAAACTCGGCCCCAACGAACTTCGAACCTATCAAGCCTACCTGCTGACAGAGCGCAAGCTGACACCCGGCACCGTAGTCAACCGGGTAGCGGCGCTGCGCTTCTTTTTCGTCAAGACGCTCAAGCGCCATCAGTTCCGTGATTTCTTGCCCTACCCCCAGGACGGGCGTCGGCTGCCAACAGTGCTGAGCCGGGAAGAAGTTGCGCGCCTGATTGATGCGGCGGGGACACTGTTTCGACGGACGTTGCTGATAACGCTGTACGCCACCGGCAGGCGACGCAGCGAACTCGCCCATCTCAAGGTCAGCGACATCGATAGCCAGCGGATGATCATCCGAGTGGTGGAAGGCAAGGGCGGCAAGGATCGCGATCTGCCGCTGAGTCCAACTCTGTTGGAAACCCTGCGCGAGTACTGGGCTGGCGCAAGCCCAGGCTCTATCTGTTCCCCACCCGCAGCTGTCGCCACAATGACTCGGCCCACCTTCGAGGTGGCCGACATGCTACGCGTGCAGGGCGATCGCTTCCTGGATCGGTATCGATCGAGCTTCAGCTTTCAACAGCTCAAAGTCTTTCGCGCCATTCAGCGCTGTCGCACCGCTGCGCTGGGCGGTCATCGTGATGCCTGCCCCAGCTGCGGGCATCAGTCCATCTCATATAACTCGTGCAGAAATCGGCACTGCCCCAAGTGCCAGACGCAGGCGCGCCAGCGCTGGCTGACGGCCCGCGAACGAGAACTCCTGACCACCAGCTATTTCCACGTCGTGTTCACGGTGCCTCACGAACTCAATGTGCTGGTCTTGGAGAACCCGCGTTTGTTCTACGACCTGTTGTTCACCGCCAGCGCTCAAACCTTGCTCGAGATCGCCATCGATGGCAAACACCTGGGCGACGTTTATCAGGGCGGCTCGACTGTCAATCGAACCGCCCTGAGCCCTCTATTTCACCAACCTAAAGCCGCAGCCTAAGCCGACTTTTTCTGCTCTTGCGGACCTTTGGGCTGTACGCTGGGGGCCGGCTGTTTCTGTTGCACTGGTTGATTCGGCTGGATTATCGGTTTCTGCTCCGGAGCGGGCTTCTTCGGATCGGTATGTTGCGGGTTGCGATTTTCTTGATCTGACATTTTATTTCTCCTTTGCTGGTCTTTCTGCTGTTGGTAATTGGTGAGTTGTTGCAATCGTGTTGACGCTGATTCAGCCGTTTACCGGGGACAGCCGCGCGGGTTCGGGCGACGAAGTGGTTGGTTCGTGGGGCTGATATGTGTGGCCCGCTTCAATACAGAACTCCGAGCGCCAAGCTGACAGTCCGCCGGGTCTCTGCAGTACTGAGCGGAAAACGGCGGTGCATCAGTTGTCCCGAACGCAGCGTGCTCCGGACAGAGGCCGCCTAATTTACTTCTCGAATACTTTTTCGATCTGCCCGACCTTTTTTTCAACTTTGCCGGCGGTGTGTTCGGCTTTGCCTTCAGCCTTTAAGTCAGGATTGTTCGTGAGTTGGCCTGCCTTCTCTTTGACTTTGCCTTTCACTTCATGAAAAGTGCCTTTAATCTTATCCTTCGTACTCGGCTTCATCTGTTTTCTCCTTATCGTTGAATCTTGCCTAATGATGGAGCGGGACTTCCGTTACCCGCCCCGACAGAACGAGTCAGTCGTTGACGGAGTGGCGGAGCTGCTATTGACATGCCAAGTCCCGCTCCAAGAAACGGCTATTCTCTCGTTCCAGAACGTGT
>JBEKWL010000092.1:0-14616 GCA_049513095.1 Terriglobales bacterium
TTTACGTTGGTGAAAAAAGAGTTGATTAGGGTGGCGGCGTAGAAGCGCAGGTCGCCTCCGCGCCAGGCGCTCCCCACCAAGGTAAACCATCGGGTGGGCAATTGCAGCGTGAGTTGGCCGCCGTACTGCTTGCTGGAAGATTGAAAACCGTTCGGGAAAGCAGCGCAGTAGTTGGGGTCAGATAGAGTGCATACGCCACCCGAGAAGTACGTCGCGCCGGTAACGATCGATGTGCGCTTGCCATAGAATCCAGACAAGGCGATTTGTGCCGGGGAGACGCCCCTGGCCTTGTCGAGCTGGAAACTCAAGGCCAATCTGCCTTCGTACTCGGGACGGTCGGCGTCGGCGCCCTCGCGCTCGGCTTGCCCGATCTGGTTCTGGAGACCGTTCGAAAAGCTCGTCGCGAGCCTTTCGACTTGACCTGTGCTGGGCATCATGACCCCAAATGTAGGCTCGAACTTGATGTGGTGCTCCTTGCTCAGCGTCTCCACGAAGCCAACCTTCATTTGTGGCGAGCGGGTGTAAGCGGAGCCATAAAATCCGCCCAAGATGGTGGTTTCCAGAATGTTGGGCAGTGCGCCGGATCCGAAAAGCGTCCAGTCCTGTCCACCTATGAAGTAGATGTCGGTGGACTCGCTGGCGTGGTAATCCATGCGGACGATGGCCATACGTAACCGCGGGTTGGGGTTGCGAATGGAGGTGACGTCGGCGTTAGCGGATTCATTGTAGTTGCCTTCGAAGTCGCCCTCTATTTTGCCGGTAAGCGTCAGCCTAGGCGAGATGTCCGGCCATTCGAGGTTCAAGCCAAAGCGCGTGGACCGCGCCTTGATGTGGATCTCGGGATCCTGTGTTGGGCCGGTGTTGTTAATACTGTTGGAATAAAAGAACAGGCCAACACTCGGCATGTCATCGCCATCGGGCATGCTGCTGTCATGGACGAACGTCGTTTTGACAAAGCCATAAGGCGCCAGCGTGAGCGGGCCCACCTTTATGCCATTTAGACCACCGGTCTTGGGCGGGTCGATGGGAAGCACCCGCAAGGGAACAATCGCCGGGACCACCGCTGGGGGCGGGACGGGCGGGGGAGCTCCCTGCGGCATAGCTTTAGCTTGCGGCGAGGAATTGGGATCCGCGCTTGAGCTCGTGGCATTCGCATCGACCGAGGTCGAGATTAGGCTTGACGCAGCGGGGCTAGCTTCTGCGCTGGTTGCGTTCGCGGTATCATTTGCCGTTTTCGCCTCGTTGTTTCCAGCCATGACCGGCACAGCCATGACGGCCATCACTAGTAGGCTCAACAAACACATTTTCAGCTTCAACATAGATGATGTCTCCTCGTTCCGCTCAGCTCAGACCTTCGGCGCAGAACATGGGGTCGAAATCTACGTTGTTTCCACTGGCGAATCTGTGACGCCGGTCACATAACGACGTAATTGGCATCACGGGAGTTAACACTTGAGCAGAGCAAAGCACCCTACCTTATTAAAGTGTGTTCCATGTATGGATTTGTGTAGAAGGACGCTGCTCCGCTCCGGGCTAAAACCCTTATTCCTGCTGCTCGGGACGAGTCGTCTCCTCAAAGTCTATGAATATCGGGATTGCAATGATCTGCGCGGCCACCGAAAAAATAATTGGCCAAATAATCGAATAATCGTACAACCTCCCAATAATGACCTTCAATGAACCAGAAGAGTCAATAGCCCGCGGTGAAAATCCCGCAAGTGGATGGGCGGCGCGGTTGCGGCTCAATGGTTGCGACTGCAGCCGGAATCATGTGCTCACAGGTTCTCTAGCACCAGCTTAAGGTAGTTCCAGAAACTTTCTACCGACGATATCTGCACGCGCTCGTTCGGACTGTGAGGATCTACGATCGTCGGACCAAAAGACACCATCTGCATGCCGGGATATTTCTCGCCAATGACGCCGCACTCCAGGCCAGCGTGCATGGCGATCAGCTTTGCCGGTTCGCCGAAGAGTTTCTTGTGCACCTCCTGGAGTTTGCGCACGATGTCGCTGTTCGGCTCCGGTTTCCAGCCGGGGTATTTGCCTCCGTGCTCCACTTCAAAGCCTGCCAGACGACTTACGGTCGCAACCATGCGGGCGGCGGCCAGCATGCTGCTCTCGATCGCACTCCGCTGACTGGTAACAATCTCCACCGCGTCTCCCGTGGTATTGACGGTCGCCAGGTTCGTGGACGTCTGGACCAAGCCGGCAACGTCGGGACTCATAGCCAGTACGCCATGATGCAGGCTCGCGAGCAGAGCTACTGTTTGTTTCGCGTCAGTCGCATCCAGCACATTTCCCGGGCGTTCGGCTTTTTCGAGCGTGACCCACAGTCCGGAATCGAATCCTCCCAAGTCGGCTTTGTAACCAGCTTCGGCGGTGGCTACAAGCGATTTCAGTTCGCTCTCGCGAGAGGGGTCGGCTACCACCACCAAGGCCGCAGCTTCGCGCGGAATCGCATTCTGCGCGCTTCCCCCGTTGATCTGGGCGATTTCGATCGGAAGGCGATCCAGCAAGACCTGAAGAACCCCACCCATGATCCGTAGCGCGTTGCCGCGGCCTTGATGGATATCGACACCGGAGTGGCCACCTTTCAGGCCAGACACCTTGATCCGCCAGGCCGATCCTGCGCTGGCGGGATGAAGCGTGACTTTACGTCGAGCAGTCGTCTTGACGCCGCCTGAACAACCGATACAGAGTGTTCCCATCTCTTCGTTGTCAAGGTTGAGAAAATACTTGGACTTGAGCAAGCCACCCGGGAATGCCGAAGCGCCCGTGAGTCCGGTCTCCTCGTCAATGGTGAAAACGAACTCCAGCGGGCCATGGGCAATGTCATTGCTCTCCATGACGGCCAGTGCGGCGGCCACGCCGACTCCGTTATCGGAGCCCAGGGTCGTGCCATCTGCCTTCAGCCAGTCCCCATCTCTTACCGCCTTGATCGGATCGGCATCGAAGTTATGAACAGTGCCTTCGTTCTTTTCACATACCATGTCGAGGTGGCCCTGTAAGAGAGCCATCGGTGCTCCCTCGCGTCCCGGCCGAGCAGGTTTCCGGACCACGAGATTGCCGGCATCGTCCTGCACGGATTCGAGACCCAGTTTTGTGGCCAGCACCCAGACGTAGTCCCGCGCTGCGGCCTCCTTTGTGGAGGCGCGGGGAATGGCCGCCAATCGGTCAAAGTGCTTCCATATCGGTTCAGGTTGCAGGTTCGCGAGTGCAGGTATCATGACACGCTCCGTGGGATTAAAAGCATACAGCCATCGTACAGCGCGGACGCAATGCTGGCTCGTCCTTCTGCTGGAAGTGTTTCCCTAGAAAGATCAGGCCCGTCCAGTTGGCGACAAAAAAATCACATACCGGTCGTCACCTGCCAACCTTACCTGGCGACCTTCCAGTTCATGCGAAAGTCGATGTAGAGTGGGGTGATCTTGATGTGGTCATCGGAGCGATACTTTGGGTAGTTCGCCATCTCTATCAGGGCCTTAATCGCTCCTGGGTTCCCGGCGCTGAACTCCAGAACCTTGTCGAGGAACTCGGCCAGATTTGGCGCCGAGAGACCAACCCGCTTGACCAGCTCACGAGCAAATTGCTCAGCGACCGAGGTTTCGAAGTTGCGGAGCTCATACTTCTCGGAGCGGTCCGAATAAAAGGGCTGAAGAAAGCCGGTGTCTTCCATGTGACTCGACCGGGCCACTGCGCTTACCGGCGTGGAGCCCCATCCCATGATTTCGCGCACCGCCGCCGCAAAGGAATGCGAAGGGCGCTTCAGGTGATCGAGGACAACCGAGTACTCGCCCTCATGCAACGCGTCCATCACAATCCCTTTCAGGGAGACCGCCGACTTCGTCTTGATGGCTTCCACGTTTCGAAAAGCGGTCTGTGCGCGTGGATTGTGCAGCCTCAGCAGGCTGCGGGCGAAACTGCGGAACACGCTGTGCGTCGTCGCGGAATCCTCACAGTAAAGAATCGACGGAAATTCCGCCAACAAACTGCGCAGCAGGAGAGTTTTTCCAACGCCCGCGGGTCCATGAATAAGGAAGGGACGCCTCTTCGCGAGGCGCTGCCTGATGCCCTGTCTTTCCTCTTCACGGTCGAAGATGAATTCCGGCAGCATGGGATCTCTCGGCGATGCGGGGGGATGGAAAATGCCAGGCCTGGGTATATCCCTCATCCAACCTAGTGCACGACCATCACCGGACAGTGCGCATATCTCAAAGCTCGCTCGGAGACCGAACCTAACATCATTCTCGAGATCATGGATCGTCCCCGCCGGCCCAAAATGATTAGGTCAATCCCATCCATTTCTGCCCGGTGGATGATTTGTTCTGCGGGATGTCCGACTGCCATGTCGGTCTTCACCTCCACATCAAGGGAACGGGCCTTCTCCAGAATCTTCTTGAATCCTTCTTCGAAATGTTCCTTCGCGTCGTCGAGCACAGCTTCCAATTCGACCGAAGTTGCGGGCTCAGGCGGCCGCGCAACGGCAAAGATCAGCACCGTCGCATCCAGACACTTGGCCAGCGAAAAGGCTATATCCACTGCTTTTTCCGATTGCGGAGACCCGTCGTAACCAACCAGCAACTTCCGAAAATGGGTGTTGTGCCGCTGTCCCGTCATGCTCCCTCCTTAGTTGCCTTCTCGCTCACAGCTTGAGATGAGATCGGCTTCTCTTCTTTCTTAGTGGCCAGCAAGTGTCTCGGCATGAACCAGGCATTGGCGATCAGAGTGGGCACCACGGCGCTGCCGATCACCGTAGCGACCAGGTAAGAATACTGCGCCTGGGTAATGACGCCGTGATTCAGACCGAAGAGCGCAGAAATAGTTCCAAACGTCAGGCCGGTAGACATCATCAGCGTGAAGTACAGTCCTTCTTCCTTCTGATAGTCAAATGCCTTCACCGTGGGGAACAGAGGAATTACCTTCGACAGCATCTTGGCGAAAAACAACGCAGTGAATACGAGCGGGGCCGCGATCAATGCAGGCACGGACACAAACGATCCCGCTCGAATGAAGTAAAACGGCGTCAGCAATCCGAAAGTCAAGGTGCGCAGACGCCTTATGAGAATGTGATCCTTACCAACACTGCCCGCCAGCACCATTCCGATGATATAGGCCGGCAAGACTGCTTCACTGCCCGACCACACTGCCAATCCTCCCATTGCGAACAGCATGAAGAGCAGATACTTGGCCTCAATTTCGGAAACGCGCCCTCCGTATTTCTCGAAGAATCGCGGCGTGAGAAAAGGAAGGACGGCGAAGGCAACCACGCTAACGACTACGAAAATCAGAGTCTTGATGGTGAACGGCGAGAAGATCATTCCCAGGGCGATCACGGTTCCCAGATCGTTGATGAAGCATGCGGCCAGCACCGTCTTGCCAAAATCGGTGACGTTGAAACCCAGCTCCAACATCACCGCATATACGACTGCCACGGAAGTGGTGGAGAGGGCGACCCCGGCCAGCCAACTGGAACGTACGGTCCAATGCAGGATGTAGTGGGCCACTGCCGTGCACCCAAGAAACGGCCCGAAGAAACCCACGAGCCCGATCACCGTCGCTTCTTTCCATTTCGTGCGGAAGATCTGGGGATCGAGTTCGGCCCCGGCCAGAAAGGTAAGAACAATGGCGCCCGTGCCGGCGAGAAAGCTGATCCAGCCTGTCTTCCCGCCCAGATCAGCATGCACGAAAAGCACGCCAATCAGCAGTTGGGCGACCGTGCCGACAACAATCTCGGTGAGCGCGGTCGAGATCTTGAACCAGATGGCGATGAGCGTCGCGATCAGGGCCAGGCCTACCCACACAGCGGCCAGCACCCACATATTCTCCATGAAGGGCCACCTCACTAGTTCTGCGGATCGCTTCCGGCGCCATGACTCCGCGACAAAAAATCCGCTTGTCAGGAGTCATCAGCTGGTCCCGGCTTAAGCTTTGGGACAGCGGTTGGCGGTGAACTCCTTCACCGTGATTAACAGATCAAGTACAGCAAAAAATGGCTGGCGAAGTCAACGGCATTCATCACACGCGATACACAGTGCCGGACAATGCATGGATATCGGAAGGTCGAAACCACGGCGAGCGCAACCACTGACCAATGCGACCGACGACTGCTTCACGGTTCGTCCGCTCGCAGTGATCATCGTGGATGACTCATAGGGCAGGCGGCGCCAAACTACTTAGTCACGCCATCTTGCGGGCTTTCGTTGCCGTTTTTCGCGCGGCGCGTGGCTTTTTCCGAGCTGCTGCGGCAGTTTTTCCCGCTTTGGCTGCGGCTTCAGCCGGAGCTGGCAATTCCAGCTTGGGCTGTTTCGCAGTGCGATGGTGACCATGGTGCAGCGGTTGGGTGCGCGCAGCTTCTTCTTCCACCCGCAGCTGAGCGTCTCCAAGTTTTCGGCGCTCGTCCTCAAGGTATGCCGGAATCGTTTTGGTTGTCATGGCCGCAGTGTGGCAGAACTATCCCCCTCCAAGCTGTCCAATTTTGGCCACTCGGTGAAAATTCGCAATGAGGCGAGGTCTCAAAAGTTTAAACCTCCCCGAGCTTTTCACAGCAATCCGAGGAAAGTGTGCAATTTTGGACAGTCACACGATGGTGGATGAAACTAATATGCAACATTGCTTATTAGTGCCGCCGGGACCTGATCCGCGCGGCCACCGAACCGTGGGTTGTGTCCGAAGGGTAAAATGGACTTTCTCAGATATCGGCAGGTTTCCACAATTTTGCTGCTGGCTGCGCTCGCGGGCTGCACTCAACCACAAAACACGCAGGAACTGAAGGAGAAAACCGCGCAAGCAACGGCGGAGGTGAAGCGCGATGCCGAGGCTGTGGCGGCAGGAGTACGCGAGGGCTGGAGCCGCGACAAGCCGCTTGATTTAAACACTGCCACAAAAGAGCAGTTGCTGAGCCTGCCGGGCGTGACTGCGGCAGAAGCGGACCGGGTGATTGCGGGGCGTCCCTATAACGAACCCGGCGAAGTGGTGACGCGGCGCATCATGTCGAAGACCGAGTATGACAAAATTGCAGACCGGGTCACGGCCAGGAAATGACGTATGGGTAGCGGCGAACCTCTAACTATTGCAGGCTTAGGTTCATCTCGCCGTGCTTATTGAAGCTGATCTGCAGCACGTTTTCCTGCCCGCTGGCAAAGTCGCCCGCCACCGTGGCGGACTGGTCAGAGGTGGCAGAAGTTACTTGCACCCGAAGGCTATGTTTCCCGGGTGACACCTGCATGGCATGGAATTCATGGCCCTGGACATGGTGGAACACGACCAGGTGTTTCTTGTCCGTTCCTTCCAACTGGTGCGTATAAGTCAAGAGGTCATCCACCCAGATCGACAGATGGGCCGCCGCGAAATTGTGCTCCACCTCGATTTCCAACGTGGCGTTAGAAGTGGCCGGAGTAGCTGCTGGAGAAGCGGCTGGCAAAGCGGCTGACGAAACTACTGGAGAGACGGTTGGTGAGCTGTCGCGGGCCACTTTCGTTGGGGAGGGATGGGTTCGGCCTGCTGGAACCTTCTTCGAGAGCTTTCCCCCGATTGGCGCAGGCGCTGTGGCAACCGAAGGAACCGTCGCGGCTGGCGCCGCCGGCGTCTCCGCCGTTTTGACCGGCGCAACCTCCTTGGCGGGAGGCATCGGCTCGGCGGCTCTCAGTCGCACTCCTTGGGGGCCAAACGAAATGACCCAGAGCCCAAGGATGAAAAGTCCGGCCAAAACCAGGACACCGGCATAAGACTTCTTCCGGATCTTCTGCAGCAGGTTCTCCGCTGGACCGTGCCCGAGGGGCAGAGCGCGCGTGCTTGACCCGGGTTTAGCGGCAACCCCCAGTTGGCCGAGAGCTGACGATCGGCCTTCTTCCATCGCCGTTGGGCCTGCGCTTCCCGTAGGCGAACCTGGCAGCTTTGCCTTGGTCGTACTCAAAGGCTCTCGTCCTTCCCGCAGGTGCTGGATGTCCTGCACCATCTCCAAGCCGCGTTGATAACGCTCGGCGGGATCTTTCGCCATAGCTCGCGTAATGATGTGATCGAGTCCCGGCGGCAACGCAGTATCGAGAAGGGTCGCCGGTATCGGGTCGCGGTTGACTACCTTGAACGAGACGGTGAGAGCGCTGTTGCCTTGAAACGGCCTGTAACCTGTCAGGACCGTGTATAGGATCACCCCCAGGGAAAACAAGTCCGACCGCCCATCCACGGCTTCGCAATTCAATTGTTCGGGCGACATGTAAGCGGGTGTGCCTAACGCACGTCCCGCCAGAGTTTGGTTGGCGAGGTTCAGTTTAGCCACTCCGAAGTCGGCGATTTTGGCGTGGCCGTCTTCGGTCAACAGAATATTCGCCGGCTTCAGATCGCGATGAACCACGCCTTGACCGTGGGCGCAATCCAGCGCTTCCGCCAGTTCGATGGTTAGCTGTAGCGCTGTCTCCAACGGTAACTTGTGGTCGTCCCGCGACAGCAACTTGTCGAGGGACTGCCCCCCAACAAATTCCATTACGATGTAAGGAACGCGCGTCTCCGGTTCCTCGCCCACATCGAAGATGGTTACGATTCCAGGATGCGACACGCGGCCCGCAGCCTCCGCTTCGCGAAAGAAACGCTCGCGATACTCGCGTTCCTCTTCCGGGGGTTGACCGGCCAACATAATAGTCTTTACCGCGACGACTCGATTGATCTTGGGATCGCGCGCTTTGTAGACAATACCCATGGCTCCCCGCCCCAACTCGGTGAGGATCTCGTATCGCCCAAAACGTTGGGTCTTGCGCTCATCCATAGGTGTCATCTGCGGCTTCAGAATTTCGTTGTGACTTCGTCAGCCTGACGCCGCTTCCGTCTTGTCATCCGATGCTGTAGTAACAGACACGCCGATTACGTTCTCGTTCAGCACATCCAGGATTTTCTTCGCTTGCCCGATGGCGATTCCGTTCAGCAGTTCGAAGCCAACCTGAACGCCCCTGAGTGCGGAAATGGTGTCATGGTGGGGGCGAACTTCGATTACGATCGACCCATCCTGCCGGCCAATGCCAAAACAAACGCCTGCTTTTTCGATCTTGGTTGTCGTCATGAATTACACCTGATGTGAGGACATAGCCTTCCTGACACCGCCTCTTGGCGGTCGCGAGAGAAAAGGGACTTGCGGCGTCTGTCGGTATTGTCCACTCGCAGGCGGAATCGTTCCAAGTTACCGACGTACTCGGCGCTGGGCTCGGGCACAGGTGGTGGATGAGTATGAGGGCTTAGCAAAGTCCGTTTACCGAAGTCTTGGGAAATGCCTCACGGCACAGTGCTTGCGGCATTGACTGGCCACTCCGTCCGGCGTAGATTTGAGCCAGGAAATCCGGAGCCTCCGAACTCATCCTAGCGCTAGGGAGCAAACACATGGCGCACAACCACGGTAGTGAATACCAGGTCAGAATTGTCCACGAGGACGGAACCGAGGAACTGAGCGGGTGGCTGAACAGTGCGGAGCAGGTTGCCCAGGCAATCGCTCGGAGCCACAGGCCACAAGCCAAAACTTACTGGCTTCTGGAACGAAACGTTCTCTGTCCCAACTGCCAAGATAGCGAACAGAAAGTCCTGGAATATCCCCTTACGGATATCCCGTCTCCACGATGCAACCCACACGACTCCCGTTATCTGGTGGAAGTAGGGTCGAAGAACCGGTACGAGCTTGAGGTAATCATCTGGAAGAAAATTCGAGCTGCTTGAGATACGCTTTCGTCTTGCTCATCTGAGCGTCACCCGTCTGCTCCCCGGAATTTTTTCCAGCCCAACCCGTAAGAGGTGCGAACGAGCGCAAAATCCTTAACTGGGCTTGGGCTTCGCTTGGCACAGCTTCTTTCTATCCCAGCAACTATCCCGCCAACGTTACCTCGAACGCTCCCGTCCTGTCGCGCATCGCTCCGATAGCCGTAAGCACCTGCCCCAGCGCCATGATCGGCCGATACATCCAGTACTTCCTTCGAATCGCCGCCATGGCGCGTACATGCTCGGTGCGGTCGGTGAGGAAGCGTGCTGTGCCGTCGAACGTCTCACCCCCGATGGACAACTTGACTTGCGGCGTCTTCTGCACGTTGCGCACCCACTGGCGATTCACGTTCGCGGTTCCGATAAAAACCTTGTCGCCATCCACGACGAACCAGATCGTGACATCGTAAGGCTTCCCGGACTTGCGACCGTAATGGGTCAGCGTCACAGTCTGCCTGGCCGCTACCCTCTTCAATCGCGTTAGTACCTTGGATTCCATGCGGCCCTCCCTCCTCATTCTTAATCAGGAAGCGTAGGCAGGCGTTCTTCCTCGTCTTTAATGTCGGGGATGTTGGGCTGTCCCTCAGCGCCGCTCTCGGGAGTGTTTAGTCTCAGCTCGACCGAGTGCTCCTGCTGGTCGTCAACCAGTTGAATGACGTTATCTTGTCGCCTGACGCCATCCACCGTAACACGGGTCTCGCCATGCCCGGCCGGCCCGTGCACGATTGTGATGTGATACACCGTCTCACGATACCGGTAATGCACCTTGAACTCTTTCCAATTGTCGGGAAGGCACGGAGCAACGTGCAGTTTGTCCACGTCCAGTCTCAGCCCCAAGAGCGATTCCACAATAAGCCGGTACATCCATCCGGCCGACCCGGTGTACCATGTCCACCCACCACGGCCAATGTGCGGCGACAGTGCATACACATCAGCGGCTACGACGTACGGTTCCACTTTGTAGGTTGCAATCGTTCCCGCCGATTCCGCGTGGTTCACGGGGTTGATCAGGGAGAATAGTTCCCATGCTCGCTGGCTATCTCCCAATTGGGCGAACGCCATCGCCGCCCAGATGGCGCCATGAGTGTATTGGCCGCCATTCTCTCGCACGCCCGGAAGGTATCCCTTTATGTAGCCGGGATTTAAATTCGATTTGTCGAACGGCGGATCGAGCAGTTGAACTAACCGCCAGTCCCGGTGAACGAGGTGCTGATCCAGCGCGCGCATCGCCATGCGCGTGCGCTCGGCATCGCCCGCTCCGGATAGAACGGACCAACTTTGCGCAATTGAATCGATCTGGCATTCGGGGTTAGTCGCTGATCCAAGCGGGGAGCCGTCGTCGAAGTAGGCGCGGCGGTACCACTCGCCATCCCAGCCGTGCAGCTCAATATTCTGGCGCACCTGAGCCGCCTCGCGGCGGCAGCGTTCGGCAAACGGCACGTCGCCATGCACGCCTGCAACCTCAGCGAAGCGTAGAAGCACATGGTAGAGGAAGAACCCCAACCAGACGCTTTCGCCTCTGCCTTGATGGCCGACAAGGTTCATCCCATCGTTCCAGTCGCCGGAACCCATAAGAGGCAGGCCGTGTTCGCCAAAGCGCAGGCCCCGCAGGATGGCTCGCCTACAGTGTTCGTACAAACTGGCCGTCTCTTCCGACCGGTTGGGCAGATCGTAATACGAGTCCTCTTCCGCGTTAACCTGCCGGCCATCGAGGAAGTGTGCCGTTTCGTCCAATACCCCGGAATCCCCCGTGCCGAGAACGTACCGGCACGTCGCCAGGGGCAGCCAGAGATAATCATCCGAACAGTGCGTGCGCACGCCTCGGCCCGATGGGGGATGCCACCAATGCTGGACATCGCCATCGCGAAACTGACGGGACGCGCAGAGAAGCAGGTGCTCACGAAGAAGGCGCGGCTCGGCATGGATAAGCGCCATCGCGTCCTGCAACTGGTCACGGAAACCGAAGGCTCCCCCCGGCTGGTAGAATGCGCTCCGCCCCCAAAAACGGCAGGCAAGAGTTTGGTAGACGAGCCAGCCGTTAGCCAGGACGTTGAGGGACTGGTCGGGTGTTTCCACCTGCACCGCGCCCAGCGTGTGCTTCCAGTACTGCCATACCGCTTCGAGCGCGTCATGGGCGGCAGCCGATTCGCGGAAACGACCCGCCAGGTTGTGAGCGTCCTCTTCGCCACGGCCTACGCCGAGAGTGAAGATGACCTCGCGCTCCTGCCCGTCGGCCAACTCGAACGGAACCTGTATCGCGGCACAGGGGTCGAAAGCAGCCCCCGCTCTCCCGGACAGCCGGGATCGATTCATAGCAGCCGCACTCCGAAGCGTGCCGTTGCGGCCAAGGAACTCGGTGCGATCGCCGGTCATGGTGCGGCTGCGATCGTCCACGTTGAAAAAGGCAACCCGGTCGGCGAACTCCGTATTGTAGGGATTGCGCGCGAACAGTGCGCCGCCGTTGGGGTCAATTTCGGTGATCACGTGCAACGCCGATTTCGGCCGCAGGTCGCCAAGAACCCACTCCACATATCCGGTGGCGGAGAGCCGGCGTGATCGGCCCGACTCATTTCGCACTTTCAACACCGTATACTTGATGGCCGCGTCGACGGCCACGTAAACCGACACTTCGGAGCGGATGCCGCCTTCGGTGTGCTCGAAGATGCTGTAGCCGAATCCGTGCCGGATGGTATAAGGCGCCGCGCCCGGTCTGGGCATCGGCATGGGTGACCAGAAGTGGCCGCTCTCTTCATCACGGATATAGAACGCCTCACCGCTCGAATCGCTCACGGGATCGTTGCTCCAGGGAGTGAGGCGGAACTCCTGGGCATTTTCACTCCAGGTGCAGGCCAGACCGCTTTCTGAAATGACGGTTCCGAAGCGCGAGTTCGCCAGTACATTGACCCATGGCGTCGGAGTCATTTCCCGCTCGCTGGTCGTAATGATGTACTCGCGCCCGTCCGGGGTGAATCCGCCCACTCCGTTGAAGAAAATCAGGTCGGAGCGAGGTGAGGCGGCGACTGCAGCGGGAGCGGGCCGGTGGGCTCGGGCCAGCGGAAGTACCGGAATGGTTACTTCTGCGATGCGGCGCTGCATCTGGTCGACCAGCGTTCCGCGGCTGTCCGAGAGGATGGCGCGGGCGACCGACTGGAACAGAATCCGGTCCTCGCTCGAGATCTGGTCCCCCGGTCTCACAAAGATGCTGCCCGGTTGATCGGTCAAGGTGGCTTCAACCCCTGCGGAAATCAGTCCCATGATCTGGTCTTGCAGAAGCTGCCGGTAGCCGGAGTGATCTTCGTTCCAGATCAGCAGGTCCACCGCCAGTCCTTTCAGGCGCCAGTAACCGTGGGCCTGGATGAGTTGGCGTGCGAGGTCGATGTTGGCCGGATCTGCGATCTCGAGCAGCACGATCGGCAGGTCGCCGGAAATGGAGTAGCCCCACATATCGGACTGCCCACGGCGGTTCTTCATGAGGACGCTCGCGTCCGCGCGCAGCGAGGAATTGGCGTACACGATCGAGCCGGCTATATGTCCATAGAGCTGTGCGTCGGCCTCGGTGGCATTGATCTGCCGCAAGAGCACCTGGCTATGTGTCCACGCCAGATCGAACACGCGATCCGCGAGACGCCGATCCTGGTACTTTTCAGCAAGGCCCAAACAGGCGTCCCGCGTCGCGCCGATTCCAGACACGATATCGATCGTCACCTTTTCTTCCGGATCGAGCGTGATTTGGTGACGGATGGCGACGATCGGATCCAGCACTGACCCCTCTTGGCCCGAGAGCGGCGCGGGATCGGCCATCGCTTGTGGATCGGCGATCGTGCGTCCCCGGCCGATGAACCGCATCCGGTCAGTTTCGTAGGAGATTTCTCCGATCTTCGCCCCATGAACGGCCATTAAATGGAACATCCATGGCGGCTGCTCTTCCGGAGAGCGGGGCCGGCGAGTGCAGAGAATGGTCCGCTTCTCGCGGATGATCTCGGTCTGCACGAACAGATTACTAAAGGCCGGGTGAAGCGCATCCGCCGCCGGCGATCCGAGAACGACCTCCGCGTAGCTTGTGACATCGATGGCTCTGCGCGCTCGCGAGGAGTTAGTGATGATGATGCGGCGGACTTCGATGTCATCCTCTGGCGAAACGGCTATCTCGGTATAGGTGTCGAACTCGTGGTCGCGGCGGCGGAATTCCACCCGCCCTTCGGAGAAGATCGCTTCGTAGCTCTCCGATGCCTGGAGCGCCGGCTGAAATGCGGCTGACCAGAACTCGCCGCTGGCGAGGGCACGGATATAGCAAAATGTACCCCAGTTGTCGCAGGTAACGTCTTCGCGCCAGCGCGTCACCGCCAGGCTCTTCCAGCGACTGTAGCCGCCGCCGGCGTTTGTGATCATGACGTGATATCTGCCGTTCGACAGCAACTGCAGTTCCGGCATGGGCGTGTCAGGACTGCTGAAAGTGCGCACCGGCGCTTCTGAACCGTTGGAAGCAGCACCTACGTCGGAGAGTTCGGCCAGATGCGAATAAAATGCCATGGCCTTTGGCACCCGCTCCTGGAGCAACAGCGCGGCCGCCTGGAACACCGGATCCGACTCGAATCGCTTTTGCATGGGACGATCAAGAAGCAGGTAGGCCAACGACAGCAAGCTCATGCCCTGGTGATGCGCCATGAAAGACCGAACCACGACGTTCGATTGCCCGCGGGGCACGCGCGCAGGAGTATAGTCGATCGCTTCATACAAGCCGTATTCACCCTCAAAGCCGTCGGTGGCGAGTGCCTGAAGATTCAGGCAGGCCTCCTCGGGCGTCACCATCAGCGCCAACGCCGAGGCATACGGGGCAATGACCAGATCGTCCGCGAGCCCGCGTTTGAAACCCATGCCAGGTAC
>JBEKWL010000093.1:0-14601 GCA_049513095.1 Terriglobales bacterium
ATGGTAATCCGCTCCTATAATGATCATCGTTCGGCTCCTTTCTCCCGGGCCTTGGTTGGTTGGCACCACCAAAGTCTACTCGGGCGTTGGAGCCGACATTGTTATGGAATCAATTACACTCACAACCCAAGAATCGTCCGGTCACAGGGCGACTCGGTGTGACCATCTGGGAACCGCCGCACTGGCGGTGAAACGCGGGCGAGGGCGCCCGCGCCACACACACACCCAAATCGCTTACAATTCCCCTTCCATGACTATCGCGGTTCGTTCTTTTGCGAAGATCAATCTCGGGCTCTACATCGGGGCCGCGCGCGCGGACGGATATCACGATCTGCGCACGGTGTACCAGACGATCGCGCTGCATGACGTCATCCGGGTGAGCGTCGGGCGCGGGAGCGGAATCGAGATCCTGTGTAAAGACCCGCGGGTTCCGCTCGATTCGTCGAACACCTGCTATCGCATTGCCGCGCGGGTGCTGGACGAACTTGGGGCGAAGGGCCGAGTCACTGTCGAGATCGACAAGCGGCTGCCGGTGCAGGGAGGGTTGGGCGCCGCCTCTTCGAATGCGGTGGCCACCATGATTGGGCTGGAGCGGACGCTTAAGAAGAAACTGTCCGAGGCGACGCGGCTACGCACTGCCGCTGAAGTGGGCTCGGATCTGCCGCTGTTTCTGGTGGGCGGGACGGCGCTGGGCGTGGGGCATGGCGAAGAGGTTTATCCTTTGCCGGATTTGCCTTCGGTTGCGATGGTGGTGGTGACACCGGAAGTTGGGGTATCGACTGCTCAGGCATTTGCCGACTGGGATGCGCGGGTGCAGAGGGAAAAGCCTGCCGAGCTTCGCTCGGCTTGGACGGGCGAGGGCGCCCGTCCCCACACGAAAAGCGGGGCCGAGCTGCGCTCGGCTGGACAGCCGAGGGCGGCTGTCCCTACGCGAGAGCAATTGACGCGGCCGGAAGCCTCCGATAGACTATTTGAGGTTGGCTGCGCGCTGTCGGCGTGGCTGAGTGGTTCACCCAACACCGGTGCTCCTGCAAAAGGTGGGAGCCGGGCCGGGAGCTTGCTTCTCGACCTTGTCCGTACCGGGATTGAAAACGACTTCGAGAAAGTCGTCTTTCCTCAATATCCCGAATTGCGTGACATAAAAGGTGCGCTGGAGCGCGCGGGGTCGCGGTACGCTGCGCTCTCCGGGTCAGGGTCAACCCTGTATGGGCTGTTCCGGTCGCCAGCCGAGGCCGCGAAGGCGGCCAGCCGCCTGCGAAAGCGGGGGCTGAAGGCAGTGGTGAGCAGTACGTTGACGCGCCAGAAATATTGGAAAAGAATTCTTGATTGTTGATTTCGATTGTTGAACGCCATTGTTAAACGACAATAGTTGAACGACAATTGAAGGGCAATCGCCAGTCCGATCGTTTTACTGGGCCGTCGACTAATGGTAGGTCAAGTGCCTTTGGAGCACTTTGTCTAGGTTCGAATCCTAGCGGCCCAGCCAGATAACCGGGTCTCAGTTGCCAGGTGTCAGGTCTCAGTAAGAGCCTGCCGCCTTTTGAGACGGAGACCTGATAACTAAGACCTGAGACCTCAACTATGTCCACAGTTGCAACCACGACTGCCGAAAAAACGACCGCGGAAAAAAAGCCGATCACGGACGAGAGGCCGGAGCGCAAGCAACAGCGCGCCCGGGTCGACGACAAATTCAAGGTCTTCTGTGGAACCGCCAACGAGGCGCTCTGCGATGAGGTCTGCAGCTTTCTTGGCCTGACGCGCGGCCAGGCTCTGGTCACGCGCTTCAAAGACGGCGAAGCGTATGTGCAGATCCAGGAGAACGTGCGCGGGTCCGACGTGTTCGTGATGCAGCCCACCTGCCGACCGGTGGACATGCACCTGATGGAACTGTTGTTGATGATGGACGCGCTCAAGCGGGCTTCGGCGCGGCGCATCACGGCCGTGATTCCGTACTTCGGCTACGCGCGCCAGGATCGCAAAGACAAGCCGCGCGTGCCGATTTCGTCGAAGCTGGTAGCCGACCTGCTGACCACCGCGGGCGCGGATCGGGCGCTGGTTGTCGACTTGCACGCGCCGCAGTTGCAGGGATTTTTTAATATTCCGGTGGACCACCTGTTCGCTTCGCCGGTGCTGGTGGACCACTTCAAGAAGTTGAACTTGCCGAACCTGACGGTGGTTTCACCCGATGCAGGCGGTGTGGAGCGCGCACGCTTTTTCGCGAAGAAAGTGGATGCAGCGCTGGCCATCGTGGATAAACGTCGCGTCGAAATGAACGTGGCGGAAGTGATGCACGTGATCGGCGACGTCAGGGGCCGGACTTGCTTGATCATTGACGACCTGATCGACACGGCGGACACGCTGGTGAAAGTAGCGCAGGCGCTGATTGAGAACGGCGCCAGCACCGTGTATGCCTGCTGCTCGCACCCGGTACTTTCCGGGGCGGCGGTGGAAAATCTTGTGAACTCTCCGATCACCGAGGTGGTCGTGACCAACACCATTCCGCTGGCGGAAGCGGCAAGGCAAGTCTCGAAGATCAAGGTGCTTTCGATCGCGGGTCTGATTGGGCGGGCAATTCAGTCCATTCACGAAGAGACTTCGGTCAGCAAGCTTTTTATTTAGGAACGTCGTTCGCTGTTCGCTATTGGCTGTTCGCCTCTGGACTGAACGGGTTTGCGAATCGCGAAAGGCGAACGACGAACAGCGATACCACGAAGGACGGAAACGGAATTATGGCGACAGCAACGGATATCAGCATTCTGGAAGCGCACAAGCGCGAACCAGGCACCAAGAACGCCGCCCGGCGTGTGCGTGTCGGCGGAAAGATTCCAGCCGTTGTATACGGCGCGGGCAAAGAAGCGGCTGCGGTGGCGGTCGATCCGCGGCAGATCCTGCGCATCCTGAAGTCGGAGAGCGGGCACAACACGATCTTTGACCTGGCGCTCGACAGCGATCGCTCGAAAGCCATGATCGTGGACTGGCAGTTCGAACCCATCAAGGGAACCCTGCTGCACGTGGACCTGCAGCGCATCGCCATGGACCAGAGGCTGACGGTCACGGTTCCTGTCGTGCTCAAAGGCGAGGCCGCCGGCGTGAAACAGGAGGGCGGCATCCTCGAGCAATTGCTGCGCGGAATCGAGATTGAGTGTCTTCCGGCGGATATTCCGAAGTCCATCGAAGTGGACATCAGCCACCTTGTGTTCGGCGTCGAAGTGCGTGTGAAAGACCTGCCGCGCGGCGAAAAGCTGAAGTTCCTGACCGACGAGAACCAGATGATCGCGCACATCACCACGGTGAAGGAAGAAGTGGTTGCGGCTCCAGAGGTGGTGGCGGAGGAGGCGGCAGCGCCGGCTGAACCAGAAGTCATTAAGAAGGGCAAGCAGGAAGTCGAGGGTGAAGGCGAGGCCGAGGGCGATGCCAAGGCCAAGGCCAAGCCCGAGAAGGCCGAAAAGCCTGAGAAGAAAGAGAAGAAATAGCTGCTGGCTGCTGGCTTCTAGCTTCTAGCTAAGAGCCAGTAGCCAAAAGCCAAGAGCGAATTTGCGTGAAACTGATCGTCGGTTTAGGCAATCCTGGAATCGAGTACCAGTTCACGCCGCACAATCTCGGGTTCTTGACGATCGATCGGATCGCCAACAACCTCGGGATCGAAATCAGGAACCGCCAATGCCGCGCGCTGACCGTGCGGACAACGATCGCCGGTGAGCCGGCGGTCCTGGCGAAACCGGGAACCTACATGAACCTGAGTGGGCTTTCGGTGCGGGAACTGGCGGCGGAACATCAGGTCGATGTAAGCCGGGACCTGATTGTGATTTACGACGAGCTCGACTTGCCGCTGGGCGCGATTCGCATACGGCAGCGGGGGAGTTCGGCGGGGCACAACGGGGTGGAATCCATCCTCGGCGCCCTGGGTACCGACGAGTTTTTGCGGATTCGGCTGGGAATTGCGCCCGATCGCAAAGTCGCGGACAGCGTGAAATATGTGCTGACGCCGTTCCGCAGGGCGCAGGAGAAGGTTGTGGACGAAGTTCTCGACACGGCGGTGCAGGCGCTGGAGATAATTTTGAAAGAAGGACCAGCGGCGGCAATGAACCGGTTCAATCGCAAGACGGAAGACAGTGGTCAGTGATCGGTGGTCAGTGGCCAGTAAATTCGCACGGGGATTGTAAGAATTTTGGGTGACTGGTCACTGACCACTGCCCACTGATTTTTGGAGATAACGAATGAATCGTAACTATGAATTGATGTTCATCGTCCGGCCCGACATGGTGGACGAAGATCTGAACAAGCTGATTTCCACGCTCGAGTCTTCGGTGACCACGGCGGGAGGAACGGCCAAGAGCGAGATCTGGGGCAAGCGCCGTCTTGCTTACAAGGTAGGCAAGTTCAATGATGGCATCTTTGTGCTGATGATGATTGACGCCGCCGGCGCCATCGTGCACGAAGTCGAACGACGCCTCCGCGTAACCGAGCCGGTGATCAAGTTCCTCACCGTGCGCACTGACGAAGAACTGAAGCGGCTCGACAAGATCAAGAAGATCCGCGACTCGAAAAAGAAGGCCAGCGCCGCACCGGCCGCATCCGCGGCTCCGGTAACACCGGCGACGCCGGAAGCGGGGACGGAAACACCGGCCTCGGCCCCGGTTTAGTCAGCAGACTGCGGAAAAACTCGGGTTTCGTATCAGGGTATCGCTTTAGCGATACCGCAAAATCTTCGAAATCAAATGCCCCTTTAGGGGCCGGGCATCTCGCCCGTCCGTTAACGAATTCTTAGAAAGCAGGAGCACTATGGCAGAAGAAACAAAAGCACCGACCGCGGGATCAAGCCACGGCGAAAGCCGTCCGGAGCGTAGTGAGCGCCCGGAGCGCAGTGGTCCGCGCGGTCCCCGTCCCGGCGGAGGCCCCGGCGGTCCCCGCGAAGGCGGCCGCAAGTTCTTCCGTCGCAAGAAGGTTTGCAAGTTCTGCGTCGAGAAGATCGAAGCGGTCAATTACAAAGATGTGCGTCTGCTGGCGCAGTTCGTCGCGGAAAGCGGCAAGATCACTCCGCGACGCCTGACCGGGGTGTGCACGCCGCACCAGCGCCGTCTGTCGAGGGCAATCAAGCAGGCGCGCAACATCGCCCTGCTGCCGTTCGCGGGACGCGCACAGTAGTTCAAGATCGTCGTTGGTCGTTAGTCGTCGGTCGTTCGCAGTCAGCGGATCTAGGAAAGCACGTTGACTGTTTGAGAATTTGCAAACGACTAACGACAAGCGACTAACGACCGGGTTACTTACGAAACGGAGTCATTCATGGAAGTCATCCTGAAAGAAGACGTGCCCAAGCTGGGCAACCGCGGCGAGGTGGTAAAAGTCGCCGAGGGCTACGGACGGAATTTTCTGCTGCCCAAGAAACTGGCGATTGAGGCGACCGTCGCCAATAAGACTGTCATTGAGCAGATGAAGGCCGCCGCCGTGCGCCGCTCCGCCAAGGAAAAGACGGAAGCCGAAGCGCTGGCCAAGCAGTTTGACGGGCTCGAGGTGAAGTTCCTGCGCAAGTCCGGCGAAGCCGATCAGTTGTTCGGGTCGGTCACGGCTGGCGATATCGCCGAGGCGCTCGAGAAGAAGAGCTTCCACATCGATCGCCGGAAGATCCAGCTGCACGAACCGCTCAAGATCGTCGGCGAGTTCACGATCCCCATCAAGCTGCACAAGGACGTGACCACGCACTTGAAGGTAGTTGTCGACAAAGAAGCCGCGGCGGCAGAGTAGTTTTGAAACCCGTGTGGTGACGGGGCTCCGCCCCGTCCCGGCGGGGCGAAGCCCCGCCACCACACAAAATTCTCAAGAATCCGCCCGGAAGAACTCCTCTACTTTTCCCAGATCTGTTGTTCTGCTGTACGGGGGAAGACTCTCCACAAACACGCGGCCGTACTGCTTCTTCAAAATTCGATTGTCCAGCAGCGCTAACAATCCGCGATCGTGCAAGGACCGAATCAGTCTGCCAAACCCCTGCTTCAGCGTAATCACCGCGCTCGGCACCTGATACTCGAAGAAGGCGTTGCCGCCGCCAGCGTCGATGGCTTTCACCCGCGCCGCCACCACCGGATCGCTCGGCACGGCAAACGGCAAGCGATCGATAATGACGCAGCTCAACTGTTCGCCTTGCACGTCCACTCCCTGCCAGAACGAAGATGTGCCAAACAGCACGGCGTGGGGCGTGCGCCGGAACTCCTCAAGCAGCGCCGATTTCGGAGCGTCGCCCTGCTTGAGCATCGGAAAATCCAACTGGCCAAGCAACCGCTCATAAATTTCGTTCATCTGCGCGTAGCTGGTGAAGAGCACGAACGCCCGTCCGCGGGTAATCTCCAGCAGCCGCCGGATAACGCCGGCAGCCTCGCCGGCGAATTGCGGCGTGCGCGGATCGGGCAGATCGGGCGGGACGTAGAGGATCGCCTGGCTTTCATAATCGAAGTGCGAGGCGACGATCAATTCGCGCGCGTGGTCGAGCCCGAGCCGCTGCCGTATGTAGTCGAAGCCGCCGCCGACGGCCAGCGTTGCCGAGGTCAGCACCGACGTCTCCAGCTTCGACCACAGGCACTCGCGCAGAATCTGGCCAACGTCGATCGGAGTGGCCTGCAGAAAAACATTCGTTCGCCCGCCCGCGGTTTTTTCCTCTGCTGTAAAAGATGAAGACTTGCGGCGCGCGCCTCCCGGCCCGCGAAAGCCGCGCCGCTCGATCCAGAAGACCGTATTCGGATCCTCGTTTTCCATCACGAAGCGAAGTTGCACCTGCAATTGTTGTGCTCGACGTACAAGCGTGAAGACTTCTTCCGGCTTCTGTGGAAGTTGCTCCAGTTCCGCGCCCAGCCGGTACAGCGCTTGATTGAGCGCAAGAAATTCTTCGCCGTTTTCCTCCAGGAATTCGCGGCGAGAGTCGAAGGCAAACCGCCCTTCGCTCGCGGGCAGCAGTGAAAAAAATAACTGCGAGCGCTCCCGCACCGACTGAATCGCTCCCGACATCTGCGGTGTGTAGAGGCGCTCGCGCTGCAACAGGTGTTCGACGTCGCGCGTCAGTTCGTCCATCCGCAGGTTGCTGACCGAAATTCCAAAGTAGTTGCCCGCGACCTCTTCCAGTTCGTGCGCTTCATCGAAGATCACCGCACCGCACTCGGGAAGCACGCCGGCGTCGGGCGCGCCCTCGGCTTCGAGTTTGATGGAGAGGTCGGCGAAGAACAGGTGATGATTGACGATGATGATGTCGCTCTCCGCCCCGCGCCGTCGCATCTCGGTGATGAAGCAGCGCTCCCATTCCTTGCATTTCTGGCCGAGACAGGTATCGGCCCGCGCGTCGAGCTTGTGCCAAAGAGCGCTGGCCTCGGGAAGTTCGGCAAGTTCGGCGCGATCCCCCGTCTGCGTAGTCTTCTCCCACGCAGCGATGGCGCGGTAGTGCTCGATCTCTTCCAGTCCGCTGAGCACCGGCTGTTCGGTGAGATCAAAAAGCTTCTTGCGGCAAAGATAGTTGTTGCGCCCCTTCATGTAGCAGACGCTCAGTTTGCGATCCCCGTCAGGAAACAGCGCCCGCTCCAGCGCGGGAACGTCTTTGAAGAAAAGCTGCTCCTGCAGGTTCTTCGTGCCGGTGGAGATGATGACGCGTTTGCCCGAGCGGATCACCGGCAAGAGATAAGCCAGCGTTTTGCCGGTGCCCGTGCCCGCCTCGACGATCAAGTGGCGCTTTTCTTCGAGAGCCTCTTCCACTGCCTGGGCCATCTGCAACTGCCCGCGCCGAAATTCGTAGGCGGGGTGGGTTTTGGAGAGCAAGCCCCCCGGCGCGAAGAACTGGTACAGCGAAAATCCCGCAGGCCGATTTTCTGCAGGGGACACGGGATGGGATGAGGGAGGCACGGAGTCTCTATAATAGCTAACCAGTCGCCAGTTGCCAGTTGCCAGTGGTTCAATCAAGAGCTGGGACGGGGCAAAGCCCCGTCACCACACGAGCATTCAACTCTCACATGCCATCATCGACTTTGATTGCGAGAAATCTTTGAGCAAAAAGAAGCTCGCCCCACTCGTTGCCATCGTCGGCCGGCCCAACGTCGGCAAATCGACGCTCTTCAACCGGCTGACCGGATCGAGGCGCGCCATCGTCGGAGACGAACCCGGCATCACTCGCGACCGCCTCTATGGCGAGGCCGAATGGCGCGGGTACGAGTTCCGGGTGGTGGATACCGGCGGCATCGTTCCCGAAGACAAGGACTTCATACCGTCGGAGATCTTCCGTCAGGCCAAGGTCGCGTTCGAAGAAGCGGCGGCCATCGTCATGGTCGTCGATGCGCGCACCGAGATCGCAGGGCCCGATCGCGAGTTGGCTCGACTTTTGGCGCGCACTGGCAAGCCGCTCTTCCTCGCCGTCAACAAGATGGACACCGACAAGCAGGATTCGTTGCTTGGTGAATTTCATTCGCTCGGAATGCGGAACGTGTTTCCGGTTTCGTCCGAGCATGGACGGGGCATCGACGATCTGCTTGACGCCATCCTTCTTGTGCTGCCTACCGTCAAAAAGCCAAATGCAGAGGACGCTGAGGTTACCGGGGAGAGCGCAGAGGAAGGCACACCAACGGCCGAGGAGCCGCATGAAATCAAGGTTGCGATCATCGGGCACCCGAACGTCGGAAAATCCACGTTGCTGAATCAACTCACGGGAACCTCGCGCGCCATCGTCTCGCCCGTTGCGGGTACTACGCGCGATTCAATCGACCAAGTCATCCAGTACAAAGGCCGCAAGATTCGCTTCATCGATACGGCCGGCATCCGCCGCAAAGGCAAGACGCGGCTGATGGCCGAGAAGCTTTCGGTGGTCATGGCGCGCAAGAATATCGAAGACGCCGACATCGTGCTCTTCATGGTGGACGCCACCGAAGGCGCCAGCGGGCTCGACGCCAACATTGCAGGTTATGCCCACGAGAGCGGACGCTCGGTGATTATCCTGGTCAACAAATGGGATCTCGTGGCGAGCGGCGAAAAGCGCGCCATTAGCCAGTCTCGAACCGCCCGCATACAAGACGCCAAGCGTCCGCAAGACCGCGCTCTCTACGAAGAGCGCCTGCGCTACGGACTAAAATTTCTGGCTTATGCCCCCGTGCTTTTTCTTTCCGCGCACACCGGCAAGGGAGTGGAAAAAATTCTTCCGCTGATCGAGAAAGTGGCCGCCGAGCGCCGCAAGCGCATCACGACTGGCGAGATGAACCGCTTTCTGAAGACGGTTGACTTCGACCGCGCCTCCGTTCCCGTCAGCAAGCGCGTGAAAATCTACTACATGACGCAGGCCGGAGTCGCGCCGCCGATGTTCGTGCTCTTCACCGACCGCGCCGTGAAGCTGCACTTTTCCTATCAGCGATTTCTCGAAAATCAGATCCGCGCTGCGTTCGGTTTCAAGGGTTCGCCCATCTGGATCAAGAACCGGGCGCGAGACTAGTGTGGAAGCGGGGCTGTGCCCCGCTTGGACGGGGCAAAGCCCCGTCCCCACACGGGAGAGCCTCTCCGGCACGCGCGTGTCTGATTGCTTAGACAGCGGAGAGGAGCGGCAGGTTCCCGGCGATTCTAGCGATTCACGGTCATAATGGTGGCGAGCATGGTGGCGATAAGTTTCTCCTCGACTCCGCGAACCGCGAAGGCGTCGGCGGCACAGACGGTAATGTTTCGCCCGGCGCGCTTTACGTGCGCTCGCGCCAGGAAACGATCGCCCACCGCGGGCGCCAGTAAGTTGACTTTGAACTCGATGGTGAGGACATCCGTTCCTTCCGGCGCCACACTCAGTGCGGCATAGCCGGAGGCCGAGTCCAGCACACTGGTGATGCCCCCGGCGTGAATGAAGCCATGCTGCTGCGTGAGTTCCGAGCGAAACGGGAACCCGATTTCGACCGAGCCCGGCGTCACTGAAACCAGCTCAGCTCCCAGAGTTTTCATGAACAGCTGCCGCGCAAAGTTGGCGCGCACTCGTTCGCTTGCGTCCTCCGGCATCAATCTTCCTCCGGTAGATCGTGCTCCCGTAAATCGTCCCCCGGTAAATCGTGCTCCAAACTTGCGGACTGTTCCATGCAGCGCACGGACATGGTAGCAAATCCCTTCTAGCCGATGGGCTCCGCCGACGGCGGCAACGGAGGCGCTTCGAACGGCGGCTGAGACTCCGGGACTGGAGGCAATTCCGGAGCAGGCGGCGCAGGCGCCGGATGCAGCAGCGCGTCGAGATTCGGATATCGGGCAGCAAGAAAATGCAGTGCGTACGCAGGGAAGAAAACAGTGGCCGGCACGCTCACCAGAGCGATCAGGTAAATCAGGAGGAGCAGCAACAAGGTTCCGAAGATTATCGCCAGACTGACAGTCGTGATGTTCCATCCCATCCCCGCGGCTCTGCCCACCAGCACGGCAACCACAGCAGGGAGCACGACGAACAGCGCCGGGATGATCGCGATGATGCCGAACAGGATGGCCGCTGCAAGGGAAAGCACCAGTTTGAGCAGCAGGTAAACGGCGTATCGTCCTTTCTCGGGCCGGATCATCGCTAGCAGACGGTGCCAGCCGTCGGCAAAATCGAGATCCTCGAGAGCCATAATCGGCACCAGAAAATCTCTGGCCAGCACCTGAACCACTGCGGCGGCGAGCACGAACACTCCGAACAGGCCCCCGAGCAGAATCACTCCGACAATCAACCGCCCGATGTGTTGCCGCAGATCTGTCGCCCAGCCCGCAGCCAGAGCCAGGGCCAGCGGCACGCCAACCAGAACCAGCAGAAACAGCCACGTCGTAATCAGAAACACAATCTGCCACAGAAAGAATCGGCCGCCGGCGCGTCGCCATTTTCCCCATCCCTCACCGATAGAACATTCCCGCCGCAGAACCGAGTCGAACAGGATGAATCGGAACACGCTGTTGATGTATAGGAAGACGAACCACAAAACGATTGCGGCGAAAATCCCCACCACGATCAATCCGATGAACGGCCCAATGTGCTCGGGAATGTGCGAGTGATTGAAGGGCGCCAGCCAATGCGGCACGCTTGACTGCAGAAACTCGTTCTGATTCTTGTGTGGGATGCGTGGCCAATTGCCCCCGAAGTTTCCGAAATTGCATCCGCCGGCATGCAGTTCCGCCGCCAGAATTCCAACCAGCGCCAGGCGAGACCATTGCCCGAAGCGGAAACGAGTGAAGAGTTGTTCCCGCGCGTGCTGCAGGGCGGGCTGGACGCAATCAACGGCAGAAACCGGCACGAGACGGACCTCACTCTGACATCAGCACCCTAAAACCAATCTACCGAAAAAACAATCGAGAAGTTGTAGAGCGGCTTTTCGCTCTTGGCTTTTCGCTAAAAGCTAAGAGCCAACAGCTAAGAGCCCCGCCATTGTCATCCCGTACGCAGCGAGGGATTGGCAGGCTGCGCGATGCACCGGCTGCACCATCCGTCGAACTCGCGCAATGCCCGTTCACACTGCTGGCGGTGGCGTTCCTTCCGATCGCGAACGCGAGTTTCGAGCGCAGGCAAGAGGTCGAAGGTGATATTCGCGGGCTGAAAGTTTTTGCTCTCTGCCTGCGTGATGTAGTGGACAAGCGAGCCAAACGCCGTCGCTCGTGGTGGAGGCGCCGGTTCGCCGCCGGTTGCAAGCGCGGCCGCATTGATTCCCGCCATCAGCCCGGTTGCAATCGATTCGACGTAGCCTTCGACGCCGCAGATTTGTCCCGCGAACAGCACACGGGGATGCGCCTTCATCTGTAACGTCGGGTTCAGCAGCGCCGGAGCGTTGATGTACGTGTTGCGGTGAATCTGTCCGTAGCGCAGAAACCGCGCGCCTTCCAGTCCGGGGATCAAGCTCAGCACGTGCGCCTGTTCGCCAAATTTCAGGTGATTCTGGAATCCGACAAGATTGTAAGAATCGGCGCGCAAATTCTCCTGCCGCAATTGCACGACCGCATAAGGCATCCTGTCGGTGCGAGGGTCCTTGAGTCCGACCGGCTTCATCGGCCCGAAACGCAGCGTGTCGCGTCCGCGCCGGGCGATCTCTTCGATGGGCAGACAGCTTTCAAAGTAGTTCAGGTTTTCCCAGTCTTTCTGCTCAACCGATTGCGCCGCGAGCAGTGCGTCGTAGAAATGGTCGTACTCGTCTTTCGACATTGGACAATTAATGTAGTCAGCCGATCCTTTGTCGTAGCGAGCCGCCAGGTACACCTTGCTCATATCGATGGAATCGGCCTCGACAATGGGGCTGATGGAATCGTAGAAGTACAAGTGACTGTTGTCAGAGCTCGCTGCGCACAAACGCGCAATCTCCTGCGAGAGCGCGTCGGATGTAAGCGGGCCGGTTGCAATAATGATGATCGTGAGCTCGCCTGCTTCGACGTGTGTGACTTCTTCGCGACGAATCGTGATGAGCGGTTCGCGGGAAATCGCCTGCGTCACCTCGCGCGCAAACTCGGCGCGGTCCACAGCCAGAGCGTGCCCAGCGGGCACCGCAGTTTCCCGCGCGATCTCGAGCAGCAGAGAACCCGCTCGCCGCATCTCTTCCTTTAGCAGCCAGGGCGCAGTGTTTTCGCTGTCTGATTTCAGAGAATTGGAGCACACCAGTTCCGCGAAGTCGTCCGTGTGGTGGGCAGGGGTCGTGCGCACCGGACGCATTTCGAATAACTCGACGGCGACGCCACGCCGCGCACACTGCCACGCCGCTTCGGATCCCGCCAGGCCAGCTCCGATGACACGTACTCGCATCAAGACTCTTTCTTCGCCCAGTCTTTCTTGGCCGAATCTTTCTTCGCCAATTTCCGCAGGCCGTCTCCCGCCAGAAGAGCACTTCGCCACTCGTCCAGAAACTCGGCGCCCAGCGCCTCATACATTTCGATGGCGGGTTGATTCCAGTCCAAGACTGCCCACTTGATGAAGCTGCGATTTTCCTGCTCGGCTGCACGGGCAACGCTGGCGAAAAGCGCTGTGCCAATTCCGCGCCCGCGAAAATCAGGACGGACGAAGAGGTCCTCCAGATACAATCCCGCGCCTCGCCATGTCGAATAGTAGCTAAAAACAAGCGCAAAGCCCGCGGGCTGTCCGCGCCATTCGGCGATTAAGGCGCGAAACTGGGGATTCGCGCCGAAGCCGTCGCGCGCGATGTCGGCCTCGGTTGTCCGGACTTGGTCCGGCGCTTTCTCAAACTCGGCGAGTTCCCAGATCAGTCTTCTGAGCAGGGCGGCGTCGGCGATTGTGGCTGCACGAATTGTTAACATGGGGGAGTGAGTGAGAAGATTTCACTGGAAACTATTATAGAGGGGCATTTGGAGGAGGACACATGGCCCGGATCAGTCTGATCGAACCCGCGCAAGCCAGCCCGGAAGTTAAGGAAATCTACGATGGCAAGCTGAAAGGCAAGCCCGGCAGCATCCAGAAGACGATGGCGCACCGTCCCGCCATGCTCGGCAACTTTCTCGGATTCTATGCCAGCGTGGGACGTTCGCTCGACCGCAAGCTGTACGAGGCCGTGTATCTGCGAGTCTCGCTGATCAACGGATGCCATTACTGTACGCAGCACCACATCCAGAGCGGCAAACGCGCCGGACTCACGCCGGAGCAGATGAAAGCTCTGAAGGAAGGCAACTACTCAGGATTTGGCGCGCCCGAGCAAGCCGCGCTCCGCTATGCCGAAAAACTAACGCGCACGCCCGACGGCGCCCGCGACGCCGACTTCGCGGAACTCAAGAAGCATTTCTCAGAAGAGCAGATTGTCGACCTGCATATGCTGATTGGATTGGCGAACCTGACCAACCGCGTCACCGGGCCCCTGGCGATGGAAGTGGAATTCCCGGAAGAAAGGATCTAGGCAAACGCTAATTCGGAGATGAGGCCGAGCTGCGCTCGGCTTGGACGGGGCAAAGCCCCGTCACCACACAATCACAGAATCACCCGTTCGTCCCCCACTCGGCGCGTTACCCGCTCGCGATCCAGATATTCAAGCAGCGGAATCGCATACTTGCGGCTGACTCCTGTCATATCTTTGAAGCGCGCGACATCAATCTTCGGCATGGTAGTTTTGAGAGCGGCGATCTTGTGGCGCAGATCCAGGAGCGCACTCTGGTGGAAGACAAGCTCCTCTGAGATCTTGATCAGAACCTTGTCGCGCAAGAGCAGAGTGACGATTTTCTGGGCGCGGATTTTATCTACCTTCAAACCCGCCAACACTTCTTTCAGCGACGGAACCTTTAATCCTGCCGAAGCAAATGCCTGCTCGATGATCTTCTTGGATTCAGCTTCTTCGTCTTTCATGACCACGCCGCGGCCGGGCAGGTGGACGAGTTCGCCCGCGACTTCCAGTTTCTTTTCTTCCGCTAATTTTTCCAACACGCGGTAGAACACCTCGGGGCCCAGGTTGACCCGATCGCGCAGCTCTTCCTTGCTCATCCCTGCCACCAGAGGATTCGCGTCGTGAAATTTCTTGAGCGCCTGAAGTACATCTGTCTTCGCTTCCGCAAATGACGCGGGGGCAACCAGCACCTGATCGCAGTACACCAATCCGCCCGCGTCAATCAGTTTCATCGCAGATCCCTTTGCAATATTCATTTCTCCGGGAACATCATTCAGGCGCAGGCCGATGGCTC
>JBEKWL010000094.1:0-14366 GCA_049513095.1 Terriglobales bacterium
TGGTACCAGGATCCAGTGGAATCGGTGCGGTTCGCCGGCGCCTCGGATGCGGAACCGGCGCCGGGAGTGATCGCGGCGATCCGCTCGGCAGATCTTGTGCTACTGGCGCCGAGTAATCCAGTATCCAGCATCGGTCCGATTCTCGCCGTGCCGGGAATTCGCGAAGCGCTGCGCGAAAGCCGCGCCCGCATTGCGGCCGTGAGCCCGATTGTGGGAGGAGCCGCGGTCACCGGGCCCGCAGGGGCCCTCATGGCGGCGCAAGGCGTCGCCGTTTCGATTGCCGGCGTTGCCGACTACTATCACGACTTCCTTGATCTGCTGGTGGTTGATTCCGCGGACGCGTCAGCTGCCGAGGAGTTGCGCAAGACCGGCATGCGCGTGCATTGCACTCCGACCATCATGCGCAAGAATGAAGATAGAATCGCGCTGGCAAAGAGCGTCCTACAGGCGGCGATGCAACCTCCGCCGGCTCAGGCTGCGGTGGAGCGGCCATGATTCTGGTTCCCGTAAAAAACCTCGTCGACGCCAAGCAGAGGCTGTCCCCCATTTTGAGTCCGGGAGAACGTTTCGCGCTGGCGCAGGCGATGTGCGAGGACGTGCTGCAAGCGCTGGCGCGCTGGCAAAGCCGGCCCGCCGTTGCGGTGGTGACGAGTGATTCGTTTGCGCGCGATTTGGCGGCGCGTTTCAATTTTGAGGTCGTTGCGGACGACAACTCCGGAGAGACGAGCGCCATCGAGATGGCAACGGCGCTGTGCAGAGAGCGTGGAGCGGAGAGCACCCTGGTGGTTCCGGCAGATATTCCTTTGATCGACCGCGCGGAGCTGCAGAAGATCGTGGACAGCGCTCCTCCGGGCGGTGCGGTGCTGGTGCCGGACGCGGCCGGGCGTGGCACGAATGCAGCCTGGCGATCTCCGGGTGATTTGTTTCCGCTTCGCTTCGGGAACGACAGTTTCCTGCCGCACCTGGCCGCGGCGAAGGCAACGGGCCTGCCTTGGGTTGTGCTCGAACTTCCGGGGATTGCGCGAGATGTCGATCGTCCCGAAGATCTCCGCGAACTGGCGGCTGCCAGCGGAGAACGGCGATCGCAGAAGCTGGTGCGAAGCTGGAACCTCAGCGGGCGGATTCAGGCCTGACATGGCCAGATCTAGCATGGGGTCCGGAGTCGCTAGGCACGCGGGTAAGCGTGCTGCTGGGGAAGTTCGCATTCTTCCTCTTACCGTCAGTGGAGAAATCCGCGCCGGAGAATCGCTGTGCGCGCGGTTGTTGGCAGCGGCGCGCAGCCTGGGGCTGCGCTTTCAGGATGGCGACATCCTGGTGGTGAAGCAGAAAGTTGTTTCGAAGGCGGAAGGCGCGCTGGTCGCGCTGGATGAGATCCGGCCCTCGGCGGCTTCGCGGGCCTGGGCTCGGCGCTACGGTCTCGATGCACGCGTCTGTGAATTGGCGCTGCGCGAGAGTCGTCGGATCGTGCGGCGAAAGCGCGGTGTGCTGATCACCGAGACCAAGCACGGCTTCGTTTGCGCGAACAGCGGCGTGGATGTTTCGAACGTGGATGGCGGGCGGCACGCGGTGCTGCTGCCGGCGAATCCGGATCGTTCCGCGGCGAGGTTGCGGCGGGAGTTGAAAAAGCAACTTGGGATCGAGATCGCGGTCATCGTCAGCGATAGTTTCGGTCGGCCATGGCGGGAAGGCTTGACGGAAGTGGCGATTGGCGTCGCCGGGATACGGCCTTTGGTCGACTACCGCGGACGGCGCGATCCGCACGGGTACTCGCTGCATGCGACTGTGGACGCGGTAGCCGACGAACTGGCTTGTGCGGCAGGACTGGTCTGCGGCAAGCTGGCAGGCACTCCGGCGTGCATCATTCGCGGCTATGCTTACTACCGCGAAACTAGCAGCGGAAACGGTGGAGCGCAGGCGCTGATCCGATCCGCGCGGAAGGATCTTTTTCGCTAAGAGCTTTTCGATAGGAGAATGTTATGGCTTGGCAGGCTTCAGAACTCGAGCAATTCGCCGCGCTGACCTGGGAACAGATCGCGCCGCAAGCTTCCCCGCCGATTCGCAGCGCCCTGGAGCGTGTGCTGGAAACACAAGACGGAGCATGTCTGCGGGACGAGGAGCGCTACGTCCTGGCGAACTGCGATGGGGCAAACTGTAATGGCGCGGACTTACTCGCGCTGCTCGTGGCGGCAGATACTCTTCGGCGCGAACTGGTCGGCAACATCGTCAGCTACGTGGTGAACCGGAATATCAACTTCACGAACGTCTGTTTCGTGGGGTGCAAGTTTTGTGCCTTCAGCCGCGGTCCACGAGAAGCCGACTCCTACTTTCATTCGCTCGAAGTCATGGGCCGCAAAGCGAAGGAGGCGTGGGAACTGGGCGCTACCGAAGTCTGCATTCAAGGCGGGCTGCCGCGCGATCTGCCGCCGTTTTATTACCGTGACATTCTGCGCTCCGTGAAGAGTGCCGCGCCGGGTATGCACATCCACGCGTTTTCTCCGATGGAAATTATGTACGGCGTGGAACTGACCAGCATGACGCTGCGCGATTATCTCCTAATGCTGCGCGATAACGGATTGGACACGCTGCCGGGCACGGCGGCTGAGATTCTGGATGACGAAGTGCGTCACGTACTGTCGCGCAACAAGCTTTCGTCGGCACAATGGCAGGAGGTGATCCGCACGGCGCACGCGTGTGGCATTCCGAGCACTTCGACGCTGATGTACGGGCACAGGGAAACACCCGGCCACTGGGTGAGGCAATTGTCCTTGTTCCGGCAGATTCAGGCTGAAACCGGCGGCTTCACCGAGTTCGTGCCGCTTGGCTTTGTGCACCAGAACACGCTTTTGTTCCAGCAGGGACTGGCGCGCGCGGGGCCGACGCTCGCCGAACATCTCAAAATTCACGCGCTGGCCAGAATACTGCTTGCCGGCTCAATCCATAACATCCAGGTCTCGTGGGTAAAGCTGGACCGGAAACTTTCGCAGCTTTGCCTGCATGCCGGCGCCAACGACTACGGCGGAACGCTGATGGAAGAAAACATCTCGCGCGAGGCCGGAGCGACCGCGGGCGAGTACACCAGTCCGGAAGATTTCCAGGCGCTGATTCTCGGGATCGGGCGCATTCCGGCAGAGCGCAACACAAAATATTCGCGCCTGAAAATCAAGCTGCCGCTCGTGGAGGGATGGGCGCCCTCGCCCGTCCAGGCCGAGCGCAGCTCGGCCGTTGCCGGCGGCCACGGTAACTCTGGTGTCGCTATAGAACGTACGCAGGCGCCGGACTTCGCATGAAAGATCGCATGAGCCGCGCCATCGCCATCATCGGGGGCACCGGCCCGGCGGGTACGGGCCTCGCGCTGCGCTGGGCGCGCGCGGGAGAGACCGTAATCATCGGTTCGCGCGATGCCGCGCGGGCCGAGCAGACGGCAGAAGCCATCCGCAAGCGGGCGGGTGCAAATGCCCAAGTCTCCGGAATGGAAAATTCGGGGGCTTGCGCCGCCAGCAGTCTGCTGGTGCTCACCGTGCCGTTCGTTGGGCAGGCAGCGCTGCTGAAGCAGTTGAAGCCTGCGATCCAAACGGGCAGCATTCTGATTGATGCCACCGTTCCGCTGGCTGCGAGCGTGGGCGGACGCGCCAGCCGCACTATCGGCGTCTGGCAAGGCTCGGCCGCGCAACAAACTGCGGAGCTTGTCCCAAAGGGCGTTTCCGTGGCGGCGGCGTTCCAGAATGTTTCGGCGGATGTGCTCAACGGCAACGAAGATGTCGATTGCGACGTGATCGTTTGCAGCGACGATCCGAATGCCACGCAGGTTGCGATGGAACTCGCGGCGAAGATCTCCGGGGTGCGGGCAATTGATGGCGGCAAGCTAGAGAACGCGCGCATTGTCGAACAGGTCACCGCGCTGCTGATCGGTCTCAACATTCGGCACAAAGGCCACGGGGGAATACGGATCACCGGACTGCCGGACGGCGCCTACACGATGAATTCCAAATTGTCATCCTGAGCGGAGCAGGAACTTCACGAAGTAAAGTTTCTGCGGAGGAGCGCGGCGGAAAACCGCCGCGCCGCCAGCCCCTTACGACTTCTTCTCCATGGTGAAAGTGGTCGTGGTCCCTTGCTCCTTATCGGTATACTCAGCGTCGATCGACTTGCCATCGGAAGAAACGGTCATGCGGTACACTCCAACGACTTTCCCGTCCCGCTTGTCGGTCTCCTCAATCGTGCGGTCTCCAATCCGCTTCAGCGAAACCATGGTGTGGCCCTTGTCTCCCTGGATCGGATAGTCTTTGCCGTCAAATTTTGCGTCATAGCTGTTGCCGTTCTGGTCCGACATTTTCAGTCCATCGGCGGTGCCTTGAAAGGTCACGGTAAGCCCGTTGCTGGACATGGTGTTGACCTTCTCCGTGCGCCATGATCCCGACACCGCGTGCGAACCGGCTGGGCCTGGGCTCACCCGGGTGGACGTAACCTCCCCAGTCACCGGCTGGGTTCCGCTTGTATCCGTGAACTTGTTGCTCAGCGTTTTTCCGTCGGCCGAGACGGTCTGCGAGGAGGTACCCATGACCTGCCCGTCTTTCTTTTGGATGATCTCGACCGAACTGGCATTTACGACGTGAACCGCAATACTGTCGAAATAGGGATGTCCCGTGACCTTCTGATCGGTCCCATCGGCCTTCACCGCCACCTTCGGAACGCAGGTCAGGCACTCATACATGTTGTTGTTCAACGAGTATTTCTCGGGTTTGGTGGGAAACTTGGCAGTGTCCAGTTTGGTCATCCAGGTTCCATCGAACGGGGATTGGCCAAACAGTGTCGCCGATGCGAGCAGCACCAGTGCTAACAGCAGTTTTTTCATAAGACACCTCTCCGTGAGATCCTGGCAGCCCAGCAGAAAGGTCCGGCCCCGATCACATTCCGTCGTAATGTGCTGGGCTGTCGGTTGAACGGCGCAATTGTAGCAATACACCGGTGACCCGGTCCAGGAGATCATCTATATGGCTATACGCAGAGATCATTGGGACTAGCTAACCCAACTTGCAGCTGTTTTTGAGTAATGATCCATTCTGCACAGTATTGTTAGAGCCAGTAAGCGAAGCTATTGATGTCTCAAAAGGGCAGTTTCCCCGCCAAACCAGACGGCCTAACCTACCCTCTCGGAAACAGGGCCGACCCAGACACAGACACGGTTTGCCCGGCGCTCCGGTCGTCTTCATCAAGCTGCAATCTGCACCGGCTGCGTTCGGATACACAGCACATCGTCGAGGGTCGGCCCGAAGTGGTGAGTTCCTCAGGCCGAACTCCGGGCTCGGGGCTTTACGCTGGCGTTGGACCGCCGGTCTGCAAATCGAGGAGAAGGAATGTTCTTAGCCAGCAAAGCCGCGTGGGCTGGGATGGTTTTCATAATGCTGACGACGGGGATCTCGGGACCACGCCCGACGCCACGCGCTTCCGGAGGCAACCTCGGCAAAGAAGTGCCAGCGGTCAGGCCCCGGAACGATGTCAAAAAGATGCAGGGAACTCTGCAGGACAAAGGGCACTACCGCGGGAAGGTCGATGGCGTCTTCGGTCTGCGGACCCGAGCCAGTATTCGCGCGTATCAGAAGGCTGAGAATCTGCCAGCCACAGGCCAGCTTGATACCCAGACGGCCGGTAAACTCGGAGTTAGAGCAGAGGGTGGCGAGGAGACTGGTTACGAGATTACCAAAGGTAAGCCTTCGGCTGGCATAAAGTGGGCGAAAGGTTCGGGGCGAACAAGCAAGACTCTACGGAAGCTCAACACAGTTGCCGCTCCGGAAAGCAGCCGGGGAGACCGTGAGAAGACACTTCAAGCTGAGAACGACAACCACCCACAGTAGTTATTTTCGACGCAAAGGATGGGAGACCGCCAATCCGAATCGTCCAAAGGTTCTGGTCCTTAGCTCCCACCATTTCGCAAAAAACGGCGATAAGGATTGGGGTCTCCCAAATGAGGTTGAGGTTCGACACCGCCGCGGCGTTTACCCTGTCGGCTTTTTTCAATCTTGGCGATCCATTTATGAATGGCCTATCCAGTTTTTTTTAAGTCTGCCAGCTGCCCCTTCAATTCGTCGACAGCTTCTTTAGCATGGCCTATCCGCTGTTGAACTTTGCCCGCCTTCTTTTCGGCTTTCCCTTCGATTTTCAAATTGCGGTTACTCGTAACCTTTCCGAGCTCCTCCTTGATTGTTCCCTTCACTTCGTGGAAGCTGCCCTTGATGTTGTCTTTCGTGCTGGTTTTCATATTTCACCTTGGCCCTCGATAAAGCGCGGATTGCGGCTCTTTCTGAGCCCCTGAGGGCTGTGGCCATTCTGATCCCGTGACGTTCCGGGGGTCTGAGCAGAATTGACCATCTCTGGGATTTGTGAGCATTATTGCTCAGACCCTTTTAATCCTGATTTGTTAGCCTCGAAGTGATCTTGGTGTGCCCGAATATCTACCCAGATTTATGTGTGGGTGTGCGCACAGCACGACGCCAGAGAGGGTACACCGAGGCAACAGAAAGAAATGGAGGCTGTCCCATGAAAAAAGTAATGTTCGTACTTGCGATGTTGAGTCTCGGTACGTTGTGCTGGGCAGGGTCGGCGCGGGAAGATGCCACCGACCGACTGGAAAACGCCACCAGTGTGATGCACGAAATTATGGGGATGCCGGACAAGGGAATCCCGGAAGAAGTGTTGGAGCACGCGAAGTGCGTGGGGGTTATCCCGCACATGGTCAAAGGTGGTTTTATCTTCGGAGCCAAAGGAGGCAAAGGCGTAGCCACCTGCCGTACGGCGAATGGCTGGAGTGCGCCGGCGTTCATTACGATTTCGGGCGGAAGCTGGGGCCTGCAGATCGGGGTGGAAGCGGTGGACGTGGTAATGATCTTTCAGAATGAGAAAGCGATGCAGAGGTTGCTCTCGAGTAATTTCCAAATTGGCGGGGACGCTTCCGCGGCGGCGGGTCCAGTTGGACGGCATGCCGAGGCAGGTACGGATTGGAAGTTGGATACAGAGATCCTGACCTACTCCCGTGCCAAGGGTGCCTTCGCTGGGCTCACGTTGGAAGGTGCGTCGCTACGCCAGGACAGCGATTCCCGGCACGCGATCTACGGAGCCAACGTCACAACTCGGGCTTTGCTGTTGGGCAGGGAGCCGGTTCCAGCCGTAGCCCAGCCGTTCCTTGCGGAAATTCGCGGCGCAAAGGCTGAGGCCAAAGCCGACAAGTAGGGCGCGCGGACTCGGTCTGCCGCTGTTTGTCATTCAGCCGACTTTGTATGTTCAAGCGGCGGCAGAGTCCATCATTTGATCTTTTACCGGAGACAATCACTGCCAGCCGCGTCTCCGGAGACGGGGCAAGCCTCGTCTCTCTACGGCCGGAAGAACTTCCGGCATCATTAAAGCGATGCCCTGATACGGAACCCCGGCTTTTTCCGCAGCCTGCTACAGGCATTTCGCTTTTCTTTTACGGCGCGGTGGGTTGAGCGTTGCGTAGCGCCTCATCGAGCGTCTGGTTGCTGGGGATGGTCTGTTCCACAACGCGCCAGCCGTCGTCATAGCCACGGAATCCCACGGTCGAGCGGTAGCGCACTCCGCTATCGTAAAGCGCCGCGCCCACCTGATTGATGGAAACCCAGCGCCAGGTGAACTCGACATCGGCGACGTTGGCAGCCTTGCTGATTCCGGAAATGCCCAACAGTTGCCGGCGCGCGACCGGGATCTCCATCGGGCCATAGTCGCGACCATTGCCGGTAAGCGCACTTGAAATCAGGGGCCGTACCGTCTCCACTCCGAGCGGCGTGAGCAATACGTCCCAGCAGGGCGGAGGGTCGACTCCGGCGGGACACTTCTGCTCGCTGCCGATGATCCATCCGCGTCGCTGTAACACCATGTAGTCGGGAGCACTGTAATCCTTATTGGAAACGATGCCGGTCCGGAGCCAGAACGATTGGGGCTCTTTGAATGCGTCGGAGGCCGAGATCAAATCGGCGGCGAGCCGGCGCGTCAGGAAATTGCGCGGAGAACAGCCCAGGTCCATCCACAGTAGGATCAGACACAATAGGACTGTCAGCAGCAATATTCTCGCCGTTCGCATGAATGTCGATTATTGTCGCGAAAGGATTCTAACCAATTGTGCCTGCCTGCGGGGCAGAAAAGGTGAGGCCGTAATCTGGCCGTCAAAATTCCTCGACCAGCGGCCCGGGACTGGCGTGTGGCAGGCCGGGCAATCGCCTTGCGCCGTCAGCTTGTACTTTTGGATCGAATATCCATAGCGCTCGATCAGCATTTCGCCACACTGATGGCAATGAGTATCTTCCAGACCCTCCACCCGCCCGGGAAGGTTGCCGGCGTAGATGTAGTGCAATCCAGCTTCACGGCCAATGGCGGCGGCGCGCAGCAAATCCTCAGGGCGCGTATCGGCCGGCGACGTCATCTTGTAGTCCTGGTGAAAGGCGGTCACGTGCCAGGGGATGTCGGGCGAAACGCTGGCCAGAAATGCGGTCAGGTTCCGCAGTTCGTCATTGCTGTCATTGAAGCCGGGAATCAGTAAGGTGACGATCTCCAACCACACACCCATCCGGTGCAAACTACGGATGGTGTCGAGGATAGGCTGCAGGCGTCCGCCGAGCTGGCGATAGTGGCGATCGTCGAAGCTCTTGAGGTCCACCTTGTAGAGATCGATCCAGGGATGGAGATACTCGAGCACCTGCGGAGTTCCGTTGCCATTCGAAACAAACGCGGTCAGCAAGCCCGCCTGGCGGGCCTGGCGGAAAACCGCAACCGCCCACTCGCTGGTGATCAGCGGCTCGTTATAGGTGCTGACCACAACTTTTGCGCCTTGGGCAAGCGCCTCTTTGACCAGCAGTTCCGGATCGGCCTCGATCGGCGGTGAGACGGCATCCGGGTCGCGCAGCGCCTGCGAAGTGACCCAGTTCTGGCAATAGGAGCAGTGCAGATCGCAGCCCAGCATTCCGAAACTGTAAGCGAGGGCTCCGGGGTAGGCGTGGAAAAACGGCTTCTTCTCGATCGGGTCACACTGCGCCCCGGCGACATAGCCCCAAGGAACGTAGAGCGTGCCACCGAGGTTGAAGCGAACCTTGCAGACGCCAGGTTGTCCCTCGGGAATCGGGCAGCAGTGTCCGCAGGCATAGCAGCGCACTCGATTGCGATCCAGCTTTTCCCAAAGAGCAGGGTCGCCTTCGCGGACGCGCTCGTCGGCCATCAAGATGTCGAGCAGCGTGGCCACACGTATATTCTACGGCTGAGGGACTGGGTCTGTCTGTGGTTAATAAGGCTGCCGCCTGTAGAGACGGGGCTCGCCCCGTCTTTCGCCGCGAGTGGAGACGCGGCAAGCCGCGTCTCTACGGGAAGTCAGTTGCCGCTTCAGTTCGCCCCGGATTTCGCCTGCTGGTTATGGGAGCGGATCCAGACTTCTGCCTGCTGGCGGGCAGCCGAGACCTGCGCCCGGGTCATTTGGGAAGCCAACCCTTCGAGTCGAGATTTGCTGTTCTTGTCACCCTCGGCGAGCGCGATCGCAGACCAGAAGTAGGATTTGGACAAATCTTGAGGAACTCCACGCCCCGCCCAATAGTAGGCGCCGAGCGTAGCCTGCGCGATGACATGCCCCTGTTCGGCGGCGCGCAGGAACCATTGCATGGCCTGCACATCATCCCGCGGAACGTCCTCTCCGTTGTGGTAGCGCACACCCATCTGCCATTGCGCGTCCGCGTCTCCCTGATCGGCGAGCTTTCGCAAATCTTCCAGGGACTTCGCGTGCACAAGTTGATTGGCCGAGCGCTGATTGGCCGAACCTTGATTGGCCGAACCTTGATCGGTCGCATTTTGCCCTACAACTATTGCCGCCGTCTCGGCCCCCTCGGCTAATGGCCGCTGCGACGCTTGCGGTGCGTCGGCCCAACGCTTCTCGACTATGGGACCAACCAAATAGCCGAGGACCATCGCCACCACTGCAATGGCCATTCCGATCAGTGGGCGATAATGCAAGCGAGGTGGAGCTGCGGGCGCAGTTTCGGGGACCTGCCCGGGAGCCTGCTCCGGAATTTGCTCCGCGAAGATTTCTCCGCGAACCTGCGGTGACACTGGCCTGGGGACTTCAGGGTCCCGTTCCCACAAGGCCTCGCGAATCGCGTGGATCGAATCGAACTCGATCAAACCTGGCTCCGAAGCCGGAGGCCGCGACACGCCCGACACGGCCTCTGGCTTAACCGGCGTTTCCAGTTGAGTCTTTTCGTGCGCGGCGTTTTCAGGCGGGGCCTTTTCACGGTGAGGTTTGGGAATCATCTCGACCAGTTGCCCCAAGACCGTCCCGTGGGCCTTCGTGAAGCCGCGCGCATGCGGGGAGAAAACCTCCAGCAGGCCGACCACCCGGAAATCGGACACGACAGGAGCGGCCATGAGCGAGCCTATGCCCAGCGTGCGACCGATTTCCGGATCGATGCGCGAATCGTTTTCCATGTCCTCGCACGAGACGAGAAGTCCGCTGCGAACGCATTCTCCCGACAGCCCTTGTCTCACGTCCACGGCAGCTCCCAGCGGCGGAGCGGGTTCACCGGCTCGCGCCCGGCAGGTCATTGTGTCATCCGCGAGAAACGCCAGGGCCGCGCCACTGGCTCCGGTGAGGCTCAAGGCGCGCTCGGTGATGAGTTGCAAAACTGCATCGGCATCGTCACCGATCTCGGCGACCTCGCGGCGAACTGCTTCCACCGCAGAGAGCGTTCCGCTTTGATCGGGGATGGGGACAGCACTGCCGGCTGTAGAGACCGGCACCGGCTCGGGTGATTTTTCTTCCTCCCGGCGCGCCAGTTGCTCGGTTCGAGCGGCGTGGTTGGAGCACGCTATCAGCAGATTGGCAAAGAGCCATTCCTTTAGTATTTGCCGGGAACTCTCAGGAAGCCCGGAAAACCGGATGCCTCCGCGGCCCGCGTCATCGCTCCATATCAGCTGGCCACTGCCGTGAATGTAACTTTTGGTTTCAGGCAAATCGAGACAAAGCGCTACGGCCCGGTTCAGCTCCAGCCGTTCGCTGGTTTGGACGGCGAAGCCCTCTTCGTGCAGGTCGAGCAATTCGCTCAGATCCACAACCATGCCGGTCTGCGGGCCATTGAAACTGGCGTAAACCGGCGTGTGGAGTTTTTGACGAACTCTGCGCCGTCGCTCTCCGTTGGGAGCCCCTGCAACTGGATCCGGCAATCTGAGAATGCTTCGATCCATGGTTTCCTCCATATTAACTCAGGGATCGAGAGGAAGAGCAAGATCAATCGGGATGGAAAGCGATGGGTTTGGGCGAACAATTCCTGGAGTGTTTCAAGAAGAGTTTTTCAAGAAGCCCTGGTTGTCCTGAGTTGCGTCCAGTCAGAAGTCCGCTGCCGAGTTCGCGGACGGCTTCGGCGGGCGGGACTTGCCCGGGCTAGTTGAACCCGGCCGAGGTTGCGGCAACCGCCGCACGCCGCTCTGCCAGCTTCTGTTGGCGCCGGGCAAGGCGTCTTTCAAGCCGCTCCAGCCGATCACGGCCCTCTTGCGTGTTCAGGGCCACCTTCTCCACTGCGAGCAGAAATTGAGGGAGCTTTTGGCGAATCTCTGTCAGAAACGGCTTAAATTTTGCATAGACGCAATACATCTCACCGCTGGCATCGAAGAACAACCCCTCATGCAGCGCGCCTCGCAGCACGAATGACGCAGCCATTTCCCAGTAGCTCGTAACCTGGCGCAGCCATGTATTTTCCGGGCTGGGATACGCCCTGGCGATGCGCAGGGTATCCTCGGCATTTTCCGGCCAAAACTCGGCGGCAATAAAGTGCCGAGCCTTTCGCATCGCTGTATCCCGTCGCAGATCATAGAGCTGGAGAATAATCTGGGCGTCGGCCGCGGTCGCGCATCTGGACGCCATCTGATTTCTGGATGGTCTGGACTTGCTGGGCATGGCTCTACTCCTTGACATTGACATTGACGATGAAGGCTGCACTGCCAATCGAGCGCAGCATATTACGAGTCAAGAGCACGCGCAACCATGAAACCAATGAAAGCAGGGGCGATGGTCTTCATCCGTCTCGATTCGGGACTCACAGTGTTGGCTCCCAGCCGCCACTCTTTTCGTCGTGTCGCGAGGCTAGAATGTGGATAATGGAGCAATCGGGACGGCGTTTCACCGCTGTCCGCGAGAAGGTGCCTATGCATCAAGTCGCTTGTTCGACAGGCTACGAGAACATTTGCTTTGAAACGGAACCAAATGTCGCGGTGGTCACTCTGAATCGGCCCAATCGCCGCAATGCCCTGTCGCTCGAGCTCATGCTCGAGTTGCTGGACTGTTTGGATGGCATCGGCAAAAATAGCGAACTGCGAGCCGTCATTCTAGCCGCCGCGGGGAAAGTCTTTTCTTCCGGTCATGATCTGAGCGAAATGGCGGGAAAGGATATCAACGAGTATCGCCGAATCTTCGACGTTTGCTGCGAGCTGATGACCAAGATCCAATCCATCCCACAACCTGTGATTGCAGAAGTCCAAGGAATAGCCACTGCGGCCGGATGCCAGCTGGTAGCAACTTGTGACCTGGCAATTGCTGCTGAAGAGGCGTCGTTCGGCACACCCGGGGTACGCATCGGATTGTTCTGCACCACGCCCATGGTTGCTCTGAGCCGCGCCATCGGCCGCAAGCGCGCGCTCGAGATGCTGCTGACCGGCGAAATGATCCCGGCGGCAACGGCGGCGGACTGGGGACTGATAAACAAGGTAGTGCCGGCGACGTCCTTGCACGAAGAGACACGCGCCCTTGCCCGGCGCATCGCCCAAGCCAGCCCAGTCACGTTGGCGATCGGCAAGCAGGCCTTCTACACTCAGATCGACCTCGACCAGCCCAAGGCGTATGCCTACGCGAAAGAGATCATGACCATGAACTCCATGGCGGCGGACGCACAGGAAGGCATCTCCGCGTTCTTGCAGAAACGCCCGGCGTGTTGGGTGGGCAAGTAATGCGGTTGGCGTTTTCGTTCGGCGCCGGACGGTGAATCTATGCGATCCAGGCTATGGGCAATCGGCGCCGCAGTCATTCTCTTCCTGGCACTCTTCGGGGTTTGGAAATCAACCCATAAGGAAGCCGGGGAGGTGCGCGTTGCTTACTTGCAGATCATCCCGAGCTTGCCGGTTTTCATAGCCCAGGAACAGGGGCTTTTCGATAAGGAAAACCTGCGGCTGAAGGCGATTGCTGTGGGCAGCAGTAACGATCTGGTGAACACCATGGTCGCCGGCCAAGCCGATATTCTGCCGGCAACGTCGCTGGTACCGATCATTCACCTGGAAATCCAAAGCCCCGGTCGCGTGCGCATCTTCTCGCACAGCCGCATGAACGATGCCAACGCGCTCGACAAGATTATCGTCCGCGACTCTTCTCCGCTGCACACCGTCGAGGATTTGCAGGGAAAGAAGGTTGGGGTGTTTCCCGGAACCGCACCCAGTCACATGCTGAGCGCGTTTTTCAAGAAGCATGGAGTCGATCAAGCCAGCGTCACGATGCTGCAATTGCCGCCGCAGGCCCAGCTCTCCAGCCTTGAATCCGGCGCGGTGGACGCGCTTTTCGCCTATGAGCCGGTGACCACTACCGCCCTCGTCCACGGCGGCTATCGCCAGCTCTTCGGATCGGTGTACGCCGACCTGCTCAACCCGTGTCCGATTGGCGCCTCGGTGATCTCACGGGAGTTCGAGCGCAACCATCCGCAACTGGCGGCGCGCGCCGTGCAAGCTCTGCAGCAGGGAGTGGACTACATGGCTGCACACCCGGCCGAGTCGCGCACACTGCTGACCAAATACATCAAGCTGCCGCCGGAAGTCGCCGCCCGCGTGAATGTCGCCGACGTCACCCTGTCGAACCAGGTTGATACCGCCAACCTCCAGCAGTTCATCGACCTGCTTTACCAAATTGGCGAGATCCCGGAACGAATCGACGCCCGCAGACTGGTGGATCCGACGCGATGAGCGGGCCAATGAGCGGACCGGCGCTTTCCTCTCGCAGCGCACTTGAACTCGAGGACATCGACTTTTCCTTTGCCGCCCGCGTTAACGGCATCAATGTTGCGTTGTACAAAGACTTCTCGTTGCGCATCGAACAGGGTTCGATCGTGACCATCATGGGCGCCAGCGGCGCCGGCAAAAGTACGCTGGGCCGCATCATGGCCGGCATCGTCATCCCGCAAAAAGGAATCGTGCGGCGTTCCCCGGACTTTACCCGGCCCTCGGACCTGGTGTACGTGGACCAACATCCGATGAACGGCGTTTTTCCCTGGCAGACGGTCCTCGAGAACGTGCGCTATCCGTTGGAGAAACTGAAGTGGGAAAGCCGCGAGCGCCGCGACCGCATCTGC
>JBEKWL010000095.1:0-14231 GCA_049513095.1 Terriglobales bacterium
ACCTGATCGCAGTACACCAATCCGCCCGCGTCAATCAGTTTCATCGCAGATCCCTTTGCAATATTCATTTCTCCGGGAACATCATTCAGGCGCAGGCCGATGGCTCCTCGCCGTGCGACGCGGGCTGACAGCATTTGTTCGAGAGAACCATCGCGCATGATCTTGAGAAACGCGGTCGTATCTTCCACGCGCTGCTTGCGAGTCGCAGGCGACGCATCGAGCACCACGCCTCCGCCAATGGTTACTACCGGCGAAAACTGCCGCACGATGAAGCGATCTCCAGGCAGAAGCAGCATGGGTTCGGCGAATCTTAGTTGCGCGTAGGCTTCTTCTCCCGGCTTCAGCTGTTTCATCCCATACAGCCGCGCTTCCGCGATCGTTTCCGCCGTGTAGGCGTGAAAGTGCACACGAGCGCCGTCTTTGAGCGGCTTTGCCGAGGGAAGAAGGGAAAGGAGCGCATCGACCCGCGAGGTGGAATGAAAAGTGTCAGCGGCCGCGAGCGTCATTCCGCGCGCCAGGTCGTCGGTGGAGAGTCCTGCGAGGTTCAGTGCGGTGCGCTGCCCTGCGACGGCGGCTTCGGCGGGCGAGCCATGCACCTGCAGACCTCGGACGCGAACTCGAGTTTGCACAGGCTTGCCGGCGGAAAACACTTCGAGTTCTTCTTCTTTGCGGATCGTCCCGGCAACCAGAGTGCCAGTCACGACCGTGCCGAAGCCTTTCATGGTGAAAACACGATCAATGGGCAGGCGAGCCAACGCCGCCGAGTCTTTAGCCGCAACTTCGGACGCGACCCGGGCGAGCGCGGATTTCAGCTCGTCCAGACCCGCGCCGGTCAACGAGCTCACAGCGACTATCGGTGATTGCGCTGAATCGAGAAATGATCCGCGTACAAAATCTTCCACTTCCAGTCGCACCACGGCGAGCGTTTCCGCATCCACCGCATCGGACTTTGTGAGCACGGTGATGCCACGGCGGATCGCGAGCAGGCGGCAGATATCGAAGTGTTCGCGCGTCTGCGGCTTGATCCCTTCGTCGGCGGCAATTACCAGCAGCAGCAGGTCGATGCCGCCCACGCCGGCCAGCATGTTGCGAACAAAGCGCTCGTGACCGGGAACATCGACGAACCCCAGCCGAATCCGGCTGCCATCGGGGGCGGGCAGTTCGAGGTGGGCAAACCCAATGTCAATCGTGATGCCGCGCCGTTTTTCTTCTTCAAGACGGTCGGCATCGATGCCGGTCAGGGCTTTCACCAGCGCCGTCTTCCCATGATCGATATGTCCGGCGGTGCCGACGATGACGGACTTCATCTGTGACAGTATAGACGGGTGGAGCGGACACTCTTGTCCGCCGCCTTTGATCCTGGCTCTGGGGTTGATCTTGACACTTAAGTCTTCAGGATCAAGGGCAAAGACAAAATCAAGAGCAACGCCAAAGGCAGCGGACAAGAGTGTCCGCTCCACACAACCCTACCGTTTTTTTTCAACGAATCTTGGACGAATCCGCATGCGAAAAGTTGGTTGAGATGCGACAATAGAACTTCCCACTCATGACCACCTCTGCGATCGCTGCCCTTACGCCGGAGATGATCCGGGAGCACGGCCTCACTCCGGAAGAATTCGAAAAAATCAAGCACCTGCTCGGCGGACGCGAGCCCACGCGCACCGAGCTCGGCATTTTCAGCGTGATGTGGAGCGAGCACTGCTCCTATAAATCGTCGCGCGTCCACCTGAAGCGTTTGCCCACTCGAAGCAAGCTGGTGGTGCAGGGGCCGGGGGAAAATGCCGGCATCGTGGACATTGGCGACGGCTGGGCCTGCGCGTTCAAAATCGAGTCTCACAATCACCCGTCGTTTATCGAGCCATTTCAGGGAGCGGCCACTGGCGTTGGCGGAATTCTGCGCGACATTTTCACCATGGGGGCGCGCCCCGTCGCGGTGATGGATTCGCTGCGATTTGGGCCGATTGAAAATTCTTCCGTGGAGCAACGGGTGTCTCAACCGTCCGGACAGCCGGGGGCGGCTGTCCCTACACAGGCGGAGATTCACAAGAATCATTCCGTCATGGAAGGCGTGGTCAGCGGGGTCGCTTCTTACGGCAACTGTTTCGGCGTCCCCAATCTTGGCGGGGAGGTGAAGTTCGAGCCCTGCTACTCCGGCAATCCGCTGGTGAACGCGTTCGCTCTCGGGCTGGTTCGCCGCGACCAGATCTTTTACGGACGCGCATCAGGTGAAGGCAATCCCGTAATTTATGTCGGCTCCAAGACCGGACGCGACGGCATCCACGGCGCCACCATGGCGAGCGAGGAGTTCAGCGAAGGCTCGGAAGCGAAGCGCCCCAATGTTCAAGTGGGAGATCCTTTCCTCGAGAAACTGCTGCTCGAAGCCTGCCTGGAAGCCATGCAAACGGGCGCCATCGTCGGCATTCAGGATATGGGCGCCGCCGGGCTGACCTGCTCGACCTGCGAGATGGGCGCGCGGGGCGGCACCGGGATCGAAATTGAACTCGACCGCGTCCCGCAACGCGAAACCGGCATGACCCCGTACGAGATCATGCTTAGCGAGTCGCAAGAGCGCATGCTGCTGGTGGCGCAGCGCGGCCGCGAAGCAGAAGTCTTCCGCGTTTTCCAGAAGTGGGGATTGGATGCGGTGGAAGTCGGCCGGGTTACCTCCGACGCGAAGATGCGTGTGCTCGAACACGGCAAAGTCGTCGCCGAAATTCCGAATGCCGCCCTCACCGATGATGCGCCGGTGTATAAACGTCCGCTCGCGCGCTGGGAACCGCCGGTTGATCGCGAAATGCCAGAGCATATCCGTCTCGCCGAAAGCGGAGACTTCTCGGCCCAGCTCAAGCGTTTACTCGCGAGTCCCAACATTTGCTCGAAACGCTGGGTCTGGCAGCAGTATGACCACATGGTGCAGACCAATACGGTCGAGGCGCCCGGAGCGGGCGATGCTGGTGTCATTCGCATTAAGGGCTCCAAGCGTGGACTGGCCATGGCGCTCGACGGCAACGGCCGCTGGTGCTATCTCGATCCACGTCTCGGCGCCATGCACGCAGTCGCCGAAGCTGCGCGCAAAGTGGCTTGCGCCGGAGCGACTCCGATTGGCGCCACCAACTGCCTCAACTTCGGCAATCCCGAAAAGCCTCACATCATGTGGCAGTTTTCGCAGGTAATTGATGGCATCACCAAAGCCTGCGAGGAACTTGATACGCCGATTACCGGCGGCAATGTCAGCTTCTACAACGAAACTCTCGGCGAGGGAATTTATCCGACTCCGGTAATCGGAGTGGTGGGTCTTCTCGAAGACGTCCACAAAACCACGAAAATGCACTTCGCGCTGGAAGGAAGAGAAAGCGGAAGAAAGATCATCCTGCTGCGCGCGAATGAAGCTGGCGACGCCGTCGATGCCCAGTTGGAGTTTGGGTCGTCCGAGTACGCAAAAGAGATTCTCGGAGCGGTGTGGGGCTATCCGCCGGACCTGGATCTCGAAAAAGAAGCCACGCTGCAACGTGCTCTGGTGGCCATAATCCAGGCGGGGCTGGTCGAGTCGGCTCACGACTGTGCCGATGGCGGGTTGGCCGTGGCGCTGGTGGAGTCGGCACTGCCCGGCGGAGTCGGCCTGAGCGTCAGATTGCGGAGGCAGGAAGCAGCGCTTGAGTTCCTGCTGTTCGCGGAAGACGCCAGCCGGGTTGTACTAAGCTGCGACCCAATCCACTTGGCGCGAATCCAACAGGTAGCGGAAGAGTACGGCGTCATCGCCGATGTGTTGGGCGAAACGGGGTCGGACAGCGTTGAGATCACGGTGGATGAGCAGCTCGTGATTTCCGCGAGCGTGCAGGAATTGCGTGAGGCTTACGAGAGCGCATTGGAAGGCGCGCTGCGGGCGGAACCAAGCGTTGCGGCTGCGGACTAAGGGTGCCGGGCTTCGCCCGGCTGGGACGGGCGAGACGCCCGTTCCCACACGAGGACTAAAGGCGAACTGCTAAATGCTGACTTCCGACAAATTTCGCGATGAATGCGGCGTGGTCGCCATCCACGCTCATCCCGAGGCGGAGAAGCTCGCCTATCTCGGACTGCACGCCCTCCAACATCGCGGACAGGAATCGGCGGGAATCGTCACCTCCGACGGCGAGCGCCTGCGCCAGCACAAGGCCATGGGGCTGGTCGCAGATATCTTCGGCCACGAAGTGCTGGCTTCTGTTCGCGGTGTTCTCGCCATCGGCCACACCCGCTATTCGACCGCGGGCGATTCCGCCCTGCTGAATGCCCAGCCCATCATGGTGCAGTCCAATAAGGGCACGATCGCGATTGCTCATAATGGCAACCTGGTAAACGCGCAGGAGATTCGTGGCAAACTGGAGGGCCAGGGCTCGATCTTCCAAACCAACAGCGACACGGAAGTGCTGGTTCACCTGATTGCGCTCTCCCGCGAGCAGACCTTGCCGGATGCCATTGCCGACGCCCTGCGGCGCGTGGAAGGCGCGTTTTCGCTGGTCATGCTCAGCCGCGACCGTGTCTTCGCCGCCCGCGATCCGCGCGGCTTCCGTCCGCTGGCCATGGGTCGCATCCCGGCTCTGACCAGTGAGAAAAAGGACACGATCGTTTTTGCCTCCGAAACCTGCGCTTTTGATTTGCTCGGCGCCACCTACGAACGCGACGTTAAGCCGGGTGAGTTGGTCATCGTTGGGCCCGAAGGCATCAGCTCGCGCTTTTACTCCCCGGCTCCGGCGCAGTCGAGCTGCATCTTTGAACACGTTTATTTTTCGCGTCCCGATAGTCTGGTGTTTGGGCGCTCGGTCGATCAAAGCCGCGACGCCATGGGACGCCAGCTCGCGCGCGAAGCTCCCGTGGACGCCGATATCGTCGTTCCCGTCCCCGATTCCGGCAATACCGCGGCCATCGGATACGCCGCAGAAAGTGGCATCCCGTTTCGCCTTGGCCTCATCCGCAACCACTACGTCGGACGTACTTTCATCGAGCCGCAACAGTCGGTCCGCGACTTCGGCGTGAAGCTGAAGCTGAACGCCGTTCGCAGCCTGATCGAGGGCAAACGGGTGATTCTGGTGGACGACTCCATTGTGCGCGGCACCACCAGCAAGAAGATCGTTCGTATGATTCGTAACGCGGGCGCGAAGGAAGTCCACATGCGGATTTCCTGCCCGCCGACCATCTCGCCCTGCTTCTACGGAGTGGATACGCCGTCAAAGAAAGAGCTCATCGCCGCCAACAAGTCAATCGACGAGATACGCACGTATATTGTCGCCGACTCACTCGCCTACCTCTCGCTGGAAGGTCTGAAGAAGGCTTGCGCGGACGGCGAAAAAACCACTTACTGCTCCGCCTGCTATACGGGAAAGTACCCCACCAAGGTGGACGTGGAAGAGATACTGCCGGCGGGCGCCGCTCGATAGCTGGAGCTAGTTACAAACCTCAGGACCAACACGGCAGTTTTGAGGAGGCACGCAATGAACCGGCGGGCAATGCTCGTTGCACTCATACTAGTCCCGTTCTTGTCACTGCGAGCGCAGCAAGCGCGATCCACCGACGAATGGAAGGACTTCGAATTTCTGTTTGGCGAGTGGACATGGGTCGGGGGAGGGAAGCCAGGACAGGGAAAGGGTATGTCCACCTTCCGGCCGGAATTGGATGGAACGGTGCTGGTCCGAAAAACCCACCTGGACTATCCGGCGACAAAGGAGCGGGCTGCTTTCGGCCATGACGATCTTATCTACGTGTACCACGATCCCCCGGACAAATCGTTGCGGGCCATTTTCTTTGACGGCGAGGGGCACGTCATCCGCTACGCGGTAACGGTGGCGCCCGATGGCAAGTCCATCGAGTTTTTGAGCGATGCAGCGCCCGGCGGCACAAGGTGCCGCATGACCTACGCTCAGGCTGGCGCGGATTCCGTCACGGAAAAGTTTGAGATTGCCCCGCCGGGCAAGCCGAACGACTTCGCAATCTATGTAGAGTTTGTTGCAAAGAGAATCGGCAGGTAAGACCAGGATGCTATGCGGCGATCGATAGCCTACTCAGCGACCTGTGATTCGTGTATCGCTGGTAGTATCTAACGCGTCCCGTTATCTTTGATCAGCTGGAACGGTCTCATAAATGATTCTGGATTGTTTCTTGGGAAGGGTACGGCTCGCCAGGTTCCCCCTCTCCGAAATGCGCAAATCGAGTTCGCTGATCTGCGCCTTTGCCCTGCTGATCTTCGCCTCCGTTCCTTCGTTCCTGCGCGCTCAGAATTCAAACGGCGCGCTTCGCGGAGAGGTCCAGGACGCAAGCGCTGCGCGAGTCGCGGGTGCTCGGGTGGTCGTGCAGTCTAGCGGGTCTTCCGTCACCCGCGAGGCAACGGCAAATGGCCGGGGAGAATTCCGCATTGAGGGCCTGCTGCCCGGCTCTTATCGCGTCACCGTGACCGCCAAAGGTTTTGCCGACGCCACGGCCGATGTCGATGTCGCTGTCAGTGTGGTGCGCGATATCGCCGTCACGCTCAAGCTCGAAAGCGGTCGCGAGACGTTGAACGTGCCGGGGACTGCTTCTTCGATCACGACCCAGTCGATTGACACGGCGAGCGCTGTGCGTCAGGGCGTAGTCGGCGCTCGCGATCTCGAAACTCTTCCGCTCCCGGCTCGCAGCTTCGCGAACATTGCTTACCTCGTGCCCGGAACTGAGCCGGTGGAGCCTTCCGATCCCACCAAAGCGCGCATCACCGCCGTCTCCACGGGCGGAAGCTCCGGCTTGAACAACGGGCTGTCGGTTGACGGCGCCGACAACTCCGACGACTGGATTGGCGGCTTCCTGCAAAATTTTTCGCCCGACGGCATTCAGGAATTTGCCGTGCGCACCTCGAATGAAGACGCTGACACCGGCTGGACCACGGCCGGCTCCGTCGTCATCACCACCAAGCACGGCACTAACGAGTGGCACGGCGACGGCGCTTTCTACGAGCGCGCGGCACAGCTCAACGCCCGCTTCCCGATTGAGAATCCGGCGCCCAATCCCAAGCAGCCGTTCTCCCGCCAGAACTACGTGGGCACTCTGGGCGGTCCCATCGCAAGAAACAAAGTGTGGTTCTTTACTTCGTTTGAGAATGTCCACGAGGATGCCAGCGTCGCCTATAGCCCGGCCAGCACCGCGCAATTTAACGCGCTCGCGCAGTTGGCTTCGGAAGGCCTGATTAGCGGCGTGCCTTCCATCGCCGTTCCCGCGACGGTTCCCATTCCCTTTCGCGATTACATTGGCTCGGTGCGTTTTGACTGGGCCGAGTCGCCGAAGTCGCAGTGGTTTCTGCGCACTTCCCAAGACTCCTACCTTACGCACAACGCGCTGGTGGAGCAGGGTACGCTGCCCTCTACCGGATTAACCACGCACAATAACTACTGGAACACCGTGATCAGCAATGCCTATACTTTCAGTCCGACCTGGCTCGGCAATCTGGTTCTCGGCGCCAGCCTGTTGCACCTCACGCAGACGCGCAACTCCGATCTGGGCTTTGCGCTGGCGTTTCCCTTCAGCTCCACCGCGCTGACCATTTCCGGATTCGAAACCTTCGGTGACAACCAGTTTGCCACTCCCATCACTCTTTTCCCCGACCTGCGCAATCAGGACAAATATCAGGTCCGCTACGATTTAAGCCACATTGCCGGAAGTCACGCGCTCAAGTTTGGAGTGGACTTCATCCACGAGCCCGTGCTCAGCGGCGCATTTGCGTCGACGGCAGAGACCCTTGCTCAGTATGTCAATAACCCAACCTACTACGTACAGAACCCGGGCGTGTTTGGAACCTTCGCTCCGCAGTGTGCCGGCACACCTGCCTCCGACGGCTCAACCTGCTCCTACACCCCCGCTGGCGATGGCAGCTTCTCGCAGAACGTCCAACGCCTAGGACTCTACGCCGAAGACTCGTGGCGCGTTTCGCACCGCCTCACAGTTAACTATGGCCTGCGCTATCAAACGACTTTTGGACTGTTCGAAGCTTCCGGGCGCAGTCAACTGGAGAATCCGGCGTATCTTACGCTGAAAGCCCTGGGCATTGGTCTGGTGAACGGCGCACCGCATGATTACCGCAAGCAAATCGCGCCTCGCCTTGGCATAGCGTACTCGCCCGGAGACAGCGAGAAGACCGTGATTCGCGCCGGTTTCGGATTGTTCTACAACGATCTCGCGCAGAACGGATGGGCGACTGCATTCCAGGGGGTCAACACTCCCCCCGGAACCTGCGTTGTTCCGAGTGACCCTGGCTGTGTACCCGCCGGAGCCGCGGCATCTCTCATCGACCCCAACTACAAAACACCTTACGCCATCCATATTACGGGCGGAGTGCAGCACGCCTTCAACGAACACTGGCTGGTCAGCGCCGACTACACGCATGAGCAGGGGAACCATGGGTATCGCGCCTACAGGTACACGCCCGGCGAGAACATTGATCCCAACGCTCCCGCCCTCAGCGTCTTCCACTCTGACAATCGCTCCAGTTACAACTCGATGATGTTGCATGCGCAGGGCAATATGCGCCGCTTCAGCGTGGTCGCGAACTACACGCTTTCCAAGGCGCAGACCTGGGGTTGTGTGCTCGGCGAACTGTTCGACTATGTGAATGGCGTCTGTAATCCGCTAAATGCCTTCGAACCCGGCGACTATGGCCCGTCCGGCGAGGACGTTCGCCACCGCTTTGTGCTCGCCGGTACGGTTCACATTCCCGGCGGTTTCGAATTGAGCACGGTTACGCAGCTGGAGAGCGCGCGCCCCATCACCATCACCACCGCCGACAACAGCGACCGCATTTCCGTGCAATTCTCAGGAATGACCCAGCCAGTGAAGACCAGCCTCGACGAATTCCGCGGCACGCCTTACATCCAGTCGGACCTGCGTGTGACGCGGCCTATCAACATCAATGAGCGCTGGCGAGTCGATCCCTTCATCGAATTCTTCAACCTCTTCAACCGCAACAATCCCGGCGCGAATTTCGCCGTAAACATCGTCCAGGTTCCGGGGGCGCAATTTAATTCCAGCGGTGCCGTCTACGAAATTTGTAATCCGAACTGCGTGCCCCTCACCAGCCTGAAGCAGCTCGAGATACCCGAGGGCGCTTTGGGAGATTTCTTCGGCCCCGGCACCACGGTGGGGATTCCGTTCGCGGCCCAGTTGGGGGTGCGGGTAACATTCTAAGTAGAGACAGGGCTTGCCCCATCTCGCTGCCGGCGGAGACGCGGCAAGCCTCTTCCCTACAGGAGATTCGACAACTCGACGCGCTTAGCCACTCGTTGCTTTTCTCGCCATCGCCACCCGCGCGATCCCCTGCAGATCGTTTCTGATCTCAACCTCGTCCCAACTCAATAGCCGACTGCGCACTCGATCGGCAATCGTCCCGCTGATCTCGAACACCAGCCATCCCCCCGGATGCAGCGCCTCACGCGCCTGCGGAATTAGCCGCTCGATCACTTCCACGCCTGTCGGCCCCGCAAACACCGCATTCCGCGGCTCGAACTTGCGGACTTCGAGCTGCACCGAATCTTCTTCTGACTCGCCAACGTAGGGAGGATTCGAAACCACGATGTCGAATGACGCCGTCGGCAGTCCGCTGAGCAAGTCCGTCCCGTGAAACTCGATTCGCGATATAAGCTCGTGCCGTGCCGCATTAGCGCGAGCAACCTCCAGCGCTGCGGGAGAAATGTCCGTTGCGTGGATTTCCGCAGATGGCAGCTCCTTCGCCAAAGCAAGTGCAATCGCTCCCGAACCGGTACCCACATCAACGATGCGCAACTGGTGGAGGGACGGTTGTTTACGCCCGTCCGCCTTCGCCAGCTCCAGCGCCGCTTCCACCACATGCTCCGTCTCCGGACGAGGAATCAACACCGCCGGGGACACGATAAAATCGAGCCCCCAAAATTCCTGATGCCCGGTGATGTACTGGGCCGGAACGCCCGTAGCACGCCGAGCGAGAGCCTCGTCACAGCGAGCGAGATCCTCCGCCGTCAATTCCCGCTCAGGATGCGCATAGAGATACGCCCGGTCGCAATCAAGCGTGAACATGATGAGCAGTTCCGCATTCATCCGCGGGGAAGGAACTCGCGCAGCCGTCAGAAATTCGACCGCCGCATTCAAAGCCTGGCGAAGTTGCACGTTCCTATTTCACCACAGCTCCAGCGAAAGGCCGATGTGAAAACGGGCGTCTGATTTTAGGCGAGCTGGTAACGCACGATATAGATACGAAACCCGAGTGTTTCCGCAATGTGCTCTAGTGGCGCCAGATTTTTTGGGCGTGGTGGGTGCTGTCGCTGGCAGACGGGGCAAGCCCCGTGTCTACATTTGTGTTGGGTGCGGTGACGGGCGATACGGTTGAAGCAATCGGAGCCACTGTGGCGGGTTCGGGCTTGGAGCCAACTTCGTCGCCACGGAAGTAACGGCCTTTGGCGGCGCGCATTTCCGGCATGGCGGTGTAGGGCTTCGAGTAGTCGTTATTGGCGTTCCAGAAAAGAAAGCCGATTCCACCTTTTTGTTTCGCTACTTCGGTCTGCACTTCAACATACTTGGGCGAGTAAGTCTTCGTCCGCCAGGCAAAGGCTTGCAGCCAGGGGCGAATGACCACGCCGCTGTCTTTGGTGATGAGCTTGAAGCGGTCCATGGACTCGCCGATGAAATGCTCGGGCGCGTCGCCGGGGTGCGCGATGCCGTCCATGCCGAAGAAGTGCGAGGGATAGATCATGGGCGAGAGCACGTCGCAGTGCTTGGCCATGGCTACGATGTCCTGCCCGGTGTGCGCAAGATCGACGGGACGCTGCCACGCCATGACTCCGAAGACGTCGAGCGAGAGCAGGACGCCGGCGGGGTGGATCTCGGCATAGGCGCGCTGCAGGAAATCGGCGATCACTTCCGAGCGCTGCTTCGGTGATTGTGTGGTGGCGGGGCTTCGCCCCGCCTGGACGGGGCGGAGCCCCGTCACCACACGATTTGTTGCATTGTCGGTCTGGTAGCTGAAAGCGGCATCTTTCTGGTCGCCTTCGGCGGGAAAGCGCACGTAATCGAACTGCACTTCATCGACTCCGGCCTGGGCCACGAATTTGGCAAGCGCGATATCGTAGTCCTGGACCTTGGGGTTCGAGGGGTCGGTCCAGACGAGTTTGCCGTTTTCGCGCCAGGGTTGGCCGGTGCTACGGGACTTCACGGCTAGCTCCGGGTGGCTCGTGACCAGATGCTCATCGCGGAAGATGGCGATGCGCGCGATGGCGTGCATGTTTTCGGAATGCAGGAAGTGAATGAACTTGGGCAGGTCGGAAATATAGTGGCGCTGTCCGCTGGCGAGCGGGTGGTCGAAGGCGATGTTGACGATGCCGTCGCTATCCTTGATATCGAAGACGACCGCGTTGCCGCCAACTTCACGCCAGTGGCGGATGATGTGCTCTCCGTGATCGCTGCCCGCCATGACCCCGGTCAGGTAAATGGCGCGGACTTCGAAATCCCTTGCAATTGGGACCGACTTCTCTACAATGGCGGATTCGAGAATCCCGGGGATAACGATCTGCTCTGAGGATTTGAGGAAGACCCCCTGGCGGTTGTGGTTGGCTGCGCGGATGGCTTCGGCCAGTTCGGTTGAGGTGAGGTATTTGGTGCGCCGCAGATGTTTGCGGGCGACGGACGTGATGCTGTCCCCGCGCTGGGCGATGTAAAGATCGGAGCCGGGGGGCGCGATAACGGGCGCGGGCGGCTCGGGCTTTTTGGTGGCCTCGGCTTTCGCCTGGACCAACTGCACGGGGTGTGGACTTTGTATTGCGGACGCGGGCGGAGAAATGAGGCCGAAGCTGGCCAGGGCTACTCGGAGCAGGAAGGCAGCAACCCTCGCGATCGAGAGCCTAGCCGTTGAAAGTCTTGCTACCGAAAGTCTGGCCGTTGAGAGTCGGGACAAGGACATTCTCCAGAGAAGGAAATCTGTTTGTATTGTGTACTGGCGGTAACCTGGGCTGCCAGTTACGTCCGGCCAAGCGGGTTAGTGCATAGGGGACATGGGCGCAGGGGTGGTTAGGACGCTGAGGAAAAGTTCCCGCAGACTGCAAACTATTGCTCTTGCGGGAGCTGTGGGTATTCTGACCGGCCTGACATGAGGCGGGCTAGGCGCATCTAAAACGATGAGAAGCGGGGAATTAGGGCGCTTTCGGCGGATGGCTAGCAGCTTGCACACGGAGGGAGCGGGTGAGGAAATGCGGCCTCCCTCCCAAATGACAAAAATGAGCAGTTTCGGAGAAAACATGCAGTTCCCGGAAAGAAAACAGGGGCCCGAAAAGATGAGAACGAACCTTGCAACCGTGCTGGATCCGAACCGCCGTAGCAACGACGCCCGTGACTTTGAGGGCGCCCTGCGCCGGAAGATTGTGGGCCAGGATCAGGCCATCGAGAAGGTCGCGGAAATCTATCAGATGTTTCTGGCCGGGCTGAATGCGCCGGGCCGTCCCGTGGGCAATCTGCTGTTCCTGGGACCGACTGGTTCGGGCAAGACGCGCGTTGTGGAAGCGGTGGCCGAGTCTCTGTTCGGCGACGCGCGGGCTTGCATCAAGATCGATTGCGCCGAGTTCCAGCACTCGCACGAGATTGCCAAGCTGATCGGCTCGCCTCCGGGATACCTGGGGCATCGCGAGACGCATCCGCTGCTGACGCAAGAAGCGCTCAACCAGTGGCACACGGAAAAACTGAAGCTGTCGATTCTGCTGTTCGACGAAATCGAGAAGGCTTCCGACTCGCTGTGGCAGTTGCTGCTCGGAATCCTGGACAAAGCGACGCTGACGCTGGGTGACAACCGGCGCGTGGATCTTTCGAGCTGCATCATCATCATGACCTCGAACCTGGGCGCCATGGAGATGAACGGCTTGGTGGATGGCGGCTTGGGCTTCGCGCCGAAAGCGGTGCAGGTGGATAACTCGCTCGATGAAAAGATCAACCGCTCGGCAGTGGACGCGGCGCGGCGCAAGTTTGCGCCTGAGTTCATGAACCGCATCGACAAAGTCGTCGTGTTCAAGACGCTGCGCGCAGAGCACCTGGAACAGATCCTGGAAATCGAACTGGGGATGGTGCAGCAACGGGTGCTGATGGCGGCGGGCGCAAACCAGTTCGTGTTCAACTGCACGCCGCAGGTGAAGAGCTTCCTGCTCGCGGAGGGTACCGATCCCAAGTATGGGGCGCGGCACCTGAAGCGGGCGATTGAACGGCATCTGGTGTTCCCGCTGGCGAACCTGGTGGCGACGGGACAGGTGAAGCTGGGAGATTTCGTCCGCGTCGATCTGCTGGGCGAGAGCAAGCTCACGTTTGTGAAAGAAGCGGAAGGCGCGATGGTGCCCGTGCTGCTCGAGCGCTACGGAGCGGCAGCGGTAATGCCGGCAGCGGCGGCAGCAAGAGTAGCGCGTCCGGCGATACAGCGAAAAGAGTTTGGAGCCGGATTACAGAACGAGAATAAGTAAGAGTTGCTGGTAGGTGGGGACACCGCGGTGCGGGTGTCCCTTTTTGCTTTTGTGGCCGGAATCACCCCCGACCAGGACGCTCCACCACCACCCTCACTTTTCCATCATGCAGTAGTTGCCAATCATCTCGGCTGCGTCTGGTTTGTCTTGATCCCCTCGATACATCTCGACGTTCTTGCAATCGTAGATCCCGTAGTTCTTGGGAAGTTCAACCATCCGGTAGCTGCCGCTCGGCAGAGCTTTGCAACCGCTCATTCCCTGGTTGCACTGCAGTTCAAGGGCTTTTCCGTCCTTCTGGACGTGAACAATGACCACCCCCGTTACAACCTCCGAGCTTGTCACCTTAACCGGCGTTCTCTCCTGCACGAACGCCTGTTGGGTGACCAGGATGACAAAAGCCGCGGTCAATACGGCAAACAGAGAAACGGTCCTTTTCATAAGTGCCTCCCATAATGCAAAGGCTCTGCAAACTCCATCTATATTTTCCGCCCTGGGTCGGACCTCTGTCTGTGATCTCTGATCACATATCTGTGACTTCGGTCACAGGCAGAGCCAGTCCTTGCAAACCCCTGAATCCATTCCTGTGACGTCTAACGGGTGAAGCCGCATGGTAGGCTTTTGCGGTGCCTCCGGAGACGCTACGGTGATTGGCCGGGTCTTTAAAGCATTTCAATATCGCGATTTCCGCCTGATGTGGTTTGGCGCCTGCACCTCCAGCATCGGCACCTGGATGCAAATCGTGGCGCAGGGCTGGCTGGTCTACCGGCTCAGCCACTCCGC
>JBEKWL010000096.1:0-14095 GCA_049513095.1 Terriglobales bacterium
CAACGGGCGGGATGGGGAACTTCGAGCTGTACGCGATCAACGTGGACGGAACGGGGCTGGAGCGGATCACGTATTACGACGGGTTTGATGGGTTCCCGATGTTTAGTCCGGATGGAAAGCAGCTGGTTTGGATTTCGCATCGCAACGGGAAGGCGCAGCGGGAGACGAATGTGTTTATCGCCGATTGGATTCCGTGATGCGGCGCTGCGATGAGGCGCTGCCGAGCTGCGCTCGGCTGGACAGCCGAGGGCGGCTGTCCCTACACAACTTCTACGAGAATTCTTAGACTTCCCGAGTCTTACTGCGAATCGTCAAATTTCCTAATTTTCTGGCTGCCGCTCTGGCGGAGGAGTTGGTTTTTGATTTCGGCGGGGAGACGCGAACTGTCGAGAACATCGTGCAGCACTGATGCTGGGATTTCGCGGCTGAATTCAAGGGCGCGGGCCGGCGAGAGATGCGCGGTTCGCAGAAGGGCGGCGCGGACTTCTCTGCGGGGGGACCACTTCTCATGCCGCGCGACCGCATGCACGAGGGCTGCGCTGGCGGCGGGGCGCAGCACGGAGTTGATGACGAGGGCTTCGGTGAGTCGCGGGTTTTCGAGCGCCGTCTGCATGACTCGGGTCTGACGGGCTACAGCATCGGCGTTGTTCATTTTGCCGGCGATGGTTTTGCGACTCATGATTTTGCCATCCATGCTTTCTATATCCAGCAAGAGCGCAGCGGCTACTCTGCCCGAGGCGCGGCGTGCCAGGGTTAGACGTTCGCCGACGGTGACGGTTTTGAGGCGCGAGATGAGGACATCGTCGACGGCAACTCTTACGTCGGCGGGGACGCGGGGCGAGAGCGCGAGTTTCATCAGATCGAAAATGTAGAACTGGCGCGCCAGCGGCACCGACACATGGCGTGGTGTGTGCGGATGGCTGGCCAGCGCGATCTTTACTTTGCGGCTCTTGAGGACCTTGGCGTTTTTGGCGAGTTGCTCGAGAACTTCAGGGGGCAAGTCGGCGCGCTTGAGCAGGGCTAGAGCCAAGTCCTCGGTGAGGGTGGGATCGGCGGTGGTGCGAAGCAGATCAGCGGACTCGGGGCGGTGGATTTGGGCTGCGTCAATTTGGGCTTCGGGCAGGAGCGTGGGCGGCGTTGCCGATTCCGTTGAGGGCGCGTTTTTGTCTTCGGAAATTTCCTCTTCGGACGTTTCTTTGTCGTTGATCACGGGTCAGCCTGCTTCAGACGGGGCGAGCCCCGTTTCTACATTCGTATTGCGCGCGCTCTCGATAGCGCGCCTTCGACCGGATCGGCTAGATCCTGGCGCACGTCGATGCCGGGAAAGCTTGTCTGCAGGGCATTGTAGAAAACCTGGCGCACATAGGGGGACTGACGAAAGACACTGCCCGTCATTGCCACGGGAAGCATTGCCACTGGGAGGAGGCCTACTGCAGGCGTGGCCACTGGAGCATGGGGCGCGAGACGGCGGACGACGATGGCCGCGAGGTTTGTCAACTTGGCCCCAGCTTCGGCCAGGAGATGGCGGGCGATGGCGTCGGCCTCATCGGCAGCGCGGAGGACGATGGGAAACAGGCGCGGGAAATCGGGTGGCGGAGTCGAGTTGGCTTGCTGCACAAGTTCGTCGAGGGTCGTGAGTTTCCAGGCTTGCAGAATCAGGCTGGTAAGCGTGGTTTCAAGGCCTTGATCGCGGGCGTTCAGGATAGCGGAAATGGCGCGGCGTCCGATCCAGTGGCCGGAGCCTTCGTCGGAGACGGCGAACCCCCAGCCTCCGGCACGCGCACTGTGACCGGCAGCGTCGCGGCCGTAGGCGATGGAGCCGGTGCCGGCGATTGCGATCACTCCGGGCCCTCGGCCGAAAGCGGCTTCGAGGGCGATCTCGGTGTCGCCGACAACTTCAATGTTCGTGAGAGCAATTTCGGGAATCAGCTCGGCGAGGATGCTGCAAACCTTGGCGGCGATCTCGGGCCTGGCAGCGCCGGCGGCGCCGATGCAGACGGCGCGGATCTGATCGGGAGAAATCTTCGCGGTAGCGCAGGCCTGACGGATGGCGGAGTGCAGCGCTTCCCTTGCCTGCATTTCGCCGAGGCGAACGATGTTGCTGCCGCCGGTCATTGCCTTAGCGAGCACCGTCGCTTCGTCGGCGAGAACGCAGCGGGTTTTGGTGCCGCCGCCGTCGATTCCGAGATAGTAGGCCATCGCGCTAGTTCTAACACATGTTCAGCGTAATTCGTTCGGCGGCGGGGCCGGGCCGCGGAACAAGCTTGTACAATGCAGCGGACTGGTGGCGAGTGGCGGAGACGCGGCTAGCCGCGTCTCTACTGGAAGGGATCGCGCTTGGGATTGAATCGGATCGACCTGCTGATTATTGCGGCGTACCTGGCGGGGATCACGCTGTTCGGGCTGCGGTTTCGCAAGCGGCAGCGGACGATGCGCGACTACTTTCTCGCCGACCGCAACATTCCGTGGTGGGCGATTGCGCTGTCGATTGTGGCGGCGGAGACCAGCACGCTGACCATCATCAGTATTCCCGGCCTCGCCTACGATTCGAATTTTACTTTTCTGCAAGTGGTGATGGGGTACGTGATCGGGCGCGTGATCATTAGCCTGGTGCTGCTGCCGCAGTATTTTCGTGGCGAGCTGTATACAGCTTATCAGTTGATCGAGCGGCGGTTTGGTCCTGAGCTGCGCACGGTGACGGCGGGCCTGTTTTTGCTGACGCGGGCGGCGGCGGAGGGAGTGCGCGTGTATGCCGTGTCGATTGTCGTCTCGATTGCGCTGGGCACGGGCGAGGTCGTTTCGATTGCGATCATCACGCTGCTGACTTTGATCTATACGTTCGAGGGCGGGCTGGCGGCGGTGATCTGGACGGATGTGGTGCAGACCTTCATTTATGTGGGCGGGACGCTGGTGGGCCTGGTGACGATTCTGCATCTGGTGCCGGGGGGATGGGGGGCGGTCGAGGCGATTGCGGGCGGGCTGCACAAGTTCCAGGTGTTCGATCCCACTATTTCGGTGCACTGGCCTTTTCTGAATTTTGCGAAACCATACACGCTGTGGGCGGGGATTATCGGCGGCGCGTTCTTGACGACGGCCAGCCATGGCACCGACCAGCTCATCGTGCAGAGATTGCTGGCGGCGCGGAATCAACGGCAGTCGGTGCTGGCGCTGCTCTCGAGTGGAGTGGCGGTGTTTTTTCAGTTTGGGCTGTTTCTTTTTGTGGGCGTGATGCTGTTTGCCTACTACCGGGTTCCGTCGTCTGCGTTTGGGCGGGCGGACCGGATCTATCCGACGTTCATCGTGAGCCGGATGCCGCATGGGATTGCGGGGCTGCTGATCGCGGCAATTCTGGCAGCGGCGATGTCGAACTTGAGTGCGGCGCTGAATTCGCTGTCATCGAGTTCGATGGTGGATTTCTATCTTCGCTTTCGTTCGTCGGTGAGCGAAGCGGGGCGCTTGCGGATGGCGCGACTGGCGACGGTCGGGTGGGCTCTGGTGCTGTTCGGGCTGGCGGTGCTCGCTCTGCATCGCGTGGGGCGCGTGGTGGAAGTCGGGCTGCAAATCGCGTCGGTGGCTTATGGAGCGCTGCTCGGGGTGTTTCTGCTGGGCGTGTTGACCAGGCGCGCGAATCAGCGTGGAGCGATGGTTGGCATGATTTGTGGACTCGCGATGGAGCTGTATTTGTGGGGATGGTCGCAGGTGGCTTTCACCTGGTGGGTCGCGATCGGGACTTGTGTGACGTTCGCTTTGGGATACGCGGCTAGCGCTCTGTGGAGTAACGAAGCAAAGGCTTGAACGCGGAGATCGCGGAGGAGGGTCGCGGAGGACGCGGAGAGATATGGACAAAAGCGGTAAAGACAGTCATCTCCGCCCGGAACTGGCTCGCGACCTGGGGCTCTCGCATGCCGGCGCGGTGGTGGTGGGGACGATCATCGGGAGCGGAATTTTTCTGGTTCCATCCGAGATGATGCAGGCGGTGGGGTCGGCGCGCCTTGTGTATCTTGCCTGGGTGGTCGGGGGGCTGCTCTCTTTTTTCGGCGCGCTTACTTATGCCGAACTGGGCGCTATGAAACCGCAGGCAGGCGGCGAGTATGTGTATGTCCGCGACGCCTACGGGCCGCTGGCGGGATTTCTCTATTCATGGACCTGGTTTCTGATCGCCAAGCCGGCTTCGATTGCGACCGTAACTACTGGTCTGGTGCGGATCCTGGAAACTTTTCCGGTCTTTTCTTTTTTCTCGCATGCCTGTTTCTCGCGTGCTTCGATTTCGCATCCTTTCACCGTCACCTACGGGCAACTGGTCGCGATCGCGGCCACCGTTCTGATTTCGTGGCTGAATTACATTGGGGTGCGCCGGGCGGGAGAATTCCAGTTTCTGTTCACGCTGCTGAAGGTTGCGATCATCCTCGGAATTGTGGCGGTGGGATTTTCCTATGGCGGAGGAACATGGGCGAATTTCGCGACTGAGTTCACTGGGGCAAAAGGTGGCGTGGCGGGATTTTTCGCGGCACTGGTGGCCGCCCTTTGGGCTTACGACGGTTGGAACGATCTGAACATGGTCGCGGGCGAGATACGGAATCCTCAGCGCAATATTCCGCTTTCCCTGATTTGGGGCGTGGCCACTGTGGGGGCGCTCTACATTTTAGTGAACGCGGCGGTGCAGTATGTGTTGCCGGCGGCGGCGATCGCAGGGTCGGAGCGGCCTGCATCGGATGCGGTGGCACTGGTGCTGGGACACGCGGGCGCCAGCCTGGTATCGGCGGGCATCGCGGTTTCGATGCTGGTGACGTTGAACGGCACCATCATGAGTGGAGCGCGCGTGCCGTTTGCAACGGCGCGCGACGGGTATTTTTTCAAGGCGATTGCGGAGGTTCATCCACGCTTCCGCACGCCGTCGGTAGCGATTGTTGTGCAGTGCGGGTTGGCGATCGTTCTGCTGCTGCTGGGAGGCAGTTTCCGGCAATTCTTTTCGCTGGCGATTTTCGCGGAGTGGATGTTCTACATGATCGCAGGCAGCACGGTATTCGTTTTCCGGCGGCAGGAGCCGCACGCGGAGCGGCCTTATCGCGTGTGGGGATATCCGGTGGTTCCGGCGATTTTTGTGCTGGTTTCCGCGGCCCTTCTCTACTACACATTCACCGACAATCTGAAAAGTTCGGTTGGCGGATGTCTGGCGATGGTGGCGGGCGTTCCGGTGTTCTACTTCTTTGCGTGGCGCCGAGCGGGTGCAGCTTACTAATCGGCAAATCGGCCAGCGGGTGAGTACCTACGAATCGAAAGGTGGTTACTAAAGGACAGGCGCAAGGGACACGTTTACCCATTGCCCAATTTCCCATAAGGTGAAGACTCCAACCCCGAGCGCGCTCCCCAGCTTCGGGTCCCCTTTTGGAGTCATGGGATGCCTACGTACGATCGCGGTTTTCAACTCGGCCTGCTGCCTGAAAAGAAGTGGAACTGGCGGACCTTCGCGGCCAGCTATGGGATGCTCACGGGCCTGATTCTGTTTCTGCTTGCCGTCGGGCTGATCGTGCCCGATACCCTGCTCATCACCGCGAACTATCACATCACGGAGCTGATACCGCGGCCGGCGCTGAGGCCGGAGCGCCTGCCCAAGTCGAAGGCGCTGCATGTGAAGTTGCTGCCGCCGCCGCCAGTGTTCGAGACGGCGAAGCTGATCGTGCCCCACGAGGTCCGCGCGCCCAAGCCGCAGCCCCAGGAAATTGAGCCGCCCAAGGTGGCGATGAATAACTTCGCGCCGACGATGTTGAAGCCGCCGAGTGGAGCGCGTCCGGTGCTGATTCATACCGGGGAGTTCCAGGGAAGTTCGGCGGCGCCAACCGTGAATGCTCCGATTACTAAGGTGCAGACGGGCGGGTTCGGCGATCCGAACGGGCTGAAGCCGAGCGACAACAGCAAGCCGAACGGCAAGCTGATCGCATCCGCGGCGGGCTCGTTCGACATGCCGATGGGACCGGGACAAGGCAACGGGTCGGGCGGCGCGAAAGGGATTAAAGGAACGGTGGCAAGCGCCGACTTTGGCAGTGGGGTGGCAACCGCGGGACGAGGAGACGGGCGCAGAAGTGGCCGCGGCAATGCTGATGTGCAGACCTCAGGCTTCGGTGCGCAGGAGATCGCGCAGGCGCCGCATATTCAGCGCGTGGATAGCGGCCCACCGGCCACGTTGGTCGAAATCACGTATAAGCCGAACCCGGTTTATACCAGCGAAGCAAGAAATCTGAAGCTGGAAGGCGAAGTCCTGCTCGAAGTGGAGTTCGCGGCGAACGGGCAGCTACACGTGAATCGCGTGGTCCGGGGTCTGGGCCATGGACTGGACGAGGCCGCCATAGCCGCCGCCAATAAGATGCGGTTCAAGCCGGCCTCGCGAAACGGGCAGGCAATGGATTCGACAGCAATTGTGCACGTGGTATTTCAACTGGCGTATTGACCACCCTGGAGATGAGAGTTATGCGGAAAGTTATGAGCAATATGAATATGAACTGGATGATTTTGGCTCTGCTGGCGGTGACGATGACGGCAGTGGCTCAGCAGTCGGCGTCCGCGCCGCAGAACCCACAGCCGGTTGCGGCGACGCAGCCGGAACAGACGGCGGCGCAGACGAATCTGGGGCCGCCGACCACGATGGATCAGGCGGTCGACCGCGTGATCATGCGGGAAAAAGAGCTGATCAAGTTTTTGTCGCTGCGCACTCCCATTGTGGAGACCTATCTGCAGAACCTCATCCAGGATACGCAACTGGGGCCGATTCCGCAGGACGATCATTATTTTCTGGGACGCATGGACTTGAGCGACTCGATCGACCGGGCCGACTACCTTAATAACAAAGGCAAAGGCAAAGACGAAGGCATGGAGAGGCATCTTCTGGGCGAGTTCACGAAGAAGTTCAAGTTCCAGTATCAGCCGCTGGGCTTTTCCTGGATGATCTTCGTCGACCGCAACGACTTTGACCGGCAGCACTACGATTTCCACTACGCGCGGCGCGAGTTCCTGGGCGACGTGCGCTGCCTGGTGTTTGATCTGACGCCGAAAAAAGACGCTGGCCACGGGCGGTTTCTCGGCCGTATCTGGGTTGAGGATCAAAACTTTAACATTGTGCGACTGAACGGCACTTATGCGCGTCCAACGCGCAACAATTATTACTTTCACATGGACAGCTGGCGCTTGAACTTGATCCCGGGTTATTGGGTGCCATCTTATATCTACAGCGAGGAAGGCGACTTCACTGCGGGGGCTAAGAACAAGATCGCGTTCAAGGCGCAGACTCGCATGTGGGGATATAACCTGAAGGCTACCACAGCGAACGACGAACTTACCAACATCCGGGTTGATAGCGTAAAGGACAATACGCCGAGCGAACAGGACGCGACGCCGCTGGCCGCCGAGCGCGAATGGCAACAGCAGGCGGAAGACAACGTGATCGAACGGCTGGAAAAAGCCGGGCTGGTGGCTCCGGAAGGCGACGTGGATAAGATTCTGCAAACCGTGGTCAACAACCTGGAGATCACGAATAACATCGAACTGCCCCGGCCAGTCCGGACACGCGTGCTGACAACATCACCGCTCGAGACTTTCAGTGTCGGTAACACGATTGTGGTGAGCCGCGGGCTGATCGACGTGCTTCCCGATGAGGGCAGCCTGGCCATGGTGCTTTCGCACGAACTGGCGCACATCGTTCTGGGACATAACCTGGGCAGCCAGTACGCATTCAACGACCGCATGCTGTTCTCAGACGAGGCGACTTACCAAAACCTCGGGTTCAAACACATTCCCGAGGAGGAAGTGGCGGCCGACAAGAAAGCCATCGAGATGCTGAAGGCCTCGCCCTACGCCCAGAAGCTGGACTCAGCCGGGCTTTTCATCAAAGCTCTGCAGGCGCGCGCTCCACAATTGAGCGCTCTGCTGCAAGCGCACCTTGGCAACAACATTACGGAAAACGGAATAGTAACGCGCATGGCGCAGCTGGGCACCTCCGCTCCGGCGCTCGATTGGAACAAGCTGGATCAGATCGCCGCGCTGCCGCTCGGTGGACGCGTCAAGCTCAACCCGTGGGATGACAAAGTGGAGATCGTGAAGGCGCAGCCAGTCGCGATCACTTCGGCGCGCGACAAGATGCCCTTCGAGGTGACGCCGTTCTTTCCGCGGCTTTCGCGGTACAGCACTGCGAGCGCGCCCGCTACCACCGCGGCAGCGCCAACGACAACGGCGACCACCGCCAACGCCGACGCCAGCTCCACTCCAACCAACTGAGTCGGCTCCAAGTTGATAGAAGCGCAGGCCGGGACCGGAAGAAATTCCGGGCTCCCGGCCTGTGTCTATTGGGGGTACCGCGCGGGCTAGAAGTGTTTTCTGAGGTCGCCGAAACGATCTATCACCAGCAATTGCTGTGACGCTGGGGCGATCGTAACTTCCTCGTGTTCGAGAATCCAGGTGTTGCCGTGAGGTATGAAGACGGCGTGCAGGCCTGCGGCGAGGGCGGGGTTGATATCAGACTTGGGGCTGTTGCCGACCATCCAGGTGGTGTCCGCTGGAAGGGCGTATTTGGCGATGGCGGAGCGGTAGGTCGATTCGTCTTTCTCGGCTACGATCTCGACGGCGGAAAAATATTCTTTCAATCCCGAGCGCTCGACTTTTCCGGATTGCTCAGTGGGGTTTCCTTTGGTCATCAGGATGAGGTGATGGCGCTCGCCGAGATACTGCAGGGTCCCGGGCACGCCGGGGAGAACTTCAATCGGATGCTCGGCGATCTGGTTGGCAAAGCTGCGAATGCGTTCGTGCAAGTCGGGCGTGACCGGGTCGACGGAAAGCTTCTCAAAGGTCTCAACCAGCGAATGCGCGAAGCTGTGCAGGCCGTAGCCGTGCTTGACGATGGATTCCCGCTCAACCTCGTTCAGGACCAGCCGAACCGCCTCGGGCGAGTGTTCGCGATGGTCGAGGAACGAAATGAACTTGGCGATCGCCCTTTCGAAATAGATGTTGTTTTCCCAGAGCGTGTCATCGGCATCGATGAGCAGAGTCTGGGCGCCATTCTCTCCGGGCATGTGTTCATGATAACGGCTACGAGGCGGATTGCGGCGCCCCTAGTTCTTCGGCCATTCATACGGGAACAACTTAGCCGCTTCTACTGGACTCAGAGTAACTCCCGCCATCTCCGCAGCGCGGGCCATCGCGGGATCACGGTCGTTTGCCAAGTCTGCTGCAGAAGGAAGAATCATCTCATCGGGAGTCACCCCCGCGCGCTCAAGGCTCTTCCCGTCGGCCATTAAAAGATCAGCATCCGTGACCGATGTCCCATAGATGAACACAAAGTTTGAGCCGGTCTCGTGTCTGTAATGCTTTGCTTCCATCACGCTGCCAGACGTACGATCGCCCAGGACAGTTCCGCGCTTCTCGATTTGGATCACGCGCGCAAACAGCTCGGCGGCTGACGCAGACTCGCTGTCCACCAGCACGATCAGTTTCCCGGTAAAGGCGTTATGGTGGGTGCTCTTTGCCATCACGGCCGTGGTCCCCTCTCGCGCTACTCGGTCCGCAATCTTAACGTCACTTTCGAACACGCTGCTGAGAAGGTCCTGGAGGGTGGGTTCAGCCCCTCCCCGATTGCCCCGTAAGTCCAGGATGAGACTACTGTGCTTGCGTGCCTTGCCGATCATCCCCTGACTATCCAAATCGGAGGGAAGAAAGCCTGGAAGCTTCATGATCATCAGCTTGGTACCCAGTTCCTTATATTGAGGTCGCATCAGACGTTGTTGATCTTCGTGTTCCAGGCGCAAGCCCCAAGTATCTCTGCCCGTCAGGTCGTCCAGGTCTGTGATCGTTCTGGCCTGCCGGACCTTTGCCATCACGTCAACTCGGCGGATCTGGCCGGAGTGGTCCCGCAGATCCACCCGCAAGCTGGATTGCGGTAGAAGTAGATCGAGGACGTACCTCATCTTGTTCACGCCTTCTCGCGTGGGCGTGAACCCGTTGATGGTCAGTACCTCATCCCCCGGCTGCAGGCCTTTAATTTCGGCATCGCTCTTCGGTCGCACGTGGGTTACATAGCAACGAGCCCCTATCATCTGAAACCGCCAACCGTAGTCTTCGGGGATGGGGTTATGAGGCGGTACAAAGAAGGTGTGCGAATCATCCAATGCCTCCAGAGCCGCGGCGATCTCCAAAATCGCCGCGTCCATGGACGTTGTCTTCGCAATCTTCTCTTTTGCCTTTCCGACCTGCGCATCCCAATCCACCCCGTGTAACTTTGGATCGTAGTAATACTTGCGGATGTCGGAAGCGACATTCTGTAAAATCACCTGCGCCCGCTCGCGGTCAACGCTGGAGAAGTGCTGCGACCAGCCGGGCAGAGCCAGTACTCCGACCATCGGAATTAGACCCAGGGTTTTAAGCAGGATTTTGTCGGTAAACAAGGGCAGCCGCATAATTGTCGACCTCATGCCCTTAGCATTGCCGTAGGCGCGCTAAGAACTAATAGCCAAGAGCCTCTTACACCCACTCCACGCGCGGTATCTGCGGAATGATCCCAGCCTTGTGCCCCATGTCGAGCAGCCGGCGTACGGCTTCCCTGCCGTCGTCTCCATAGTCGAGGGTGCGCTCGTTGACGTACATGCCGACGAATTTGTCGGCGAGTTGGGTATCGAGATCGCGGGCAAACTGCATGGCGTAGGCGAGCGCCTCTTCGCGATGATCGATAGCGTACTGGATGCTCTCGCGCAGCGCCTGGGTGACGCTGGCCATCGTTTCCGGGCCGAGGGAGCGCCGGATGGCGTTTCCGCCGAGCGGCAGTGGCAGTCCGGTGACTTTCTGCCACCACTTGCCGAGATCGACGACGCGGTGCAGTCCGGACTTGCCATAGGTGAGCTGGCCTTCGTGGATGATGAGGCCGGCTTCATGTTTCCCTTCGAGAATCTGCGGGATGATTTGATCGAAGGGGACGACTTCCACTTCAATGCCGGGCGCAAACAGTTCGAGCGCAAGGTAGGCGGTAGTGAGCTTGCCGGGCACCGCAATTTTCTTGCTTTTGATTTCGTCCGGCGTGAAGGGACGGGTGGAAACGAGCATGGGACCATAACCGTCGCCCACGCTGCCGCCACAGGACATTAGGGTGTACTTTTCCTGAATGTAGGGAAAGGCGTGGAACGAAATCGCGGTTACGTCGTAGACGCCTTCCTGCGCCTGACGGTTCAGCGTCTCGATATCGCAAAGGGTATGGCTGAACTTCAGTCCGGGCACACGAACTTTTTTCGTGGCCAAGCCGTAAAACATGAATGCGTCGTCGGAGTCCGGGCTGTGCGCCACCGTGATTTCGCGAACTGGAGAAGATACTGGACTCATAAGATTCCGTAATCCTGTTCTATTAACTTAGTGCTGAAAGCATCTAGATTTGCTGTGCCCAGCCCCTAAGGGAGCGGTTTGAGTTGGAGCAGTTGCGGCATTGCTAAAGCGATGCCCTGATACAGAACTCGAATTTTTTCAGTTCATACTTATGAAGAAACCCGTTGGTGCCAGCGAGTGGCGACGGCGGCGGCCATCAGCACCTTGATGACTTCCGCAAAAACGAACCAGTAGAGGCCAAACTTAAGAGCCAGAGAAACGGAGTGCGTGAGCACGGCAAGCCAACCGAGCCCACTGGCGAAGAGCACCAGTTCCGCAGCCACGGCTGACACAGCGGCCCAGCCGAAACGGCGCGAGCTATGCTCGTAAATATAGCCCGCGACGAAGGCCACGAGCGGATAGGCCAGGAGGAATCCGCCGGTCGGGCCGAGTATCCGGGCAATTCCGACGCCTAGAACAATCGAGGGGCTGAATACAGGCAGTCCGCACGCGCCTTCGACCAGATAGAGCGCGAGCGCTGCGAAACCGCGACGCGAGCCGAGGAGCAAGCCTACGGCTAGAACTCCAAAGTTTTGCAGCGTCAACGGAACCGGCGTGTAGGGCAGTGGCACGGACACGCGCGCGCACAAGGCGACGAAGAGGCTGGCGGCGATTACGATGGCCCCTTGCTTCGCCCATTCCTTCCCCGAATCCTTTCCCCGAACTATGGGTCGGGTCTGGTGGCCGAGAACTTGCGCAGCTGCTCTAGACATGGCGTTCCTTTCTTGGCGGCGGATTCAAACTTCAGGCGGTGACGAGTGGTCGAGGCCGTCGAGTTCCGCTCGGTGGGCCGCCGAGCGCTTCATTTGCCGCCGGACCCGCATATAGAGCGTAAGCGCAACCGACACGACCACCGCAGCACTGACTCCCAGTATGAGAAACCACCACAGCATCCGCACAGCACATTTAGGATAGCAGATAGGCGGCAACGAAAATGTGCACAGAATGAAGAAGAGCGCGCGACCGCGGTCAGCCCTTCTTCGCTGACTTGGCCAGCTCTTTGCGGCGAATCTCAACGTTCTTCGAGACGCGTTCCAGACGCTTGCGGGCGGTCTTCGACCCGGTGACTACTTTCTCGATGTTGGCGAAGGCATCGGGATTGTTGGTTTTCTCGCGTAGTTCTTTAAGAAAGGGATGGATCTTGGCGAAAATAAAGAACATTTCGCCGCTGCAGCCGGGCTCCAGAAAGAGTTCCTGGTTGAGCGCGCCGTGCAGCACGAGGGACGCAACCATATCCCAATAGCTCCCGACCTGGCGAAGCCAGGCGTTTTCCTGGCTGGGAAACGCAGTCGCAACCTTTATGAAGTCATCGGCGCTCTGCGGCCAGAACTCGGCCCCAAACCAGCTTCTTGCCTTGCGCATCTCCGCTTCGCGGCGGAGGTCGTAGAGTTTTAGAACCAGCTCTGCATCGTGCGCGGTCGCTTTCTTTGCCATATTTTCACCTCGTTAGGTGTTTTCTGAAATTAGTTATGTTTCTGAAAACTTCGTTCTGAGAACCCTGTCTTTGTCAGACTTTCGAAACGTCCGCAGTGGCGCCTTCGAGGGCGCGCTCGTAATCGCATTCCTTATTCGGGCACGCGATTACCGATCCGTCTTTTCGCAGTCGTTCCACCAAGTACTCATGTCCACAATCCGGGCATTTCTCGGGGATGGGCTTGGCCGCCGAAGTGAACTTGCACTTCGGATAGTTCCCGCATCCGTAAAAAGTGTTGCCCTTGCGCGCGCGTTTTTCGACGAGCTCTCCTTCTTTGCATTGCGGGCACTTCACGCCGATGAAGTTCTGCTTCACATATTTGCAGTCGGGATATCCACTGCAGGAAGTGAACTCGCCGTAACGGCCGTGCCGCAGGATCAGGTTGCGTTTGCACAGCGGGCAGGTTTCATCGAGCGGAATGTCAGGCACTTTCTTGCCCTGATCGAGGCGCCGCGTCGTCTTGCAATCGGGATAGCCGGTGCAGGCCATGAACTGGCCGAAGCGTCCTCGCTTCAGGACCATGACGCGGCCGCAGTTTTCGCAGTATTCCTCCTGCGCCGTCTCCTGCAGATCGGCCGAATCGAGGTCGGGCAGATTGATGGGATTCTCTTTGGTGAATTTGCAGGTGTCCGGGTTTTCCTTGTCGTAGGTGCTGCAGGCATAGAACGAACCGTGCTTGCCCCACTTGATGACTAGCGGCGCGCCGCAGAGTTCGCACTTTTCGTCGGTGGGCTTCTCCATACGCTTGATGTTTTCCATGTGCTTCTCGGCGTATCGGAGATCCTTGGCAAACTTCTGGTAAAACTCGGTGAGCGCATCGTTCCCGGTCTGCTTGCCTTCTTCTATCTCGTCGAGCTCTTCTTCCAGGCGTGCGGTGTATTGGAAGTCGAAAATATCCTTGAAGTTCTCGACCAGCAGATCGGTGACGACCAGGCCGATTTCGGTGGGCACGAACTTGCCGCCGACTTTCTGCGCGTACATCCGCTCCTGGATGGTGCTGAGAATAGTGGCGTAGGTGGAAGGCCGGCCAATGCCGCGCTCCTCGAGTTCCTTCACCAGCGAAGCTTCGTTGAAGCGCGGAGGCGGCTCGGTGAAATGCTGTTCCGGGAGCAGCGACTTCAGCGTCAGTTTCTGTCCGGCTTCGAGCGGCGGGAGTTTGTGCTTCAGTTCCTCGTCTTCTTCGTCCTTGCTGTCTTTGGACTCTTCATAGACCTTGAGGAAGCCGTCGAACTT
>JBEKWL010000097.1:0-13693 GCA_049513095.1 Terriglobales bacterium
GAACGCAAGGAGCGCGAGAACCTGCGCGCCCTTCGCGAAAAATACCACCTCGATGAATCCTCCACCGGCGTAGTCGGTCGGGAGGACATCGAGGACGTGGTATCGCGCTGGACCGGCGTTCCCATCACCTCGATCAAGGAAGAAGAAACCCAGAAGCTGCTGCGCATTGAAGAAGAGCTGCACAAGCGCATCATCTCGCAAGACAAAGCCATCAGCGCCCTGGCGCGCGCCATCCGCCGCTCGCGCGCCGGGTTGAAGAGCCCGAATCGCCCCATCGGCTCATTCCTGTTCCTGGGGCCGACTGGCGTCGGCAAGACCGAAGTCGCTCGCACTCTGGCGCATTTCATGTTCGGCAGCGACAAGGCGCTCGTACGTTTCGATATGTCGGAGTTCATGGAGAAGCACTCCGTTTCGAAGCTGATCGGCTCGCCTCCGGGATACGTCGGCTACGAAGAGGGCGGCCAGTTGACGGAACGCGTCAAGCGCGCTCCATATTCTGTCGTTCTGCTCGACGAAATCGAGAAGGCGCACCCGGATGTGTTCAACATCCTGCTGCAGGTTTTTGAAGACGGCCAATTAACCGACGGCTTGGGCAACACCGTCGATTTCAAGAACACCATCATCATCATGACGTCGAACATCGGGGCACGGCATCTGATGAAGCGCGAGGGCCTCGGCTTCCAGTCCTCGAAAGACGAAATGGTTTCCGAGAAGGTAGAAGACCTGGTGAAGAGCGAGGTCAAGCGCACCTTCAATCCCGAATTCCTGAACCGCGTGGATGAAGTCATCCTGTTTATGGCGCTCAGCGAAGCGGACCTGATCCAGATTCTCGAACTCATGGTCAGCCAGTTGAACCAAAATCTCGCCCAGCGTTCGATCACCGTGACCGTGGCCGACGAAGCGAAGAAGTGGATTCTGAACCAGACCCTGACCGACCGCAGCTATGGAGCGCGTCCGCTGCGTCGCGCCCTGCAGAAGTACATCGAAGATCCGCTGTCGGAAGCTCTGATTCAGGGCACGATCACCACGCGGCCGGCATTCATCGAGGTCTTCCTCGAATCCAACAAGCTGTACTACCGTCCGGTGGATGCCGAGAAGGCCGAAGGGGTGCTGCTGTACGAAAGCTAAAATCAGCCATCAGCATTCAGCCATCAGCCGTCAGTGAAAACTGGCGGCTTTTGCTTTTGAATGTGGAGGGACGGGCGTCTCGCCCGTCCACGCCGAGCGAAGCTCGCGGTATTTCGCTAGCGATCCCTTTGAGGCGCCTTCACCTCTCCGCATTCATTGACTCGCCCTTTTCAATCACGTAAGATTCGCGAACAGTGATCGGCCAGACCATCTCGCACTACCGCATCGTTGAAAAGCTTGGCGGCGGAGGCATGGGCGTCGTCTACAAGGCTGAGGACACCAGTCTGGGCCGCTTGGTAGCTCTGAAGTTCTTGCCCGAAGAGGCCTTGCAGGATCCGCAAGCGCTGGAGCGTTTCCGCAGGGAGGCTCGCGCCGCCTCGGCACTCAATCACCCCAACATTTGTACCATCTACGAGATTGGCCAGCACGAAGGGAATCTCTTCATCGCTATGGAGTGCCTCAGCGGCCAGACGCTGAAGCACCTTATTGACAAGCGTCCCCTGGAGTTGGAACAACTGTTGAGTCTCGGCATTGAGGTCGCGGATGCGCTCGATGCCGCGCACGCCAAGGGGATCGTGCATCGCGACATCAAGCCCGCGAACATCTTTGTGACCGAGCGCGGGCACGCCAAGATTCTGGATTTCGGGCTGGCGAAGACCACACAAGCCACCAGGCCTGAAAGCGGCGATTCGCCAACCATGGCGGAGGTAGCCAGCCTTGACCTGACCCGCCCCGGAACAGCGATGGGCACGGTGGCCTACATGTCTCCCGAACAGTTAAGAGGCAAGGAACTGGACGGAAGGACTGACCTGTTCTCCTTCGGCGTTGTGCTCTACGAGATGGCCACGGGAATTTCGCCGTTTCGTGGAGAAACCTCGGCGGTGGTCACGGAAGCCATTCTCAACCGGGCGCCGACTCCGCCCATCCGGCTGAATCCTCAACTCCCGGCGAAGCTGGAAGAAACCATCAGCAACGCACTCGAGAAGGATCGCGAACTTCGTTGCCAATCGGCGGCCGAGATGCGCGCCAACCTGAAGCGGCTGCAACGCGAGATTGGGTCGTCGGGCGCTTCCGTGCTTGTCGACAAGGCGGAGCCGGCAACCGCCGGCGCAGCCGTAGCAACAGCTGGAACGCGATCCAGGACCTCTCGGTCTCTCCCGCTTTTCGCATTCGCTCTACTTGTCGCGGTGGCTGCCAGCCTGTTTGCAGGCAAACTGCTCTTTTCGAAACCGCCATCGCCGCCGCTGCTCTATCGCCAGTTGACCTTCCGCCGTGGCAGCATCCGCTCTGCCCGCTTTGCTCCGGATGGGCAGACAATTCTCTACAGCGCGGCCTGGCAAGGCAATCCCACGGATGTGTTCACCGCCCGTCCGGAAGCACCGGAATCGCGCTCCATGGGACTGGGCCGCACCCAGCTCATGTCGGTGTCCTCCGCGGCTGAGTTGGCCGTTCTGTTAGACAGCAAGGCGATCGGCACTTGGGTGAGCATGGGTACGCTGGCCAGAGCGCCGCTGGCCGGCGGTGCTCCGCGCGACGTGCTGGAGCGGGTGCAGTGGGCGGATTGGGGACCGGATGGCAGCACCCTTGCAGTGGTGCGTGATTTCGGCGGAAAGAACCGCTTGGAATACCCAATCGGCAAACCTCTTTATGAAACTGGGGGATGGATCGGTCATCCGCGAGTTTCTCCGAAGGGCGATTTGATCGCTTTTCTCGACCATCCCGTGCAAGGCGACGACGATGGTTACCTCGCCATAGTCGATCTCAAGGGGAACAAGAAAGTTCTCTCCGGCGAATGGTTTACTGCGCAGGGATTGGCGTGGTCTCCGGATGGCAACGAGATCTGGTTCACCGCCAGCAAGACCGGTACGGATCGCAGCCTTTATGCCGTGACGCTTAGTGGCAAAGAGCGCATGATCTTGCGATTGCCGGGTGCCCTGATGCTGTTGGATATTGCCAAGGATGGGCGGGTGCTCCTGATGCGCGCCAGTTGGCGGCGCGAATTGATAGGTGTTAGCGGCAGTGATTTGAAGGAGCGTGAACTCTCCTGGCTCGATTATTCCTATCCAGCCGACCTTTCGGCGGATGGCAAGACGCTTTTGTTTGACGAGGAGGGCGGCGGAGGAGCGCTGGCCTACTCCAAGTCCAGCGGCTTGTCCTACGCCGTCTACATTCGAAAAACTGACGGTTCTCCGGCTGTCCTGCTGGGAGAAGGTGGAGCGAGGGCTTTGTCGCCCGACGGAAAATGGGTGATCACCGTGACCCAGGATTCGCCCAGACAATTAAAGCTGCTGACTACCGGTGCTGGGGAGCCCAAAGACCTGACCAACGACAATATCAACCACGCCTTCGCGCATTGGTTTCCTGACGGCAAGCGCATCCTGTTCTCGGGCAACGAGCCCGGCAAAGGAGAACGGCTATACGTCTACGAGATGGCTTCCGGTAAGAGCCAGCCGCTCACCCCCGAAGGGGTGAATGGCACAAGGTTTGTCATCTCTCCCGACTCGCAGTGGGTGGCCGGAATCGGCCCCGATCAAAAGGGGTATCTCTATCCGGTTGCCGGCGGTGAGCCACGCATGATTAACGGGCTCAATCCCGGCGAGCAGCCCATCACATTCAGCTCGGACGACCGCTCCTTATACCTCTACCAGCCGGGTGAACTGCCGGCGAGGGTCGATCGCCTCGATGTGCAGACCGGGAAACGCACTCCCTGGAAGCAGCTTATGCCATCCGATCCCGCTGGGGTCGAGAATATCGGCCCGATTCTGTTGACACCCGACGCCAAGAATTGTGTCTATGGATACCACCGCATGCTGGCCGACCTTTACCTGGTCGAGGGATTAAAGTAACCAGGGCTGGTTTCGCAAACCGCTTTGGGGAACGCTTTGGCTCGGCGCCTGCCCGCGTCGCTTGCCTCCGCCTTTCGCCCAATTGTAGCCTGATGCTTTACGGGTACCCCCCTACCCCCTCCCCCCGCATTGGAATCATAGAGTTACAGGGCTAAAACGCTCAAAATCTCTGAGTTTAAAGGGGTTATAGTCAAAATCTTGTGGAATAAGGACTTAGGGGGCAGCCGCCAGCTCAGCCGTCAGCTTTCAGCCGTCAGCCGTAAGCCGTCAGCCGTCAGTAAAACCTAGCTACCTCCGGCTGGGACTAGGCCTTCAAGACACCAAATGAAAAAGGGTGCGGAAGTAACTCCGCGCCCTTTTCTTATCTATAAGTCTATTATATCAATTCCGACCCACCGGACCGCCAACTTTTCCTACTTTCCTAGCCACTTCAATGACTTACGCGGAAAACCGTCAAAACGGGGGCTTGACAAGATTGGCGAGAATCGAGGAGTAGGTCTCGAAGCTTTGCTGGTGGGGTCGCGCGGCTTGGCCGACGCCAATGTGATCGACGCGATTGGGTGGTTTTGAGCGTTATCGGGATTTTTCACCAACTGAGAATTGAGCTGCTCAGGATACCTGACGCAGAGCTTCATACACACGAGCAAATACTTCTGGGTTCGCTGTCACGAAAATCAAGTAATCGTTCTCGGCCAAGTACGATTCCGCCTTCATCCAGCCAAGCTGCTGCCAAAACATGCGAGCAAGGTCAGCGTATTCGGGGTCATGAAAGCCGAAATCGAAGTTAACGAAAGTAACCACTTGCCCCTGTTGCATCTCAGACTCAAAGATGTTCCTGTTGGGGTCTGCAAGTACGCCCAAGTTTGTTGGAGCGCCAAAAACATATAACTCTGAAAAATAGGTTTGGGGCACCATCTCGACGTGCTGGATTTCGGGGCTGTATGCAACTTCACTGAGTGAAACCCACCCGGCTGACTTTTGTGCTTCCGTCAACCGTAGCGGCCCACTGTCGAAGGACGTAATTGCGACATACTTCCCTAGGACTACTTCTGGACAACATTCCAGCACGTTGCGCTGCCTATCGGTTGAGACAAGCCACTGATAGCCGTTCGTTGAGCCGGTTTGCAACAGGTGGTCAGCGTCTCTCATGTCTAGATTGTACGAAAAGGTTGGTTCGATAAGCCGGTCAGTTGTCGAAACCAGGCGATTTCGCTTATTGACCTGTCGATGAGTGTAACCGAGATTTATCGCCAACTACGACGGCAACCCCGTGAATTGTGGGAAACTGTTTCTATGCCGCGAAGGAGGAACAATGCAAAAACGCAAACTCGGAAAGAGGAACTTGGAAGTCTCCGCTCTCGGACTTGGCTGTATGGGGCTGAGCTTTGGCTACGGTCAACCGGTAGGTAAGCAGGAGGGGATTTCGCTGATCCGATCCGCCGTCGAACGCGGCGTGACATTCTTCGACACCGCCGAAGCATACGGCCCGTTCACCAATGAAGAACTCGTGGGCGAAGCTCTCGCTCCTTTCCGGGACAACGTGGTGATCGCCACCAAGTTCGGCTTCAAATTCGATGCCAATGGGAAGCAGGCAGGCTTGGATAGTCGACCAGAACACATAAAGGAAGTGGCGGACGCTTCACTGAAGCGCCTAAAGACCGATGTCATCGACCTGTTCTACCAACACCGTGTTGATCCGAACGTTCCGATCGAAGACGTCGCAGGCGCGGTGAAAGAACTGATTCAGCAGGGCAAGGTGAAGTACCTCGGACTTTCGGAAGCGGGAGTGCGGACCATTCGCCGAGCACACGCAATTCAGCCCGTTACGGCGCTCCAGAGTGAATATTCACTCTGGTGGAGAGAGCCTGAAGCGGAGGTGATCCCGACGCTTGAGGAACTGGGGATCGGGTTCGTACCCTTTAGTCCTCTTGGTAAAGGATTCCTCACCGGCAAAATCAGCGAAGAGACGAAGTTCGAGATGAGCGATTTCCGCAACGTCGTCCCTCGTTTCACAGCAGAGAACCGCAAAGCGAATCAGGCCTTGGTGGATATGCTCGGCCGGTTCGCGCAACAGAAGAAAGCGACGCCTGCTCAGATTGCACTAGCTTGGTTGCTTGCACAGAAACCTTGGATTGTACCAATCCCGGGCACCACGAAACTGCATCGACTGGAAGAAAACATCGGAACAGTCAACGTGGAACTGTCGCCTGACGATCTCCGCGAACTGGACACGGCCGCCTCAAAGATCCCGGTGCAAGGTGCTCGATACCCCGAAGAGCTACAAAAACTCGTGGGCCGCTGAGGCGACCAATCTCGTTGGGGCAAAGCCGTGAACGGCGGGGTGGGGCGAACGCCCAACTGTCGCAATCAGGCGTTAGCGCTCAAAACCCCCGGCCAAGGTCTGTCCGACAATAGCGACCCCAACCGAGTGCATTCACCTTACTTAACATCCAGAGGGAAGACGACGGTGCCGATCTGGCTGGCGTTGTTATCGCGGACAAGAAAGCGGACGTCGTAGGAACCGGGAGGAAGTTGCAACTTCTCTTGCAGCTTGATGCCTTCGCGCGTCCATTGCCGGAGAAGCTCGGCATTTGGATTGCCGTGGACGGGATGAAAAAACTCTGCCGCTTCGCGCGTATCCCTGGTGAGAGCGATGGCGCCGACGTCGAGATCCAAGGGATTAGGGCGGGAGGGATCGATTCTGACGCTGGTCGCGGGAATGGTCATGAGGAAAGCCGTCACAGTTTTTCCGGCGTCTGCAGGCGCGGCGTCTGGCGGGAGCACTTTCACAAACATCGGCACGCCGCTGTAGCCCAACGAAGAAGCAAGGGCATTCACCTCTTCGTCGCGCACTGATTTGGTGTCAGCGAACGGGGGCACGCCGTAATAGAAGCCGTCGCGGGCGCGGACTTCCACGTGCTCGGCTGCGACTTTTACCTTCAGATTGCGCCACCCCGGTTTGCGATCGGTAGGCTGAACCAGGAATCCGAGCATGTAGTAAGAGCGGGAGTCGTCGATGGCTTCGGAAAGGCAGCCCATCAGATCGTTGGACTCCAGGCAGGCGTTGCCGCCGGTGGCGTCGGAGAATTCGCGCATACGAAGGTCGAGGGCAGACGCGGGTCCGCGACGAGCCGGGTTTCTGGTCCAGTCCAGCAGGCGAATAGGGTAGACGGAAATGTTGGAGTCCGTGAGGCTCTTCCACATTCGGTGAAGGCTGGCGGCGTAGGGGCTCGACTCCCAAACCGAGCCCTCGGCTACGAGGTCGGGAACGTAGCCGGCGGCAAAGATCATGGCCTTGCGTCCGGGAACACCGAGAAAGGCCTGAGCGATGTCGCGAAGCTGCCAGATGGTGCTGAAGACCCGGTTTTCCCGGGCCATGATGGTCTCCGCCCCAATGGGCAGCTTCTTCAGGGTCTCGATCATGGCATTTGTGTCCGTGGTGAACGGTTGAACCAGCTTGAGGCCTTTGCTGGTAATGCAGACGAGCGAGACCGGCTGGTTGGCTACCACGCCCTTGTTTAGGAATTTGATGAAGTCGTCTTTGCCGTCGGTCCGTTGCAACGGACTGGTGTTCAGAAGATCGAGAACGAGGATGGTCAGGCGCAGCTCGCTCGCATTGTTGTAAGCGAGGTTGGAATAGCCTTGATCGAAGATTGCGGAGGGTGTGGCGCCGACGACGGGCGAGTGGAATTCCTCGAAGAGTGAAATCGCCTGCGGCTTGCCGTTTTCTTCCAGCCTAAATGCGTCCTTCGACAGACCCCCGACGGGCTTGCCTTTCCTGTCCTTGACAACGACAGGCACGAAAACCAAATCGGCTTGGGCCCTGAAGGTAGCGACGGCGGGGCTTGAGGCACTGGCTTGCGGTTCTGCCGGCTTTTGAGGACCAGACGTTTGCTGCGCGGAAAGAATGGCGGAACAGAGAAAAAATGTGAGGAGCGCGTTCAGGGGGACGACGGACCGCGAATTTACTGCACAACGAATCACCTGGGATCTCCTTTTGACCACAACAGACGGGTGCCATTGTCCTCCCAATCTCTGCTGGCCATCAGAAGGTTTGACCGCATATTTAGCTGATGGCTGTGAGGATTCTATCGTACAGTTGCCATTATCAGACGTTAGCACTCAAAACCCCCGTCCCGAGGTCAATGAGCGTAAGCGGGATATTACGACATTTGGCAGGTGAGGTTAAACTAACTCACCATGGTCGCGTGTAGCCCCGTTGCTCAACCACTCCTTAAGAGGAAGGCGAAATAGAAAGTGACGCAGTTTCGCGTAGGGTCCTCGGGTACCGGGGACCGGCAATCCCCAGCTAGTGCGTCAGTCTGAGCAAATTGATCTACTACCACCCCGGACGAATCCGTGATTTAATCACAACTTCAATCTTCAATAAGGAGGCGGGATGCAGCTGCGCCTGGAGAGCCGCCCGGTCGGCGATGTCCTCTTGATTCAGTGCCACGGACGGATCGTGGCTGGAAATGAAGTCTATACGTTGCACGCTCAGGTTGAAGACTCTTTCATCAAGTACGGCGACGTGGTGCTGCAACTTGACCAGGTAGAGTTCATCGACAGCAGTGGACTGGGAGCGTTGGTGCGCCTGATGCAAGCGGCACGAGCGAAGGGGGGAGATCTGAAACTCAGCGGCGTGCCCCCCAAGATCCTGAAAACGCTGGCGATGACCAACCTGCTCTCGCAATTTGAAATCTACGATTCGGTCGAAGAAGCGATCACGGCCGCCTATTTAGGCTCGCGCTATTCACGGGGAAAAGCCGGGGACGCAAGACCCCGCATGCTTTGCGTTTACGAGTCGACGGATGTGGGCACGTTCCTGCGGGAGGTGCTGTGCAGCGCCGGATACAACGCCTTGACTACTGCGACCATCGACGACGCCCGCATCCTGCTCAAGGCAACCAAGGCGAAACTGGTGGTGATTTCCGCGCGCATGCAGACCGTACATGGCAGACCGACACGCAAGGCGCTGGAGGAAATTGATCCGGCAGTCTCTCTCCTCGTCTTGGACGAGAATTTTGCCAGCCAAGATCCCGGAGAGGCAGCGGAGAAACTCCTGAGCTGCGTGGGCAGCCGGTTGGCTCCGGGGTCGGATTAGCGGCGGGAAAGGGGTTGGGGCTGTTTCCCTCAGCGGCTGAAGCCGCGAATGAAAATAAGCCCCTTATCGCAGCGGTAAACCGCTGCGCCACCCAAAATCAAAATTCCACACGAGCAAATTCGCTTACTCCGAACCGATGCGCATGCCGTAGAACGACCGGTAGACGAAGGAGACGGAGACGGCGAAGAAGCAGAGCGCCAGGATGTGCGTCAGCCCGGTGCCCTGGTCGTGGGCCAGCGAGACGGCCAGTTCGACGGCCAGCAGTCCGAAGAGCGTGGTGAACTTGATGACCGGGTTCATGGCCACCGAAGAGGTGTCCTTGAAAGGATCGCCGACCGTATCGCCGATCACCGTGGCGTCGTGCAGCGGCGTGCCTTTCTGCTTCAGTTTGGTTTCGACGATCTTCTTGGCGTTGTCCCAGGCGGCGCCGGCGTTGGCCATGAAGATGGCCTGGTAGAGACCGAAGATCGCAATCGAGATCAGGTAGCCGATAAAGAAGAACGGTTCGATGAAGGCGAAGGTCAGAGTCGCGAAGAAGATCGCGACAAAGATATTGAACATGCCTTTTTGCGCGTACTTGGTGCAGATCTCAACTACCTTTTTGCTGTCGGCGACAGAAGCCTTCTCCGCGCCCTCGAGATGGATATTGGCCTTAATGAACTCCACGGCGCGATAGGCGCCGGTCGTCACGGCCTGCATGGATGCGCCGGTGAACCAATAGATCATGGCACCGCCGGTAATCAGCCCCAAAAAGAAAGGAGCGTGCAGCAAGGAGAGCTTCTCCACATTCGCGGTCAGCCCCTTGGTCAGTGCCATGATGATGGAAAAGATCATCGTCGTAGCGCCCACTACGGCGGTTCCAATCAGCACTGGTTTTGCTGTCGCTTTGAAGGTGTTGCCCGCTCCGTCGTTTTCTTCCAGCAGGTCTTTGGAGCGGTCAAAATTCACGTCGATGTTGAAGTCCTTCTTGATTTCGGCCTTGACGTTGGGCACCTGTTCGATCAGCGAAAGTTCATAGACGGACTGCGCGTTGTCGGTCACCGGACCATAGGAATCGACCGCGATGGTCACCGGGCCCATGCCGAGGAAGCCGAAGGCGACAAGCCCGAAAGCGAACACCGCCGGAGCGAGCATCCCTGCCGCCAGTTCCAAGCCCATCTGGCTGAAGAAGTAGGCAATCGACATCAGAGAGACCATCGCCAGTCCCAGCCAATAGCCGGAAAAGTTTCCGGCGACAAAACCGGAGAGGATGCCGAGCGATGCGCCGCCTTCTTTGGCCGAGGTCACCACTTCGTTCACGTGGCGCGATTCCACCGAAGTGAAAACCTTGACTAGTTCAGGAATCAGCGCTCCGGCCAAAGTCCCACAGGAGATGATCGAAGCCAGCTTCCACCACTGTGTGAGGTCGCCGCCCAGGTTGGGGATGATGAAATACGAAACAATGTAGGTCGCAACGATCGAAACAATCGACGTCAGCCAGACCAGTGTAGTAAGCGGCGTTTCAAAGTTCATTTTGTCCGCGTCACCGAAGCGGGCTTTCGCGATAGCGCCATTGATGAAATACGCCAACGCGCTGGACACCAGCATCATGATGCGCATCACGAAAATCCATACCAGCAACTGCACCTGAATGGAGGGATCTTTGACGCCCAGCAAAATGAAGGTAATGAGCGCGACGCCGGTAACGCCATACGTCTCGAAACCATCGGCCGACGGTCCCACCGAGTCGCCGGCATTGTCGCCGGTGCAATCGGCAATCACGCCGGGGTTGCGGGCATCATCTTCTTTAATCTTGAAGACGATCTTCATCAAATCGGAACCGATATCGGCGATCTTGGTGAAGATGCCGCCCGCGATACGCAACGCGGCCGCGCCCAGCGATTCGCCGATCGCGAATCCGATGAAGCACGGGCCGGCATAGTCGCCGGGTATGAACAGGAGGATGAAGAGCATGATCAGCAGTTCGACCGAAATCAACATCATGCCGATCGACATTCCGGCCTCAAGCGGGATCTGATAAACCGGGTAGGGTTTGCCGGGCAGGGAAGCGAAGGCGGTTCGCGAATTCGCGAAGGTGTTCACCCGAATCCCAAACCACGCCACGCCGTAGCTGCCCGCGATTCCCACCAGGCTGAACACCAGAATGATCACAACGCGGGGAATCTCGAAATGCCGCAGCACGCCAAAGTAGAGCACGATGACGACTGCAATAAAGGCCCACAGCAGCATGAGGAATTTGCCCTGGGTGATGAGGTAGGTCTTGCAGGTCTCGTAAATCAATTCCGAGATTTCGCGCATGGAGCGGTGCACGGGGAGGTTCTTCAGCCGCATAAAGATGAACATGCCGAAGCCGAGGCCGAAGACGCAGAACAGCAGCCCGATCATCAGCAGGTTATGTCCGTTCACGCCGAGGAAGGAAACCGAAGAAAGGTCGGGCAGTTTGAGGGCCGCCTCGCCTCCCTCTTCGGCGGGTTGCGCCAGGGCGCAGCCGGCGGTCAGAAGCAGCAGAGTAGCAAGCGTTGCGGAAGTTCTCGCAAGGCGTTTTTTCGCAAAGCAGCGTCCCACGGACGCAAGATTAACGTTCCAAGTGCGCATTAAAATTCCTCCTAAAGATCCTTTTCAGGGGTCGTGACGTGTGGTTTTGCTCCGGCGCGTTGACCGCCCGCTGCAGAATTCCATCGGCCACGGGTACGGCGCCACTGGAGTTCCCAACACGCTCCGAACACGCTTCCACCGCCAGGCATAACAATAAAGCGGAGTGCCGATTTGGCCGCGTCGGAAAACTTGTGCCCTCGGCATATAGCCCCAAGATCAGACTACACACCGCCGCACAAACCACCGTTTATAGCACCTTGCCGGAAGTCGGGTCAATGATGGTCATCACATGATGCGCATCGCGTGATGAGAACAATCCGCGCCTTGCAGTCCCGCCCGAATCGGGCCGCTTCCGTATAATTGAGCATCTGCCATGCCAGCCTCCCTTGAGTCGATTGTTGCCGCCACGCGCCAGCGCCTGCCGCTAAGCCGGAGAAACTCCGACCTGCACGCGCTGGAACGCGCCGCGGCGGGACACACTCCGCGCGGATTTCGGAAGCAGCTGCGCCGAATGGCGCAAGACGGAATCGGGGTCGCCGTTATTGCTGAACTGAAAAAAGCCTCGCCCACAAAAGGCTTGATTCGCGCCGATTTCAGACCCTCCGAACTGGCGCGCGATCTCGAGCGGGCAGGCGCCGCCGCACTGTCGGTGTTGACCGACGAACAATTTTTCCAGGGCTCGCTCGACTATCTGCGCGAAGCCTCGTGCAGCAGTTCTCTTCCCTGCCTGCGCAAAGATTTCATTCTCGATGAATTCCAGATCGTGGAAGCCAGAGCAAATCGCGCCGACGCCATTCTGCTGATTGTCGCCGCACTCGAGCAGAAAGAACTGGAGGCGCTGGCCGGAATCGCGCGATCTCATAGCCTCGACGTTTTGTGCGAAGCGCATGACGAAGCGGAACTCGAACGCGCGCTCGATGCCGGTTGCGACCTGATCGGCATCAACAGCCGTAATCTGCGTACCTTCGAAGTGAATCTCGAAACCGCATTCCGGCTCGCAGAAAAAATACCCGCCGCCTGCGTCCGCGTAGCTGAAAGCGGCATTCAATCCGGCGCAGACGTAGCTCGCCTGCGATCCGCCGGCTACGAAGCATTCCTGATCGGCGAATCGTTGATGAAAGCGGAACACCCAGGCGAAGCGCTGGCAAAGTTGCTGAAGACAGTGGTCAGTGGTCAGTGGCCAGTGGCCAGTGAAAAGTGAACGGTGGTCGATGGATGGATGGCGGTTTGCGGTTAGCGACTGACAGGGTTTGCGGTTTTGCCGGCCACCGGCCACTGGCCACTGACCACTGCATTCTATGACTTGGATCAAAATCTGCGGAATCACGAACCTCGACGACGCGCTCACGGCCACTGATGCGGGTGCGAACGCGCTCGGCTTCGTCTTCTATCCGCGGAGCTCGCGCCACGTAACTCTGGAAAACGCGCGTTCGATCGTCGCCAAACTTCCGCAACAAATCGAAAAAGTCGGCGTTTTCGTCAACCAGACTGCGGATCAGGTGCGTGAAGCCGTTCGACACGTGGGTCTCACAACGGTGCAATTGAGCGGCGACGAGAGCGTGGAATTTAGCCGTACGCTCTTCCAGGGACTCGCGAACGGATCGAAACGCCCCACGATTTTCCGCGCCTGGCCTGCGAAAGTTTTCTCCGCGCCCGAAGGGCAATCTGCGGGATGGGATCCGGTTGCGGTTGGCCTGGTAGAGCCCGACGAAGCTTATAAGGGCAAACGCGTGCACAAAATCCACGTCGCCCAGAACGGCGACCTCTTCCTCGAAACCCACGGCTTTCGCCCCGGCGTGATCTCGGGCGTGCTGCTCGATTCCTCGACTGCGGAAAACCCGGGCGGCACCGGAAACATCTTCGACTGGGAACGCGTCCAGCCCTGGGCTGGAATCATCAACAGCATCAGCAAGCTGATCGTCGCTGGCGGCTTGCGTCCGGGCAATGTGCAGGACGCGATCCACCTTCTCCATCCGTGGGGCGTGGACGTTTCCTCCGGCGTCGAACACGCGCCAGGCAA
>JBEKWL010000098.1:0-13679 GCA_049513095.1 Terriglobales bacterium
TGCAGCACATCGATAAACGGCACTTCGCGGTAGAGCGAAGCGTTGCGCAGCGCCACCGTCGCCTGTCCCGCCAGCACCTTGATCATTTCCAGGTGTGCCGTGCTCAGGAAATCGGGATCGCTGCTCTCGAAGGAGAGGACGCCGACCCGGCCGTCGTCATCCGCCAAAGGCAACGCATGGAATGCCCGCATGCCGCTCTTGGCGAAATACGCCTCGAACTTCGCACGCGTCTCCTCGCGTTCCTCCGAGACTTCATCGCCGTGCTGGGTCACTAGGATGGGCGCGTTCGACAGCGAAGTCCACTCCAGCAACTCCTGCAGACGCGCCGTGTCCGGGTCCTCGGGATTGATCTTGGCCACGCCCGACACTGCCTTCAGTCGCAGCCGGCCGCGCTGATCCAGCGCGATGGCGGCTCGCTCATAAGCGATGACCGTAGCCGGCCCATTCACAATGGCATCCAAAACCCGATCCAGGTCGAGGGTGGAAGTGATCTCGCCGCTGACTCTTACCAAAGCCTCCAGAATCTCGACCTTCCGTTCCGCCTGCAACAGACTGGCGTTGTGCAACGCGTTGCTAGCGGTTTCGCAAATGTTAGTCAGCAAAAACTGGTCGTCGTCGTCGAAAGGGAGTCCGTCAAGACGGTTAACCGCCTCCACCACCCCCACCAGATTCTCGTGCTCCAGCAGTGGCACTGCCACGATCGAGAACACCCTACCTTCCTCGATCCCGGCGTTGCGCTTTTGTAGGCGTTCGTCATCGGCATTGTCCACCAGCACTGCTTCGCCGCTATCGGACATGTCGCCCGCAATGCCCCCTCCCAACCCCTGCACCATCCCCAACTGCACCGTCGGGTCGAATCCCTCGCAGCTAACCAACTCCAGGGCGTCGTTGTTCACCATCCATAGATTGACCCCCTGGACGTTCATCACCTCCTGAAACTTCTTCGCAATCGTGCCCAGCAGCTCATCCATCTCCAGGGTCGAGTTGAAAACCTTTTCCAGGTCATACATTTGGGTGACGCGGCTGATGGATTGCAGGCTGGTATTGCGCTCGCTCTCGTACGAAAGCGCCGTGGCGATGGCTTGGGTGGCGAGTTCTGGAATCTCGCCCAGCATCTCCAACAGCCCTTCTGGCAACGGCTGATCGCAGCTCACCAGTTCGATCGCGCCAAATAGAATTTCGTCAAGCACCAGGGGAACATACGCCAGACTGGTCACCGTGCGCCGGATGTCAAGATGACCGTACTCTTCGCGCTGCAGGTCGCTGCCTTCGAACTGCATGAACGTCTTGTTGGCGGCGACCGTGCCCAGCGTGCCCGAATCAAACTCCGTTACGTCACCCACCGTGATCTCCCCCGCTATTGCTTTGGGGGTCCAGGCGGGGTTCTGCTGGTCCTCGATGACATAAACCACGACCGCGATGCCCGGCAATAGCTGCGCGATCTGATCGGCGATGACTCGCGCGCGCGGGCCGACCTCCTGTTGTGTTAACAGGGCCGAGGCAAATGGGGCCACGGGAGCATCAATCCCCGGTCTTCGAGTCGTCATAAGCGGTCTTCCTGATTGCTGCAAACTTCGGGCTAACAACTGCCCGGGCTATATGGGCGTAGCCCGGCTAAATCGCGGAAGCATTCTTTCTAGCGTGGCATCTTAAGCTGCTTGGGTTGGTAGGTCAACAGTCAGCTTAAATAACTGAAACCCCCAAGGAATATCTCCCGCGACGAGCTGTGGAATAATCGTCCTGGCGATCTACCGGGGAGGGGGCGCCTATCCGAACTGGTTATTGCCTTCGGAGTAAACAAACAGCTGCCGGAACATCATCAGTACGAGCCGAGGTTTTTTGGTCGGCGCCTTGCCCGCTGTGGCGGAGCGTCCTCGTCCGTCGCCGCCAACGCCATCACATGAGAAACGCCTTGCGGGACGGTTTGTGCATCGAAACAAAAATGCAAGGGCGTAGTGCGAGTTCAGTGTTTTACCGCGCTCTCACCTGTGGAGCCGCGCTGCTCCTATGTGCGGCAAGCGCGCACGCGGAAGGCACGCCCATCCCGCACGGCACGCTGGAGCTCATCGCCCGCAACCAATGGATCACAGCGGGACATACGCTCGATCTCGGGTTGCGTTTCCAACTCGAGAAGGGCTGGCACATCTACTGGGTCAATCCGGGCGACTCGGGCGAGCCACCCCGCGTGGAGTGGCAGTTGCCTGAGGGTCTTACCGCTGGGTCAATAGAGTGGCCTGCGCCGCGGCGGCTGGAGACGGGTAGCATCGTGGACTATGGCTACGAGGACCGAGTGCTGCTGATCGTGCCGTTGCATGCTGCGGCCAGCCTGGCGGCGCAGCAGCCAGTTCGGCTCGGCGCCGAGGTAAAGCTACTGGTTTGCAGCCACGAAATGTGCATCCCGGGCAAGGCAGAACTTTCGCTCACGCTCCCCATCAAATCGCAGCCGCCTGCGACCGATGCCCAGAACCGGGATGCTCGGAACCATGATGCTCGCAATGACGAGCTGTTCACTGCCACGCGCCGGTCCTTGCCGCATCCAGCGCCGGGAAACTGGAGATTCAGCCTGGCCGACGCGAACGACTCTTTCGTGCTTAGCGCGAACCTCGGTCATCGAATCACGCAGGCGGTTTTCTTCCCACTGGCTGAGTCGCAGATTGAAAACGCGGCGCCGCAGAAGTTGCTGCCTGTAGCCACCGGCTTCCGGCTGACACTGCGGAAGTCTGATCGGCTTCTCAAACCGATCGCGCGCCTCAAGGGCGTGCTTGTGCTCTCCGCCGAGGGGTCCTACTTAATTGATGTGCCTCTCAGCAAGCCTGGCGCAGCCAGAAGCAAAGCAGCGACGGTATTGGAATCCACCCAGTAAGATCCTTAATAAGGAGGGACAGATATGAAGCGCTCAACTCTATACCCCATGTTTCTATACCCCATGCTCGTTGTGCTGGTGCTATGCGCAGCTCCGCCGCTGATCTCGGCTGCGAAAATCGGCGCGACGGCTCCGGATTTCACAGGTACAGCGAGCACTGGCAAGACCTTTCACCTATCGGACTATCGCGGAAAGTATGTGGTCCTCGAATGGCACAACAACGGTTGCCCCTTCGTACGCAAGCAGTACAACAGCGGCAACATGCAGCGGCTGCAAAAACAGTGGACAAGCCAGGGCGTCGTTTGGTTCACGATTCTGTCGTCCGCGCCGGGCAAGCAAGGCTATGTGACCGCGAACGAAGAGAACGACTACCTGGCGAAGACACAGGCTGCGCCCACCGCCGCGCTGCTCGACCCGACCGGTGAGATTGGACATCTATACGACGCCAAGACATCTCCGCAGATGATCGTCATCAATCCCCAGGGCGTAGTGATCTACGATGGAGCGATCGACGACAAACCGACAACCGACCTGAACGACGTCCCGGGTGCGACCAATTACGTCAGTCTCGCGCTGCAGCAGGCTATGGCCGGGAAACAGGTGGAAACGTCGGTGACGCGTCCCTACGGCTGTTCGGTGAAGTATGCGGATGCAACACACTAGCGAGAGTAGAGAGAAACATAAGAGTAGACAGTTCACCGCCCGATTTCGACGGCCCGATTCCACGGAGCACCGGCAGTAAGCGCGAAGAGTTCCCACGCGACGATTGGTGTACACTACCTTGGCCCTGGCGTACCAAGAATTGCAGATCCTGGGCTAAATTACGGAGGATGAAAAACATGAACATGAAAGTGTGGGGAGTTTTTGCAGGGCTGTGCGCGCTCGCGATGACGGTCTCGCCGGCAAGCGCGCAGATGTCAGAGGGTAAAGAAAAGCCGCCGATGTACTCGTACGTCTCGTTTTGGAATATTCCCCGCGCGCAGTGGGCAGAGATGGCAAAGGCAGACGCGGCTGACCAGAAAATCCTGGATAAGGCCATCGCCAGCGGGACCATCGTGGGATATGGCAACGACGTGAATTTGGTCCACCAGCCCGACGGCTCAACCCATGACGACTGGTGGTCGGCGATGTCCATGGCCGGGCTGCTCAGCGTGCTGGACCAGTTCTACAAGTCCGGTAGTACCAGCTCTCCCGTCCTGGCCAGTGCCACGAAACACTCGGATAGCATTTTCGTCAGCCGACATTACAACTGGCATTCCGGATCGTGGAAGGATCTGTACACCCACGGGGCGTCCTATAAATTGAAGCCGAACGCGCCGGACGAAGCGGTGGAGACGCTCAGCAAGAGCATGATCGTGCCACTGATGGAGAAACTGCTCGCCGACGGCACGATTCACGAATACGAAGTCGACACCGAAGCAATCCACACCGAAGCGCCCGGCACGTTCTGGATTTTTTACCTCGCTGCGAACGCGGAAGGTCTGGACAAGGTCAACGCGGCGCTGCGCGAAGCCTTCAAGTCGAACCCGCTCCACGGCCCGGCATTTGATTCCATGGTGGACTTCACCGAGCACCGCGATTATCTGGCTCGCTCGAGCGCTACCTACAAATAGTTCCCCGCAATTGCCTTCCCGGTCCGCGAGCGACTCGAGCTTTGTGGCTCCGCTCGCGGGCTGACAACTTAATATAGCCTTATCATAGCGCCGGTTATTTCTGCAAGATCGGCCATCTTGTCACCGATATTATTGCCCCATTTAGGACTTGGGCCCCGTTTGAGATAGCCAGGCACCCGTCGCAATTGTTCCGTGCCCGGGTGCAGACGATGGCGCGCGGTGGAGTTTTTCTTCGTACATGTTCCGGTCGGCGAGATCGAGCATCTCGTCCAGCGTCTTGCCATCGGTCCATTCCGCCATGCCGATACTGAGGCTCACCGTAAAGTCCTCAAGATTGCTCGTTTGATTCCAGTCATTCAGGAAAGCCTGAATCCGGTTCACTACGATGGCAGCGCCGGCTGCGTCGGTATTCGACAGTGCGATCAGGAATTCGTCGCCTCCGTAACGAATGGCAACGTCCGTGCCTCGGATCGATCCTTTGAGCAAGGTGGCGATCTCGGTAAGGACAAAATCACCGGTCAGGTGGCCGAATCGCGTATTGACCTGTTTGAAGCGGTCCACGTCAATCAGCAGGAAGGTGAGCGGTTTGCCTAGACGCTTTGCCTGGCCGATGAAACGGCTAGCCAGTTCCTCGAGCGAACGCCGATTGTAGATTTCCGTCAGCGGATCGGTAAAAGACTGGAGGCGAATGAGCTCATTCTGCATCGCAGTCGAGATCATCCTCTGTCGCAATTTCCGGAACTCGATGCGGCGGGAAACGATGTAGGTGTTGGCAAGGGTCAACAGCACGAGCAGACCGCAGGCCAGTTCTTTTGATACGGTGATCTCGAAATGCAGGCTGCCGGACTTCAGGAAGGCGGCGGGCAACAGAACGGCGAGCAATCCCGCTCCCGCCAGGATCCCGGTTGCAGTCACAATCAGCCACAGCTCCCCGTCGCGCTTCTCCAACTTTCTGAGTTGCCAATTGACATTGGCCAAGACGTTGTCGGAATCGTGGCCTGCGCGTGCGGGTTTTGTTGAGTTATCCACGGGTTGATTTCGCAGGCGCAGATATGAACTGGCCCCGCAAGTTCGTTTCAAACCGACGCTTTTGCCGGAACGGGACCACAAATTCTCCCGCATGACCGGCGCCGGCCCCCACCGCCGACAATTCTTCCAGTCGTTCTCTCAGCATACGAAGCCGGTGTTGCACTTCACATTGTTCGCCGTTCGGCATAGCCAAGTCGGTCCGAAGAGGCCACGATCCCATTTGCACGAGTCTACCCGGCAATTTCGGCGCTGGGAATGTTACGAGGGTAATGAGCAGCCCACCGTCTGGCATACGATTCAGAACTCCTGTCATGTTTCCCGCAACCCGTAGGCAAGGTGGCGGTGCTGCTTTTGCTGCGTGGCTGAACCTGTGGGGCGCACTAAAAACATCAGAATTCCGCTCAACTAGGATTACCGGGCTTGCTTTTGGGCTATCGTCCCCAGCACAATCAGGTGATCTGATCCGGAATGGTTCTTTGAACGACGGGGAGGCACCCACGGGGATGGGCCGACGCCGCGAGCCGCGCAAAGAGATGCAGACGCCAGTGCGCATCTTCGGCACCAACAGCAGTGGCCAAGTCTTCTCCGAGAAAGCGGTTACGGTCAACATTAGCCAGCTGGGGGCCGAGTTGAGCGGTGTCCAAGCCAAGCTCAACCTCGACGAGATCATCGGCTTGTCCTATGGCAAGAACCGAGTGTACTTTCGCGTCAAGTGGGTAGGCGAACCCGGCACACCGAAAGCAGGTCATGTGGGCTTGGTCAACATTTCTCCGGAAAAGCCGCTCTGGGATTTTCCACTACCCGCTCCTACACCTGACAATCACCAGCCACGAGTCGTTGAGCAGCGGAAGCACTCCCGGTTCAAGTGCCATAATTCGGTGGAGCTCCATACACAAGGCGGAGCCTCCTTTTGGGCAACGATTGCAGATCTCAGCGTCGGCGGATGTTACGTTGAAATGGCGATCCCATTGCCGCCGGGAACGAAGCTGAAAGTGGGTATCTGGATCGGGGAAACGAAGTGCCGTGCGGATGGCGAGGTCGTATACAGCACAGCGGGGCTCGGAACTGGCGTGATGTTCAACCGGATTTCTGAACCGGATCTAGAGTGCATCCGGCAATTCCTCGGAACCTTCGCGCCCTTCGCAAAGAAGCCGACTTATTGAGCAATGACCTCTGGGAAAATAGGGCTGGGCTGATAAGTTGAGGGAGCCGACATTGTCATGAAATCAACAACCCTTTCGAGACGCTGCCAACTCCACGGCTTTCGTTGACTTGCCGGGTTCACCGACGTAAGATTTGCCCCTGATGATCGGCCAAACCATCTCGCACTACCGCGTCACGGGACAGCTTGGCAGCGGCGGTATGGGCGTCGTCTATGAGGCGCTGGATCTCACGCTCGGACGCCGGGTTGCCCTCAAATTCCTCCCGCCGGAACTCGCTCGTGATCAGGCCGCGCTCGATCGTTTTCTCTTGGAAGCGCGCGCCGCTTCTGCCCTGAATCACCCCAACATTTGCACCATATACGCGGTGGAGAATGACGGCGGCCATTCCTTTATCTCCATGGAACTGCTGGAGGGACAAAGCCTCGACCGCAAACTGGATGCTGGTCCCGTGCCTCTCGATCGCCTGCTCGAGATCAGCGCTCAGCTAGCCGACGCCCTCGATGCGGCCCATGCCAAAGGCATCGTGCACCGCGATATCAAGCCGGCAAACATTTTCATCACGCAGCGTGGTCCGGTCAAGATTCTGGACTTTGGCCTCGCCAAGTTGACGCGAGCGTTGGAAATGGGGATGGAGACAGCGGCCAGTTCCGGTCGCATGCATTTGACCAGCCCCGGTTCGACGGTTGGCACAATCGCCTACATGTCTCCCGAACAAGCACGCGGCGAGGAACTCGATGCCCGCAGCGATTTGTTCTCCCTCGGGACAGTGATTTACCAGGCGTCCACCGGCCAGCTCCCGTTCGCCGGCAATACCTCGGCGGTGATCTTCAACGCGATTCTGGAACATAATCCCGTTCCCCCCACGCAGATCAATCCAGCCCTTCCGCCAAAACTGCAGGAGATCATCGAAAAGCTGCTTGATAAGGATCGCGACCTGCGCTACCAATCCGCCGCCGATCTGCGCGGCGACTTGAAACGTCTCAAGCGCGATACCGAGTCCGGTCAGACGCCTCGCCAAATCGTTGGGCCTTCGAGTTCCAGGATCACGCCAGCACCCTCGACCCCACATGCCTCTAGCAGTTCAGCCGTGGTCGCCGCAGCCCGCCAGCACAAACTAGGAGTCAGCATTACCAGCTTGGTTGCGATTCTGCTGGTGGCGGCGGCCGCCTATGGCATTTATGCCTTTCTTTCTCGTACTCGCCCGGTTCCATTTCAAAGCGCTTCCGTTAACAAGATTACCCAGACCGGCCAGGCCAGACTGGTCGCCATCTCTCCCGATGGCAAATACATCTTGAGTGTGGTGGATGACAAAGGGCAGCAGAGCTTGTGGCTGCGAAATGTTCCCACCAACGGCAACACCCAAGTCATGCCTCCCGCGCCGTTGGACTACGTCGGCGTGCGATTTTCTCCCGATGGAAACTATCTTTACTTTGTCCGCGGGGAGATCGGCCAGCCCCTGAAGTATCTTTATCGTGCGCCCGTCTTAGGTGGCACTCCACAGAAGCTCGTCACCGATGTTGACTCCAACATCACTTTCTCTCCGGACGGCCGGAGCCTCGCCTATGTTGTGCAGAACAACCCGCAGCTCGGCAAGTTCCGGCTGGTGATCTACTCCGTTGAAACCGGCGAGGGAAAGACGCTGGTCGCCGGCGACATGAGTCAACTCCTGAATTCCCCAGCCTGGTCGCCCGACGGCAAGACCATCGTTTGCGTGACCGTTCAACGAGGAGATGCCCTTAGCGGTCTGGTGGCGATCGACCCGCTCTCCGGCAAACAATGGCCTTTCTCCGAGTCCAAATGGGGATTTCTCAGCCAACCCGTGTGGCTGCCCGATGGCAGCGGTTTGCTTGCTCTTTCGCATGACAGAGAATCAAACTTTAGCCGCGGTCGAGTCGAAGAAATCTCATATCCGCATGGGACAGCCAGAGCCGTAACTCATGACGTAAGCGACTATACCGACCTCAGTCTAGACGCTGATGGACACACCCTGGCAACCGTGCTTCAACAAAACCACTACGACCTGTTCGTAATGCCCGCGTCGGCTTTGGAGAGCGGCCAAACTGAGCAACTGACCTCCGGCACCCCCTTTAATGAGTTTTCTTGGACACCAGATGGGCAAATGATTCTGGTTCAGGATTTCACCTTGAACCTTTTCAACGTTGGAAACCGAAGCCGGACGCCACTTACCTCACCACAACAGGACGGCCTGGCATTTCAGCCCTCTGCCTGCGCCAATGGCCGCTACATCCTATTTACTCTTGCAGGACACGGCGGTGCGAAGACGCAAACCATTTGGCGTATGGATGCGGGCGGAGGGAACCTGAAGCAACTGGGCGATGACAAGGCTGATAACAATTCCGTGTGTTCTCCCGACGGGCAATGGGCTTTTTATGTCGATAATTCTAATGGCGCAAAGCTAACCAAAGTATCCATCGACGGAGGCAAGCCGGAAAGACTCTCCGAGCTTCCCGCCGCCTCTGGATTCGACATTTCTGCAGACGGCAAGACGGCCATTTTTGGGACCTTTGGCGCGGGTGGCAATCCTAGGGAGGTGCTGGCGCTGCTGCCTATCGATTCCCCGCAAAACACGAAACTTCTGGAGTTGCAACGTCCGCTGGCGGGAACTATTCGCTTTACCCGGGACGGCAAGGCTGTGCTTTATCCCTTCCGCGACCAGGACTCGGACAATCTCTGGCTCCAGCCTCTCGACGGTTCGCCAGGAAAGCAGATCACCAATTTCAAGTCGGAACGCATCAGCACCTTTCACCGGTCTTTCGATGGCAAACAACTCGGTCTGATCCGTGGCCACACCGACTCCGATGTCGTCCTTCTGCAAGAGTCCAAACCGTAAGACGCTGCCAAGAGGGTCCTCAAGCGCTGCAATGACACCGGCCACGCATTCCCCATCCTTTGCTTCGATCAATCCGCCGTTTACCGGAGAGATCTGGGTGAGGTGACTGTGCGCCGGTGAAATCACCGGCGGTCAAAACGTCAAAACGCGCTATCGCCTGGTTGCGTAAACCATCGGAAAACGGCAAGGGACGAGGCAGGACCTTTCCTGCTATTGCAGCTTCGCGTACTCCGCTTTCGCTTCTTTCAGGATGGGATGTCGGGGTCGGCGTCTTTCCAGAGCGCTTCTGAGTCTCCGCAACAAAAGGGCAACTCAAGTACTCCAAAGTCTCAAGAACTAAATTATTGTTACGAAATCCGAACAGACTGCATGTTATCATTCGTTGAAAATTGAGTGTTGGAAACCATTCTGGTGGCAAAATAGTTTTTATCGGGAACGGTCTAAAAAGGCAATTCTAGAGTCTCATTTGTTACGAAATCAGAACAAACAGCTTGGTCTGAACGGTCCACCTCGACTATCCTCACCTTTTTTTCTGCATGGCCTTCCTGGAGCAGTGCGAGCGCCCGGTCGTGCCCATGACAAACGAGCCTGGGAGAGTGAATGTGAAAGGTATTGTTGTAGGTATTGTGTTCGCGTTGACTGCGCAGGCACTCGTGAGCCAGTCCGCGCCGCACGTTCCGCTGGGAATCGTTTCGGATTGGACGCACCATCACGTCCTCTACCCGGATTCGCAAGACGATTCCGTGATGGCCCGAATCCAAAAAGATCCCCGCTGGGTGCAGAATTGGTATCTCCGCCATCGGGAAGCCTGGTGGCCGGAACATCATCGCTGGCCGGGCAAGGGTAGGCGCAGAGACTGGAGCATGCCCCTGATGGCGTCCCCTACGCCTTCGATGCCTTTGATCTCCGGTTTTGAGCCGCTGTTCGACTTTACATTCACCATTGGTCCCAACACGGGGTACGGCAGCCTCAACACAACAGACATTGGCAATGGTGAGTTCGTCGCCACCGCCGGCACCCTCACCGTGACTGCCGGCCTGGACGTTGGTGCGTACTCGCTGCATCCAGTTGGCGCGTATCCGTTTACGGACGGGCAATATGACATCAGCCCAAGCGGGTTCTTCGAATACAATAATGTTCTCCACCCCTCAATCGACCCCTCGATTGATCTCTACGGGCCTCTCTTCACCGGCAGCGGGTTGGAGATCAACATCTGGGGCAACGGTCTCAATAGTTATACATTCGACGATAATCATTACAACCATCAGGATGCGGGAGAACCATTCACCCTGAACGAGGATCCTGGCGGGGGCCAGACCTTCCCCGCCAAATTTGTGTTTGACGTGACTGCGACTCCAAGCTGCACGAACGACTTCGTGGTAATCGGTATCCCCATGAACCCCGCGTCGGGCGGTCAAGCCAACATCGTTGGAATGAACAATCTCTATAGCTCCCAGCCGGCCTCTCCCAGCGCTTACTGCACCACGGACGGGCCGACAGTGACGTTCGCCTACGCCTCAGGCACCGGACAGGTGCCGGCTTCCCTGGCCATCTCACAGAGTGGGAAGCAAATTGCCTACGTTGAGAATCTCACTACCGGCAGCTCCTACTTCCACGTCCTGACCATTGGCACCACGGGGACCAACGGGACCAGCGCGACGGCAGCAGTCGTGCCGGGCAGTGCCGGGGGCAACAACGCCGTGGACCAGAGAGTGCTGCTTTCGCCGGACGGCGGCACCACAAACCAAAGCTCCACGAATGCCGCTTTCGTCGTTTACAAATCTAACGATGCCAACGACGTGGCCTATGCCACTACCTATAGTACGGCCGGAAATGGCTCCGGCTACCTATACAAGATCAGCAACGTATTCAACGGCAGTGCAACCCCAACGCTCGTTTGGAGCGTTCCCGTCAATGCAGTTCCGTCAACTCCGGTATACGATTCGGTATCGAATAAGGTCATTTTTACGGATAGTAGAGGTCGTATCGATTACGTGACGGACACTGGCACATCACCGTCGGTTGTTTATAGCGCAGTCTTGGCCAACGGCAACACGTCCGAGAATCCAGTAACCATCGATGTCACCAATCAGATGGTCTACGCTTCCTTCAATTCCAACGGGACCAACGCCCTAATCGTACAGGTCCCCACGAGTATGGCGGGCACCGTCTCCGTACCCGTGGGCACGGAAAGCACGATCTACGCAGGGCCCTACGGCCCGGACTTTAACAACGCCTGGTACACCGGATCGGGGACACCTCTCATGTACGTCGCCGGAACGGGCACCGGGACGCTTCCGACCCTCTACAGCATCGGGTTCAACGGCAGTGGCGTGATGAACTCCAGCCCCAACGCTACGGCGGCTTTGGCCACCGCCACGGCGGACTCGTCGCCGGTTACGGAGTTTTACAACGCTGGGCTCCAGAAGGACTACATTTTTGTTGGGGTCACGAACAATTGTGCAGCCACCACCGGCGGCGGAACTGCCGGCTGCGTCATGAGCTTGGACATCACCGCTGGCTTTCCAACCGTCAATGCCAGCAGCAACGCGCTGTCCGCCGCTGGAGGCACAAGCGGCATCATAGTGGATAACGACAGCAGTCTTACCGAAGCTTCGAGCATTTACTACGCGACCAAGACTGGGGCGACCCTAGTCAAAGCCACGCAGTCCGGGTTGAAGTGATGCAAGTGCGCAGCGCCTGCTGCCCGCGCTGAACGAAGTTTGAATGATTGGCCGGTTTGCCTGAATCAGTCGTGTTGTACTGTGCTCGTCATCGCTTCTCTACCGATGCGATGGAGGGCACGGGCAATCTGATGGCGGTCATGGATGCGATGGGTCACGAGAAGATCGATACCACGCGGCTCTACAACCATCCAGGCACGAAGCAGATCCGCGACGCGATTGAGAGAAGGAATCAGTTGGTGCAGTAGGAAAGTCACATTTTTAGTCACATCGTTTCAGGCGACTGTGTTACGGGATGGTGCAAGTGATTGATAGCAGAAAGGTTGAGTTGGTAGCGCTACCGGGAAAGATTTTCAAGGGCAATCTTTTTTCCCAGTTTTGATGCGAAAACACCTTGCTCCTCAGCAGCTTGCACGGCACCTTGATTTTCGTTTCGCCATCAATACTGAGAGATTTTGAGGGTCATTTTCGGCAAAAAAGACTACAAAAGACTACAAACCTAGCGCACCCTTCGTCTCGATAATCCGAACCTCGCCATAGCCCTTGTGACCACTCTAACGGCGCTGTCCCATCGCCACCCGACTCAGCATCCCGTCCCCCAAGGCGTGCGCCGATGCCCATAGGCGAAAGAACGACGAAAGTCGTGCTATACTCTTTTCTCGACCTTGCCCAACGTCATCCCGGAAGCCATTTCCATCGGGCTGTCAAGTACCAATGCAGTGACCCAGCGATGAACTTGCGTGAGGTTGCGCGAGGTTCGGTCTGGTGCCCGGTCATGGACGAAAGCCGCAAGCGCGTACTGCTGATCGCCGCCTCGATTTTGGCGGCCCGTAAACTGGCACAGTTCGACAGTGGAGCGCGAGTTCCGGCGACGGTGAGCGCCATCGCCGATGCCATCCGATGGGCTGAGCGGATACCGCCAGCGATTTACACGCGGAGGAATATCTCAACGCTGGCATCGAAGAACTTGAAAGTGTGATTGAGCGATCAGGACAGTACAGCAGCCACGCATATCACGTCCTCGGCAGCCAAGGCATCGCGTGGGTGCATCGGTGCGGTTGGACTACTGACAAGAAACGGGCATTCCTCAGCAGGCTCGTCGAGGTTGCAGAGGAAGGTCTCGAACACCATCCGACGAGTCAAGATTTGTTCCGGCTGCGGGACGACCTGAAGAGAGAAGTCTTGCTGACCGTCGTTGGCTCGAATCCAGCGCAAGCCGGATTATTCGAGACAAAAGGTGTCACCGGGCAGTAAGGTGGGGCGGGTGCCTTTTCGGGTGCAGACTTGCGGTGTCTGCTGAAACATCTACGAGTGCGCCGTCACTCTTCTGAAGCGAAACCCAAAATGACCTTGGTGCGTTTGACAACCTGATTTGGCCCCGCCTTGATACTCACATTTGGCCCCACCAGCATTAATAAGGATGGCTGTCCGGTCTTGCGGTTCCAGCCAGGATGGGGTCGCAGGGGAAGGAACGGC
>JBEKWL010000099.1:0-13678 GCA_049513095.1 Terriglobales bacterium
TCGGACGAGGAACTGCGAGCCGATATCCGCTTTCTGAAAAACCTTTGGAACGAGATCAAGTCGCGCTCCGACAGCAGCAAGTCTCCGGCGCTGATCTATCACGACCTGAATGTGGTGGAGCGCGTGCTGCGCGATCAGGTGAGCTCGGAGTTTTCCGTTATCTGGGTCGACACCGAGCAGGAATACGAGCGCATTCTGCGGTTTGCGAATCGCTTCCAGCCGGCTCTGGTCAAGCGCGTCAAGCTCTACACGAAGGAGACGCCGCTCTACGATCAGTTCGGGCTGAACGAGGAAATCAACAAGGCGCTGAAATCGAAAGTCTGGCTGAAGAGCGGTGGGTACATCGTTATCAATCAGACCGAGGCGCTGGTCGCGATCGACGTGAACACCGGCAAGTACGTCGGCAAAACCGCCCGCCTTGAAGACACGATCGTGAAAACAAACGTCGATGCGATCAAGGAAATCGTGCGGCAGGTGCGGCTGCGCGACCTGGGCGGCATCATCATCATCGACTTCATCGACATGGATGAGCGGCGCAACCGGCAGAAAGTGATGCAGGCGCTGGAAGAGGCATTGCGCGCCGATCGGGCGCCGTCGAAGGTGCTGCAGTTCAATGATTTCGGTCTGGTGGCGATCACCCGCAAACGGGTGAAGCAGTCGCTGGAACGGACGATCGGATCGCCGTGTCCTTATTGTCAGGCCACGGGCTTCGTGAAAGCGGTGAACACCATTTGCAACGAGGTCTATGTCGAGATGCGCAAAATCGCGAACCATTTGGAGCACAGCGACGTGATGTTGCGAGTGAACCCGGAGGTTGCGAAAGCTCTGAAGGCGAACAACGCGCAACTGCTGAATGAGATGGAAGAGCTCACCAAGAAAACGATCATCGTGAAGTCGGATCCGGCGCTGCACCAGGAGCAATTTGATATTCACTGAGTTGCTGGATTCCAGGTACCCGCAGGCAAGAAAACAGAGGAGGGACGGGCGTGCTGCTCGTCCCTTCTTTACTTGGGCGTGATTCTTGTTGTGCATGCCCGCTCGTGATCGTGATTCGTGTCATCGTGGTGGTGGCGTTTGCCGCAATGTTGCTGTCCACCTTTTCACTCGCTCAAGCTGTACCCGTTTTTCCGCCGGGCGCGATTCGGCAGAATCAAGCCGGTTCGTGCCTGGTGGTCACTGAAAACCTGATTGACATCGATGACAGCGCCAGAGTAGGGTAAAGTGCTTTTCCAACAAACCCTCTAAGCATAAGGAGAACAAAATGCGAGTGCCACTGGCGCTTTATGGTTTGGTGTTGTGCGTCTGTCTCGTCCCGATCCTCTCGGCGCAAGATGCGGTCAAGGTTGATCCCAAGCATTACACGGTAGTAAGCGAGAACGCCCAGGTGCGGATTCTGAAAGTGCACTATGGCCCGCATGAGAAGTCGGTCATGCACAGCCATCCCGCCACGGTTGCGGTGTTCCTCACTGACGCCAACGGGCAGTTCAGCTATCCGGACGGCAAAACGCAAGCCTTTACCGTCAAGGCAGGCGAGGCGCAATATAGCGCGGCCGAGATCCACTTGCCGGAGAACACCAGCGACAAAGGGATGGATGTGATCGTGATCGAACTGAAAGGCAAGGCAGCCAAGCCAGCGAAAATGGAGATGAAATAACCTCCGGGCGCTGACTGTGCATTGCTGATTTTCAATTTCGCGGACTGCAATTTGATGAAATGCAGGGTGCCCCAGGTCTCGCGCTTTTCGAGACCTGGGATCTGCACCACGGCCGTAGCCACGCAAGGCCGCCGCTGCTCTACGAAAACGCCAGCTCCTTAGCCCGCTGCACCGCCTTCACCACCGCCTTGATCAAAGTCACGCGCAGCTTGCCCTCTTCCAGTTCCATGATGCCGTCAATCGTGCATCCCGCCGGCGTTGTCACCGCATCTTTCAGCAGCGCCGGATGATCCCCGGTCTCCAGCACCACCCGCGCCGCGCCCATAGTCGTTTGAGCCGCCAGCAGCGTAGCCACATCGCGCGGCAGCCCCACCTTCACGCCCGCCTCCGCCAGCGATTCCAGAATGATGTAGATATACGCCGGCCCGCTCGCCGACAATCCCGTGACCGCGTCCATATGTTTTTCGTCCACGGTCACCGTCCGCCCCACCGCATCGAAAAACTTCGTCGCCATGTCCAGATGCTGTTTCGTCGCGAACTTCCCCTTGCACAGCGCCGTCATGCCCGCGCCCAGCACGCAAGGAGTATTCGGCATCGCCCGCACCACCGGCACTTCTTTCTCCAGCGCCCGCTCAATCATCTCCGTCGGGACTGACGCCGCCACCGAAATCACCAGCTGTTTCCCACTCAAGTGCGCGCGAATCTCCTTTACCACGTCCGCCACCACCTGCGGCTTCACGCAGATAAAAATAATGTCAGCGTCCTTCACCGCCTCCGAATTGTTGGTCCCCGCGTGCACCTTCAACTTCTCCTTCAGCATCCGCGCCCGCTCCGGATGCGCCACCGTTGCCCAGGTCTGCCCCGGCGACAGCAATCCATCGCGCAAGAAAGATTGCAACAGAATCGATCCAATCTTCCCTACGCCCAAAACCGCGACTTTCTTTTTCTCACTCAAACTCTGTGGCATACGAATTCTCCCAATAAAAATTCCTAGGTAGAGACGCGGCTTGCCGCGTCTGAGACGAGGCAAGCCTCGTCTCTACGGAAGACTACACCAGTCGCCGAAATCGAGACAGCATTCCAGTCCCTAGCCCACAATTTCCTCCGGCACCATCTTCAAGATCTCCCGCCCAATCGGCAACGAAGCCGTCGCCGCCGGAGAAGGCACATTCAGCACATGCAAAAACCGCTCCCGCCCCACAAACCGGAAATCATCTACCAGCGCGCCATCCGTGCCCACCGCCTGCGCCCGCACTCCTGAGCCGCCCGGCGTCATATCTTCCATCCGCACCTCCGGCACCAGGCGCTGGCAAGACCGTACAAACTCCCGCTTCCTCAGCGACCGCCGGAACTCCCCCAGCCCATTTCTCCAGTGCTGCCGCGCCATCGCCCGAAATCCCGCATCCATGAACACTTCCATCGTCTCGCCCAAATCGAAATCACGCCACCGGTATCCCTCGCGCCGGAACGCCAGCACCGCATTCGGCCCCGCATCCACATTCCCCTGAATCCGCCGCGTGAAGTGCACTCCAAGGAACGGATACCGCGGATCCGGCACCGGATAAATCAGGCCCCGCACCAACTCCCCGCGCGCCGCCGCCAGATCGTAATACTCCCCGCGAAACGGAACCAGAATCATCCCCGGATCGTCCCCTGCCATGCGCGCCACCCGGTCGCTATAAAGCCCCGCGCAATTCACCACATACCGCGCCGAAAAATCTCCCGCTCGCGTCCGGACCACCACTCCATTCCCCGAAATATCAAATCCCACAACCTCAGCGCCCGTCGTCACCTCCGCCCCATGTCCCGCCGCGATCTCCGCATACTTCGCCGTCACCGCCGCATAATCCGTGATCCCGGTCGACGGCACCAGCAGCGCTCGAACTCCGCCAACATGCGGTTCGATCTCGAGCATCGCCGCGCGCTCCAGCAGCCGCAAACCCTCCAACCCATTCGCCACGCCCTGCGCAAGTAGCACATCCAGCCGCGCTATCTCCTCCGGGTTTGTAGCCACAATCAATTTCCCGCAAACTTCGTGCGCAATCCCATGTCGCGAGCAGAACTCCACCATCTCGCGTGCCCCCGCCACACACAATCGCGCCTTCAGCGATCCCGCCTTGTAATAGACCCCGCTGTGGATCACCCCGCTATTGTGTCCCGTCTGGTGCCGAGCCACTCCCGCTTCTTTCTCCAGAACCACCACGCGCAACCGCGGAAACCGCTCGCCCACCTGCATGGCAAACGAAAGCCCAACAATCCCCCCGCCAATCACCGCAATGTCGTAAGTCATGAGTTTGTGTGTCTAGTGGAGGGACGGGCGTCTCGCCCCTCCATGCCGTGCAAAGCACGGCCGCCCACCGAAGATGATCCTATCTCACAAGACGCCCACCTCACCGTGACGCAAGAACAATGGAATGTGACGCAGAAAAAGGCGCGGGTGCCCATCGTCTCACGCTTTTCGAGACGAGGGTACAGACACCAGCGCGCCCTCAATTACCAATTACAAATCACCAAATACAAATTCCCGTCGCTTCGCGTCTCGGCGGTGAAATCGCCCTACTGCACGATCAGCGTCACAAGATCCCCGTGCGCCGCCCCACCCGCGGCGGTCGCCGTCACCGTAATCTGCGACGTGCCCACTGCCGTCGGTGCCGCCACAGTCACAAAAGCCGATCCCGGAGCTGCCCCTGTCGCCGGCGTAGCCGTCACCGTCACCGTCGCCGGGTTCGGCACCACCGCCGGAGGTGTATACATCCCCGTTCCGCCTATCGTTCCATTCGCATTGCCGCCCGTGACCGCCCAGGTTACGCCCTGGTTGGCCGTGAATTGCTGCTGATTACCTCCCGCCGGCCACGAGTTACCCGGCTCATCCGCAAACAACACAGTCCCCGTTTGCGGATTCACCGTCACCGGTGCTGTGCTGCTACCACTGCCCGCGACCCCGCCGCAAGAAATCAGCGCCATCAATCCAAGCCCCAGGCAAATCGCTGTGATCCCTCCGTAGAGACGTGGCTTGTCGCGTCTCTTTCGCCCGATCCCCACAATCCCCACCAGCACCACCCACAAGAAGAGTGCGTAGGGACGGCCGCCCCCGGCCGTCCGGGCCGTGCGCAGCACGGCCCCCCCCCGCGCCCCCGACTGTGTCCCCAAATTCGGCCCCGTCGTCGTAATCGTCAGCGTCACCGTCACCGGAGACGTCCCCGGCGCTCCCGCCGCAATCGTCGCCGGACTAAACTCGCAACTGGCGCCGGGCCCCCCGCTAGTCAACCCCGGCAGATTAGAGCACGCAAAACTCACCCCCGAGCTAAACGTCCCGCCTCCCACCGGCGCCGCCGCAAACGTGTAGCTGGCGCTCTGTCCCGCCAGCAATGTGACCGAGGTGGTGCCCGTGTCCGTCCACGTAAAGTCCGCAGCCGCCGTCACCACCAGCGTCACCGTCGCCGTCGCCGTGTTGTAGTCGGTCGTGTCGATCGGAGTGAAAGTCACGCTCAGCGTTTGCGATCCCGCTCCGAGCACCGTCCCCGACGCCGGCGAGTAGACGAACGTCCCCGCCACGCTCGCCGTCGCATTCAACTGCGTCGGCGATAGCGGCGTCCCGTAGGTGATCGCAGACGGCGTCGCCCACGTGATCGTCGGCGTCGCCTTGTTCACCGCCAGCGTCTCCGTCGGAGTAGCTTGGGTCAGCGTCCCGTCCGTTCCCTGAATCGCAAAATCAAACGTCCCAACCGTAGCGCTGCCCAACGTCACCGCAAACCCAACTCCTCCCGCAGTCGGCGTCAGAGTCGCCGGCGTGATCGCGCACGTCCCGGGAGCTCCGGCCGTACATGTCAGCGCCACGCTTCCGCTGTATCCGTCCAGCGCCGAAAGCGTCCCGTTCCACGTCACGTTCTGATTCACCACCTTCGAATTCGGAGTCGCCGTCACCGCAATCGCAAAGTCCGGCGTTCCCACCGTCAGCGTCTCCGTCGGAGTAGCTTGGGTCAGCGTCCCGTCCGTTCCCTGAATCGCAAAATTAAACGTCCCAACCGTAGCGCTGCCCAACGTCACCGTAAACCCAACTCCTCCCGCAGTTGGCGTCAGCGTCGCCGGCGTGATCGCGCACGTCCCAGGAGCTCCGGCCGTACATGTCAGCGCCACGCTTCCGCTGTATCCGTTCAGCGCCGTAAGCGTTCCGTTCCACCTCACGTTCTGATTCACCGCCGTCGAATTCGGAGTCGCCGTCACCGCAATCGCAAAACCTGGCGCCAACGAGTAGTTCCAAATGCCGCGCCCGTACGTCGATGCCACCAGCGTTTTCGTGCCCGCGTAATCAAAAATCTGCAGCGCCGTTACCGGAGCGTTCGGCAGAAATCCCGAAACTCCCGGCCCCGGCGGCGGACCAACTTCCGTCCAACTCGGAGCGCTCGTCGAACTCACAAAAATGCCAACGTCGGTTCCCGCGTAAGCCTGCCCCGCCTGCGCGTCCACCAGCAACGCGTTCACCGGAGCATCCGGCAACTCCGTCGATCCCGTGCCCGTCCAGTCCGTCCAACTCGAGCCGGCATTCGCAGTCCTCCACACGTGCGACGTTGGGAACCCCGGCGTGCTGAACCCCATGATCCCGACATACGCCGTGTTGCCAGTTCCATCGGACGAATCTATCGCGACCGTCGAAATCGCATACCCGTTCGGATTCACATTCCCCGTCACATTCGTCATCAAACTGAAGCCTGCGTCGGTCGTGACCCACACTTCGCCTCCCGGAGACCCGTTCAGCGGCCCATATCCGTTCGTTACCGCATACACCGTTTCCGAATTGCCGTTAACCCTTAGCGGGCCGCCTGCCGCCAGCGCTGTCACCAGGTTGATTTCATCGCCCGTACACACGCCCGCCCCTAGCGTCTCGAAGTCGTTGCTCAGTTGCAGAGGAGCCGTTCCGCTCGTGCTGATCGACCATACCCGGCAGGTTCCCACCAACATTTCACTGCTGTTCTGCGGGTCCAGAATGTACGGAGTATCGTAAGCTCCCTGATCCCCGCCCAGACTGTCGGGGCTGACGATCTGAAGAAATCCATTGTCGTTGCAGTCCGTTCCCGACTCGCACTTCAGAATCGTGACGTAGGGGTTCGCCGCAAACCACTCGCTGGGGTTCGTAGGATTGATGGCAGTGAATCCGCCATCCCCGCCGAGCGCATTCTGCCAGGTACGGCTGCTGGTCGCGGTGCTGGTTTTAGGGGAGCCGTTAGCCTGCGTTCCCCCGAGCAGAATGTCCGCGCTCGTGGGGTGCACCGAGAGAGAAACAAATCCCGTCATCGAGCCCAGCGTCTGGCTCAGGCTGTCAAACTGATTCCCGGCGCAACTCCCGGTGGTCAGACCGGAGTACCCATCGAGCGTCCGGCTGATTCCCCCGTCGTGCGCGAAGTAGCCGGGCGACGTGTCACTGCCACTGACCACCATGAACGCGATTCCGTGCTGGTCCGGATGCACATGCGCCGGCGCCGCCAGCGGGCTGCATCCATACGCGTGCGTCAGATTGATCCAGTCGCCCTGCGTGCAGGTTGTGTTCGGCGGCTGTTGACCTGGCTCTAACGAGCACTTGTAAAGATTGATGGCGCCCGCGTAAACATCCGTAAGCGGCGGGTTGGGGGGTACCGAACTGGGGATCGCCGCCAACTCCAGGTTGTACCAACCCTGCTCCACGCCGCAGCCACTGTTTGGCCCAAACACGCTGTCACCGCAGTTGGTAATTCCGCTATCCGGAATCTGCGTCCAGCTCGCCCCGCCGTTCAACGATTGCCAGATGCCCTCATCGGCGGGTGTGGGATTTCCATAGGCGTCCGGCTGCACGTCGACGACCCACACATACATCTCGTTGCGCCCCGGTACCACCGCGAACTCGCCGCGATAAATCAGGCAAGTCGTTGCGTTTGAACCAGCCGGACACAGCCCCGACGCCAGACCCGCGGTCGGTTGCGTAGTCAGCGGCGTGAAGTTCTGCCCATCCGTCGATGAGTACAGCCCGTGACGCCGAATGAAAGCGTAGAACGTTCCCGTCGCTCCCTGGCTCGGGTTGTAAATTACCGCCGTAGCCGATGCGGGAACCGCACCGTCCGACAGGATGACGCGGTTCCACGTCGCTCCACCATTCAGCGAATAGTAAAGCCCGCGCACAGTCGAATTCCCATCTTCTTCCGGGCCAAGGCACGGGTTGTTGTCTCCCGCCGGCGCTGCTTCCTCGCCATGGCACAAGCCGTTGTTTCCCGCCGTCGCCGCCACCACCAGGTTAGGATTCGCCGTGCTGAAAGCGATCTTGCTGAAACCAATTCCCAGGAACGATTGCCCACTTGCCGCGCTCTGGATCGGCGGCGTTGTCCACGTCGAACCTCCATCCGCGGATCGCAGAATCCCCAGCCCATAATAGGAGTCGGCCGAATTGTTAGTCTCCCCGGTTCCAACCAGAATGACGTTGCTGTTCCCCGGCTGCAAAGCAATCGCGCCCACCGCCAGCGTTGGCTGATCGTCAATCAAGGGCTGCCAGACAACTGCAGCGGGACTGGAACTCAGACTTCCCGCGTTGGTCGATTTCCAAAGCCCGCCATAGGCGCCGCCCACTAGCACCGTGTTTCCGCTAGTGTCCGCCGGATCGATCAGCACCGAGGTAGCCCGCCCCGAGACCCAGTTGTAATCCTGCCCTCCATCTCCCGTAGCATCGGAAGCGAGCGGAGCCGGTCCCAGCGGCACCCACGCTGTGGAGGACGAAGCGGGTGCCCCACTCATCGCGTTCTTTGCGATGAGTGGGTGGGGAGACGACGACATAGGCGGAGGTGTTGAGTTTGCAGCCGCAGCCGCCCGCGAAGCCCGCATCGCCATCTTCTGCCGGTAAGCCCGAAACCGAAGTCCCGCCGCCGATTCTCCCCGAGGCACAGTCCGCCCCCGCTGGTTCCAGTTCCAGTGCACTCGATCCCGCAGATACGGACGAACCCCGCCGCGCTCTTCAGGAGCGGAGTATGTTTTCCTGTCAGACTTCTGACCGAAGGCGCTGCCCAAGAACCCGCTGCCGAAAACTCCGCCGAAAAGAAAAACGAAAGCCGCGAAGAAGATACCGAAGAAAATAAAGCGAGGAGAACGCAAACCACGGCTGGCCATAAATTGAAACACCACTCTGCGCTGGCGCGACGCAGCGCTCAAGTAGAGTCTCAACGATTAAAAGAAGATTTCCACGTCCTCGAAAGTCCCCCCATCGTTGGTAGCCAATCCTTTGAAAAGCCAAGAGCCGAGAACTGACAGCTGAGAGCTGACAGCTGACAGCCGAAAGCTGCCAATCACCTCAACATTCGCTATACTACGGACGTATGTCCGTGATCAAAAACATCGGAGCGGTAGCCCAGGGAATGAGTATCACCCTGAAGGAGATGTTTCAGCCCACCATCGTCGAAAATTATCCCGACGGTCCCGGCCCCCTGAAAGGTGCAAAGTTTCAGGAACGCTATCGCGGCATGCACGTCCTGCAGCGCGACGAAAACGGCCTGGAAAAATGTGTAGCCTGTTTCCTCTGCGCCGCCGCGTGCCCGGCCAATTGCATCTATATAGAAGCCGCGGAAAACACCGCTGAAACCAGAGTCTCCGGCGCCGAGCGCTACGCCCGCGTCTACAACATCGACTACAATCGCTGTATATTTTGCGGGTATTGTGTGGAGGCTTGTCCGACCGATGCGATTACGCATGGCCATGGATTTGAGCTGGCGACTTTCAGCGCAAGCAATCTGATTTACCGGAAAGAACAGATGCTGGCGCCGGCCCCATCGCACATGGGAGCCAATCAGGTGTTTGCGCAATCGGAACTGGATGCGGGCGTGAAGGGGGCTTAACGATCTTCAAGATTTTTCCACCAAGCGCCGGTCCCGCAGGGACCGGCGTTGTTGTATGGAAAGCAGTCGTTGGTCGTCAGTCGTTGGTCGTTCGCGCATTTGCGAAGGGGCACCGATTTGAGGAGCCAGGGCGTTTGATTTTCCGTAGAGACGCGGCTTGCCGCGTCTCCCGCTGCAAACTGAGACGGGGCGAGCCCCGCCTCCACAATTTAAGAGCGGAGACGAATTGCGAACGACTGACGACCAACGACTGACGACCAACGACTGACGACCAACGACTAACGACCAACGCTAACGACTAATGCCCAACTTTCTCCAAACCGTAAAGGAACGAGTCGTCATTTATGACGGCGCGATGGGGACGAATATCCAGAAGCGCAACCCTACCCTGGACGATTACTGGGGCAAGGAGAACTGCAGCGAAGTTCTGGTGCTGAGCCGTCCCGACATTATTCGCGAGATTCACGCGGACTTTCTCCGCGTGGGCTGCGATGTCGTGGAGACGAATACGTTTGGCGGGACGGGGCTGGTTCTCGGCGAGTTCGACCTGCGAGACAAAGTGCGCGAGATCAATTTGAAGGCAGCGCAACTCGCGAGAGAAGTGGCGCAGCAATTTTCCACCAGGGACAAACCGCGGTTTGTGGCGGGGTCGCTGGGTCCGACTACAAAACTGCCCTCGCTCGGCCACATCGGTTGGGACGCGATGGCAGCGTCCTACGAAGAGCAGGCGTCGGCGCTGATCGAGGGCGGCGTCGATGTGATGCTGATTGAGACTTGCCAGGATTTGTTGCAAGCGAAGATTGCCACCGTCGGCGTGCTGGAGGCGATGCGCAAAGCGGGCAAGCGGCTGCCGGTTACGGTGCAGGTCACACTGCAGGAATCCGGAACCATGCTGCTCGGGACCGAAATTGGCGCGGCGCTCACCGCGCTAGAGCCCTACGATATCGACATCATCGGCTTAAACTGTGCGACCGGCCCGGCGGAGATGAACGAGGCAGTCCGCTATCTGGCGCTGAATTCCACCAAGCTCGTTTCGGTTTTGCCGAATGCGGGACTGCCGCAGAACGTAGGCGGGCATGCGGTGTACAAGCTCTTGCCCAAGGATTTGGCGGAGTATCACAAACATTTCGTGCAGGATTACGGAGTACGAATCGTTGGCGGGTGTTGCGGCACAACTCCCGACCATCTGAAAGCCGTGGTGGATGCAGTGACGGGCGTGGAGCCGGCGAAGCGGGATGTGAAGCCAGTAGCCGCAGCGTCAAGCGCCTACACATCGGTACCGCTGGATCTTGAACCGAAGCCTCTGATCGTAGCGGAAGAGATGAACACCACAACGCGCGTCGATCATTTCCGCAAACTGGTGCAGGCCAAGAAGTACGACGACATTCTGACGCTGGCGAAAAAGCTGGCGAACCAAGGCTCGCACATGCTCGACCTGTGCTGCGCCATCGTGGGCGAAGACGAGAAGGGATACATCTCCGCCATCCTGGAAAAAATCGCGACCCGCGTGCCCGCGCCGATCCTGATCGACAGCACCGAAGCCGACGTAGTGGAAGAAGCGCTGAAGCGCATTCCAGGCAAAGCCATCATCAATTCCATCAATCTGGAAGACGGCGAGAAGCGCACCTCGAAAGTGTTGCCGATGGCGAAGCGCTATGGAGCGGGCGTGATCGCGCTCACCATCGATGAAGAGGGCATGGCTCTTACGGCGGACAAGAAAGTTGCGATCGCGCATCGCATCTTCGATCTGGCGACACAAAAGTACGGCATCCGTCCGGTGGACCTGCTCTTCGACGCGCTGACGCTGCCGATTTCGACGGGCCAGGAAGAATACCGTTCAGCCGGCATCGAAACCTTGAAGGCGGTGAAGCGCATCCATGACCAACTGCCGGAAGTGAAGACAGTTCTCGGCGTCAGCAACATCAGTTTCGGGCTGGACGCTTATCCGCGGCGGGTTCTTAACTCGGTGTTTCTGCATGAGGCGGTAGAAAACGGCCTCGATGTTGCCATCGTCAATTACACGAAGATTTATCCGCTGTACAAGATTCCGGCGGAAGAGGTGGAACTGGCGCGCAAGCTGATTTACCAGGACCGGTCCAATGGCGATCCGCTACAGATTTACATGCAGCATTTCGCCGGCATGAAAGGGAAGGCGCAGGCGCAGACCACGGCGCACGTGGCAACGCTCTCCATCGAAGACAAGCTCAAGTACGCGATCATCAACGGCGAGAAATCGGTGGGCGATGGCAAACAGAAGCGCAGCCTGGAAGAGTTGCTGGAAGAAGCGCTCGTCGAGTACAAGCCGCTCGACCTGATCAACACGGTGCTGCTCGACGGAATGAAGACGGTAGGCGACCTATTCGGAGCACGCAAGATGCAGTTGCCGTCGGTGCTCGATTCGGCGGGAGTGATGAAGGCCGCAGTCGCCTATCTTGAGCCGAAGATGGAGAAGAAGACCGGATCGCAGCAAAAGGGCACGATCGTGCTGGCCACGGTGAAGGGCGATGTGCACGACATCGGAAAGAATCTGGTCGACATTATCCTGTCGAACAACGGATTCAAAGTGGTGAACCTGGGAATCAAGCAGGCGGGCGACACGATCATCCACTCCGCACAGGAGCACAGGGCGGATGCCATCGGCCTGAGCGGCTTGCTGGTGAAGTCGACGCTGGAGATGAAGTACGTGATCCAGGAACTGGAACGCCAGAAGCTGGAGTTTCCGGTGATCTGCGGAGGCGCCGCTCTGACCCGGAAGTATGTTGAAGACGACCTGCGGCGCGAGTATTCGAATGCCGTGTTCTACGGAGAAGATGCATTCGCGGGCCTGCACGTAATGGAAGACCTGGCGTCGGAGGACGGCAAACGCGCGGCGCGGTTGCAGGACGGCAGAACGGTGAAGGACTACGCGAAAGCGGCGGCGGTGGATGAAGAAATCGGGCCGGTGTTTTCCGAACGCAGCGCGGTGGTGACCGATGCGCCAAATATTCCGGAGCCTCCATTCTGGGGCGTGCGCGTGGTGAAGGATTACGATCTGCGCGAGATTTTCCATTACATCAACGACACGGCCTTGTTCAAGAATCAGTGGCAACTGAAGACGGCGTCGCAGGAAGATTACGCGCGGCTGGTAGAGGAGAAGTACCGTCCAATCAAGAAGAAGCTGGAAGAAGATGTGATCGCGGCGGGATGGTTCGAGCCGAAAGTTGTGTGCGGATATTTTCCGGCGCAAGGCGATGGCAATGACGTCGTAGTGTATTCAGTTCCCAGTTCTCAGTTCTCAGTTCTCAGTGAAAAGCAAAACCTGAGGGAATTGTTGCGGTTTACCTTCCCCCGCCAGAAAGAAGGCCGCCGCCTTTGTATCTCCGATTTCCTTGCCGCGCCATCCTCCGGCAAGATGGATGTGCTCGGCCTGTCGCTGGTAACAATCGGCCCGAAGGCTTCGGTCGAAACGCAGCGCCTGTTCGAAGGCGGAGAATATACGCGCTATCTGTATCTCCACGGCCTAAGCGTGGAGACGGCGGAGGCGCTCGCCGAATTCCACCATAAGAAGATGCGCGAAGAGTTAGGCATCGCGGCCGAGGACTCTCCGCACATTCGCGATCTGTTTCATCAGAAGTATCGCGGCTCGCGCTATTCGTTCGGCTATCCGGCGTGTCCGAATCTGGAAGACCAGACGAAACTGTTCGCGCTGCTCAAGCCGGAGGAGAACGTAGGCGTGCGTCTGACTTCGGGCTTCTTGCTGGAGCCGGAGCAGAGCACGTCGGCGATCGTGGTGCATCATCCGGGAGCGAAGTATTTTGTGGTGTAGAGCTTTTCACCGCCAGGACGCGCAGAGCGCCGAGAGACGATGTGGGCCAACCGGCGGGTAAGAATTCAGAAATTTGTGGGGGGGGTACCCCCCCCTACCCGAAAATCAGTTAAGTTGATGATAGTAAGGTAGTTATAGGCAAAATATTCAAAACATAGGACTTAGCATTGAATTTTGCTGTTTGGCGTGCACTTGCGGGGGTGCTGTCCGGGGCCATATGTTATCAAATAGCGGTGAAAAGTTTGCGACCGGAAATGCGTTCGTCTCTGGAGACTGGCGCAGTTCTCGATGGTGCACTGTCGAGGTATCTTCGCACCGATTGGGGTGCAAGTCTGTGATGGCTCGTACATCGCGTTTGTGATGAAAAAGGTC
>JBEKWL010000100.1:0-13634 GCA_049513095.1 Terriglobales bacterium
ATCAGGTCCATCTCTACCATTGGCTTGAGAGCAACGACCACGGCCGCTTCCTCACCGACAACGATCTCTAGAAACCACGCGAACCCCTGTCAGGTGGACGCGATCCATTGATTCCGAGTGCGAGTGGAATATTTGCGCAGCACAGGACTTACTTCAGATGTGCTGACTTAGTCCAGAAGATCTGAAAGAGGAGAGGAACTGCTCGCTCAATTTAAAGACTATGCTGTACCCTCACGCGTGTCAATTTGGAGGTAACCTCTTGCGGCAACCCTCGATCCGAGGGTGTGTCCGACCGTCACGATGCAGGGGTGGGAGAATCAGGTTACCCGGCCCTCCTCGCTCCCCTTTTGTTTCTCGCTCTTCTCCTTCACGGGTCAGTTCTGTACCAGCGAGATCCACGTCGAAACACCTGTACAATAGAGTATGTCTAAAGAACAACTCTGTTTGGGAACAATTGAACGTGCGAGAAAGCAGAGCTCCTTGCTGCTAAGGCTGTACCAGGCAGAACTTGCCAGGGACCCTACCAGTCGCGCTACCGAATCCTCGCGTAGCAATCTGATGGCTCTGCGTCACACGATTGCGCAGATGTATGGAGATGTCTAGCGCCCCCGTTGCCGAACCTCCAAGAGCAGATTGAATAGTCTTTCGGCCCAGAGATACACAAGCTAACCCTTCTTCTGAGCTTTCCGCCACTTTGCCCAACGCGCTTTCTGAGCAGCCACAATCCTCTTACGGGCGGCTGGTGACATCTTGCGTCCTTTGCGGGAACTGATTGAAACAACCTTTTGCCCCTTGATCTTTGCCCATCGCGCCCTTTGAGCGGCCGCAATTCTCTTGCGTCCTGCAGCCGAAATGGTTCGCTTTTTGCGAGTTGTAACAGCAGCTTTCAGTTGGCGTCCATGCATGTAGACGTTTCCGAAGGCGACCAGGGCGGTTGTTATACGGTGCAGTTCATCCTCAAGTCGCGTGCGTTCCTTCTGGAGTTGGCTGACTACAGACTGCATCAGTGTTTTTGGCATGAAGCAATCCTATCACTCGTAAATTGGATCCAGACGGTTTCTGCGGAAGGTCCTGGTCAACTGACGTTAAGCAAAACAAAACGCCCCAGGCTCAAAGAGTCATGGGACGTCAGTCGAGCAGCCCTCCCCCGAAGCCTGCTCAATTACGAGCTTAGCTTGTGTACAGGAGCTCGGGAATGGCACTCACGTGGGGGGGAACCGCTCGCGATTGGCGTCACACCCCATTACAACTCATTGACCTTTAAGTCAGTGGAAGCGTTAAATGCCCGATTTGAGCGTGGCGGGAGAATACTACTTGCACCCATTTTGTAAACACAGCGAATGCATTTTTTGTTTAACTAGGAGCACTGCTGGCGGCTTAATGAATCGGTAGACAGGTTCCGTTCCTTTGATTATTCCCCGCTAAGGCTGAAAGCGGTCGACACCGCAGCCGCCACCGTCAGCCAGAGCAGCAATCCGAACAGCAGTCCGACGGTGCTTTGCCGGACCGAAGGGTCCGGGATCAGCAAACCGGCAACGCCAATCGCGCATCCTAGAATTCCCGTGACGTAGTAGGAAGGCCGTTGGAACAGTCCGGCGAGCGGCAGGAAGTGCAGCCCTACAATCAGGGCGATCGCAGGCGCAATGAAATCCGGACGATGCGCCGCGTTGAGCGCGACGATGGCAAGAAAGATTGCGCCTCCCTGGATGCCATTGATCCAGCCGAACCGCCGGCCAATTTGACGCCCGATCGCCGCTTGCTCCGCTGTAGGAGGCGGGGCATTCCGCGAAACGCGGACGGCCCGCACCGCCAGCATTGCAATCCATGCCGCCAGCGCAAGACCCACGACCGGCAGTCCGGCGCGCAGCCACACCGGGAAAAATCGTCCACCGGAAAGCCCCACCAAAAACCAGACGACGCCAAAAAGAAACATGATCGCGGAGCCGATCGTCATCCCTGTCAGGGCTTTTGGGTTCATCGCGTGAATATACCCGATTTCAACTTGAATTTTGCGGATGGTCACGTGGAAAAACCGCTCACGGCGTTGCGGTGCCCAGCTCGCGCAGGGGGTGCAACCTTGTTAAAAGAGAAAGTCGAAATCAAAAAGCACCTTCCGATTGTTATTGCCGAAAAAACGTCCGTACTGCGGATCAGTCACATTCGAGTGGACTTCCAGCGCATTGAAATGATTGGTCAGGTTCATCACGGATGTGGATAGCCGAATGGCGTGTTTGGGCGTGACTTGGATGTCTTTCGAGGCTCGAATGTCAAAGGAGAAATAGCGCGGGAAGCGGGGTTGGGCGCCTGGGATAGAAGTAATGTACTGCTGCAGTAAATCTGTGGGTTGATAGGGAAACCCACTTCGATATTCGATCTTTGGAGTCAGACCAAACCTTCTTGGCAAACTGTACATTCCCCACAGGAGAAAGCGATTCGGAATCTCGCTCGGTAGACTCGCAACCAGATTTTGGTTCACGATGGGAAACGGCAGGTTGCCGAGATACCCATTCGCATCGTTGACCGTTCCTCGCGCATACTGGCGCACGTAAGAAAAGAATATTTGTCGTTTTTCCTGACTGCCAAAACGGGCGATGAATTCCAATTGCCGAGTCTGCCCAAAGCCTGATGAACCGAGGACCAGTGCATGCTGGCTTTGAACAACCTCCGGCTGGATCGTCAGCATATCGTGAGCCTGACTCTGCAGATACTTGAGCCGAACCGTCATCAGGTGCGAAAAGCTACGGTCCACTTCCACATTCCAGCCAACGGTATAGGGAGCAAAATTCCCGCTTTTCTGTGCGCTCTCAAAGAAAGGAAATTCCGACTCCGCGGCCTGTTCGGTGAGATTGATGTAGTGGATCGGGGTGCCGATCACCCCGCCCATGCTGTTGTACATCGTGATGGTTTGCTGAGGATAACTGCTGAAGGCATAGGTATTGAGGGGCACATTGTCATAGAAGACTCCAATGCCCCCGCGAATAACAGTCGTTTGGCTCGGGTCGGGCGTCCAGGCAAAACCTGCGCGCGGGGCACTCCGAACCGTGTGCGTGATTGTCTGACTTTCCAAACGCATTCCGAGATCAAGCGCGAGGTTGGGACGAAGCACCCAGTGATCTTGCACGAATAAGGAGGATTCAAGGTCGCCGACCGAAAATGGTTCGCTGCTGCTGAAATCTATGCGGCTCGTCAAGAGCCCGGTCGAGCCTTCGATCAAGACGGGACGGGCATTGAAGTGCCCGGCATTTTCAGCATGCGCGAGGTCTGAACCAATCTGCACACTGTGGGTTCCCAGGAAATGCAGTTTGCGGGGCCGCCAATTTTCGATCCATTGCCCTCGTGTAGCCAGGCGTGACTCCTGGCCAAAGTAGTTGCCCTGATTTCCTATCGGGGTGAGGATCATTGCTGAGTTGCCCCGCGGATCAATCGCGACGCTGACACGGGTTATGGCGAGCGTGTTTTGCATCAGGCCGTCCCCGAGGGCCAACCGGTGGATAATCGTGCCTGTGGACTCGTGCACATTGATGTCGGGCGTTACGGACTGAGGGTTGAAGTAGTCCAGGCCCGAATAGGTCAATAGGTGCGGAGCCAAATGGAAACTCACAGTGAGCGTCTGGTTGGGAGACAGAATCGTCTCGAACTGCGTGAAAGAATTGATCGCAGTCGACGTGGTCTGGTTGAAGGGAAACGGAAGCGTGTACACTTCGCGTTTGTTGATCGCATATTCATCGTCTTGTAAGAAAAAAAGCTTCCGGGCGACGAGAGGACCGCTAAGATCCAGCCGGGGCGTCGCATCCTTAAGCCCTCTTAGATGGGGGCCGTGGATGCGAAAATCGGGCAGCGGATCGTTAAGATCGTAGTGCCATTTCTCCTCTCCCTGGCGCGTTTCCGCAGTGACAACACCGGCTGTGAACTTTCCATATTGCGCGAGATAAGGCATCTCGGACACCGAGATACTCTGGACACTGTCGATGGGCACGGTCAGCCCGAACGCACCTGTAGCTGGATCAGTTACGTCTACCGAGTTGACCAGGAGAGCGCTATGATTTTCTCCGTAACCTGCGATTCTCACACTGCCATCGCTCGCACGGACGACGCCGGGAACCAGGGGCAATGCGTCTGCCAGAGTCGCCGGCCGGCCTGGTGTTTCTTTAGCTTGTGCGGGTGCTATCGTGGTCTGACTGCTCGACTCCTCGACGACCGGATTTGAGGCCGTGCCGTGGACTTCTACGCTCTGTTGACTAAGCTCGGCCTTCGTTAAAACAATTTCGACTTCCGCTGGCCCGATATTTGCATTTGTCTCCAAGGCAGTGCTTGTCGCGAGATAGCCTTGTTTGTTAACGGTCAGCTGTAGGCTATCCCGTCCTTGAAGGGTGGCTTTTGCTCTCCCAGCAGTATCCGTCAATTCAGTGGCCAGAAGCTGTCCTTGAGCACGGATTTCGATCCGTGCCTGTGCAACAGCCCGGCCTTTGTCATCGACCACCGACAAATCTATGACAATGGAACGAACTGCTTGTTGCTGCGGGGCCGCGGATGCCAAACAAACGAACGCGAGTAGAACGAAAAGCGCCATCTCAAACCGCAGGCATACCGATGCAATGCTGAGACGGGTATCAGCGACATATCGCACTGAATTCATAGGCGGTCGGTCAGGTCGCTGGACGCTGCTTGCCCGGCAGGACGACACGTTATCTGGACACGCAAAGCTACAGCGGTCACGATTCTCTGCCCCTCAGATCTCACTGTGCAGACGGCGGCTTGGTACCGCGAGTTCCCAGCCCGATCACCATAGCCATGTCTTTCGGATAGACCACATCGCGTCCTCGCGCCAGAAAGTGGTAATAGATCGACATCGCCGCTCCATAAGACCCGAATCCCGCGGACACTACGCGCGACTGCGCCGCCAGTCCCACAAGCATTCCCACAAACCGGAATCCCGACGCCCCGTTTGCCGCGCTGCTTCCCGCTTCTCCCACGCTCGGGTTCCCCTGCCCCGCATCGCGATCCGGGGTCGCCTGCGTCGCCGCCAGCATCACAGCGATGCCGGTCGTCAAATACCGCGTCCGCGGCGTGGTCACCTGAGCTCCACCTTCGGCGTCCAACTTCAGGTGCTCGTCCTTTGCCACAGCCACACCTTCCAGATTCGTCTCGACCTTCTGCTCCAGCCCGTTCGGCGGTGCAACCTGATGAAACAGAATTCGCAACTGCCCGTTGTGTCCCAGCCGCCGCGCCGGCTGCACCTCGATCACGGAGCCTTTAATCACGCTGCCCTCCGGCAGAATCAGGTGATCCGACATCACCAGCGGCGCCGTGATCAGCGCCTCCACCGGATCTCCCTTCTTGGCCGTCGCCGAACTCAGCGCCGCCACCAACCGCGCATGCACCACGCTTCCCATCGGCGGTGGACTTCCAATATCAGCCATCGACTCGGGCCTCACCGCCTCCGTTCCAAAATCCAGCGGCTGCAGCAGGTCCGCGTTGAAACTCGTCCCCGCATCGATGTATTGCGGATGCACGGGAAGCTGCGCCAGGGCAATCCGTTTCAGCTTGTGCACCTTTCCGGGCTCATGGATCTGCTTCTGCAATTCGCTCCACTGCTGGTGGATCGCCTGCCGCGTCGCACTCACTTTCTTCCCTGCCGCATCCTCCACTTTGTTTTTCTTTTCTGTCTCGTTCGCCGATACAAACCGCAGAATTCCATCCGGGGCCGGAGACGCCACTGTTTGCAGCGCCACATGCCGCCCATCTGCCATCACGAGCTCGTCAAACTGCACGTGCACATGCCGCGCCGGAGAGAAATTCCCATCCGTCGCATCCATCACCCGGGTCCTCGCCGGCACACCATCGATCTCCGAGACTTTCCCGTTCACGACCGTTCCCGCCGGAATCAGCAGCTTGTCGAATGCATACACCGGCTCCACTGTCTTGCCATGGATCGCCTGTCCCACTTCCCGAACCCGCACCTCCGAATCCAGCGCCACCTTCAGTGGAGTACCTGGGGGAACTGTTAAGGGAATCGAACTGACCGGTGCTGGCAGAGGAACGGAATTAAATGGTTGTGGAGTGGGTTCTGCGGGTCTGGTCCTAAGGGTTTGGCCCCAAAGCCAGGTACTGCAGATGAACATGAGGAGGACCGCCTGGATCACTTGACGAATGTATTTCACCTGGACACCCCAATTTTGGGCGACGCGTAAATGAAATCATAGCCGCAGACGGGAGGAGAAATGCGTCAGTTAGCTCTGGATGAACAAATTGTCATCTTCCGGAAAAGGTACGGTAATGTTGCGGACATATCGTAGTTTTCGTAGCCCCCTAACCACACGAGGTCATCGCACCATCGGAAAGGGTGAGGTGAAGGATGTTGAGAAAGATCTTTCGCAACCGGCATGGTGTCCCTGGCCTCGTTTTTTTTGTTTGTCTGTCCGTTGCGTTCGCTCCATCTCTAATGGCTCAGACGGCTGGAATGGGAACACTGACGGGCAGGGTTATCGATGCGTCTGGTAACGCGGTTGCGAATGCCACCGTTACGGCGACAAGTGCAGACAATGGCCAAATGCGAAGCGCGGCCACGGCAACGAATGGCTCTTATACGTTTGACGGCCTGCCGGGGGGCAGCTACCGGCTAAAGTTTGAGGCCTCCGGTTTCAAGACGTTGGAGATTCCTTCCGCAATAGTCAAAGGGACCGAAACGGCGGTTCTGGACGAGAAGCTGGAAGCGGGCGAACCAATCACCGCCAAACCAACCCCGGCGCCACAGGATAATTTGCCGAACGCGCCGTCCAGCAGTGCGACAGCACCTTCGCTTTCGGATCTAGGCCTTTCACCGGAGCAGACCCAGGGAAACGCCCGAGAGCAAGCGTTGCTGGATAAACGGGCACACATGCTTAAGATCCATCAACGGATGGGTTTGATCACGACCATCCCGTTGATTGCCACCGTTGCAACTTCTCTCAATGCCGGCGGCAGGAACACGAGCACAGCCTCGCGCGATCTGCATACGGCTCTAGGCGGGGTGACGGGAGATTTGTATTTCATCACCGCGTACTATGCAATCCGCGCGCCCAGGGTGCCTGGAACCGAGACACGCGGTCCGATTCGTTTTCATAAGGCCATGGCTTGGATACATGGCCCCGGAATGATCATGACGCCCATCCTGGGAATTATGGCTTTCGATGAAAAGAACAAGGGAGAAAAGGTTCACGGCATCGCCTCCGCGCATGGACCAGTGGCCATCGTGACCGCCGGAGCGTTTGGGGCCGCTCTTCTGTCGGTATCGGTTAAGTTTTGAGCCGTCGCTTATGAAAAAGAACGTACTGATGGCCTTCGCGCTTCTCGCGCTTCACACGCTAGCCATAGCGGACAGCCAGTGGGTCCTTAAACAAAGCACTCTCACTTACCACGTGTCGCACCCACTGCATCAGACCGATGGTGTGAGCCACGCCGCACGAGGCAAGGGATCCTGCCACGCCGGAGAATGCGATTTCTTGATCGCGGTGCCCGTCAAGTCGTTCGATTCCGGGGACAGTAACCGCGACCTTCATATGCTTCAGGTCACGCGCGGCGCGGAGTTTCCCATCGTAACGGTGCGCACCCGTCTGCCAGAATCGGCAGCGACGTCTGCCACCATTAACGCCGACCTGGAGATTCAGTTCGCTGGCCAAACTGCCCAGTACAAGCAGATTCCATTCAAACTAGTGACGCAAAGCGGCGAGACTCACATCACCGGAACAATTCCGGCGACACTTTCTGATTTCAAAATCGACCCCCCGTCGCTCTTGACGATGCGAGTCAAGAACGAAATTCCAGTGCGCGTGGACATGACCTGGCGTCCGCAGTGAACCGACGAGCAGATTCTCATCCAGTTTTGCGGGAGCACATTTCAGCCAGCTCTGTTCAGAGGATTGGGCCTGGCTCGACGGGATCTTCAACGTTTAAGGAGTTTCCTGCATCCCACCTGGAGGTGTAAAGTCTTGAACTGGCGGGAATCTCCTATGCGATTGCTGTTGGTAGAAGATGATGTATCCATTCAGCAGTTCCTGAAACGGGCGCTGGCGGAGGCCGGATACCAAGTGGACACAGCCAGTACGGCGAAGGCCGGAGAAACCATGGCCTTGGAAGGCATTCACGATGCCTTCATCATCGATCTTGGCCTTCCGGACCTGGATGGATTGGATTTGATTGCCCGCTGCCGTGCTCAAGGTAGTTCGGCGCCAGTTTTAATCCTCTCTGCTCGCCGTTCCGTGGACGAGCGGGTCAAAGGACTAGAACAAGGCGGAGACGACTACCTCACGAAACCATTCGCCCTCACGGAACTGCTGGCGAGATTGAGAAATCTCCTGCGCAGATCCGCGGTTCCGCAGAACGAATCGGTGCGTTTACAAGCTGCCGACTTGCAGCTTGACCTGGTACGTCGTGAAGCGCGACGGGGCGATCATTTGCTGCAATTGACCCCACAGGAATTTTCTCTGCTGGAGTATCTTTGCCGGAATGAAGGCCGAGTGGTAACTCGTACCATGATTCTGGACCACGTCTGGCGGATGCGGATTGATCCCGCAACCAACGTCGTGGATGTCCATATTTATCGTTTGCGCAGCAAGGTGGACCACGACACTCCGCGGCCGCTGATCCACACAATTCGTGGCGTTGGCTATGTTCTCAAGAATGCCTAGGAATTTACGCGCTACCGCCGCATGGCGGATTTCGATTTGGACAACCCTGGCGTTCGCGCTCGGAACTGCTGTGGCTTTTTCCATAGTTTATTTCCTTGTCGCTCAGGGCATCCGAGAGCGCAGTGACACTTGGCTTAGCGGCGAAGCTGAGGTTCTGGCTCAAGTCTCGGCCGATACTCCTAGCGATCACCTATACAAGCGGATAGTTCGGGAGGTGGCCGAACTTGCTACTCAGGAAGTACCGGATGAGCGCAATGCCCGCGGCGAAAGGATGAATTCTGTCTTTTTCCTGGCAACAGATCCCAATAACAGTGAAGGTCCGTTGTGGGTAGGGCCAGGCTCCAAGGACGCTTTTGTCACAGCGATTCAGCGGGCGAAGCTCGTTCCGGGCGCTCCAAAGTCCATAGGAGTGGAAGGATGGCGCGAAACGTTTCGAGTCGTGGTCAAGGCGCAAAACGGAAGAACTGTGTATCTAGGACTCTCAGATCGTGGCGCTAAGCATCTGCTGCACACATTGGCCCGTCGTTTTCTCATGGTCTGGGGCGGCATGTTCCTGCTCGGCTTCGTAATCTCGTATTGGAGCGCCCATCGTACTCTTCTCCGTGTTGAACGCATTACGGAAACCGTCGCTCGAATTGGCACCGAAGACTTAGAGGAACGATTGCCTGAACCTGTGAATTCGGATGAAATCTCGCGATTGACGAAGACGTTCAATCACATGCTGGACCGGCTTCAGTCTTCGGTGAATCAGCTTCGCACCGTTACCGGCGGTATCGCGCACGACCTCAAAAGCCCAGTAACCCTGATTCGTGGGACGCTCGAATCCGCCTTATGTAATGAAGGAAATGAGAAGTGGCGTGACTCGGTTGGGGAAGCGATCGAAGACCTGGATCGGCTCTTGCAATTGCTGAATACCACGCTCGATCTTGCCGAAGCGGAGGCCGGCGCGCTACACATGGATCGTGGCCCAGTCGATTTCTCCGATGTAGTGAGACAACTAGTTGATATCTACCAGCCGGCCATGGCTGAGCACCATCACGAAGTGACGATTGACCTTGAAAAGCATGTGGTTGTGGATGCTGACTCGGCCCTGCTGAATCGTGTGGTGAGCAATTTGCTTGAAAACGAATTGACTCATTTGCCGGCGGGAGGCCGAGTAAACATTCGGCTACATTCGCATCAAGGGTCAGCAGAACTGGTGATCGAAGACAATGGTCCGGGATTCCCGCCTGAGATCGGCAGCCGGGCTTTCAAGCGCTTCGTAAAGGGGAAGCATTCCCCCGGACATGGTCTCGGACTTGCCTTTGTGGATGCAGTTGTCCAGGCGCACGGCGGCGTAGCTAACGTCTCGGATCGTCCAGGAGGCGGCGCTGTCATAACTTTGTCACTGCCCGTCAGCGTGCTCCAAGCGGCATAAACGCTACAACCCTGGGATCGTCACATCACGGTGTTATACATACGGGTCACTTCCCAAATAGTTTGTTGCGCACGTCGGGCCAGAACTCCTTTGCCACATTGAAGAACGTATCCAGGGCTATTTGTTGTCCCCACTTATTCGCAGTATTTCCAAATGATCGATCTGCGGCTGGATAGTACATGTTGGAAATACCAGCGGCAACGGCATTTCCAGCCAGTTCTGACGTGTTGAAGTGGTTGCGGCCATCATCTCCGCGAGTGATAACTTCTCGGCTGATAGCATATCCAGTCCGCTTCCAAAATCCGCCATTGCCTTTCACGAAATAACGGGGGTCTTGGTGAAGAGCGACTGGAAATAGGCCTTCGCTCATGATGTTGCCAATTGCTTGATCTGCGAATGCCCCTCCGTAGTATTTGCCAAACCCCTGCGCTCCGGATCCGAACGAGCTGTACTGACGCTGCGCTATGGCTACCCCAGCAAAGATGCCAGCCACTAGAAACGCCGAAGGATCGAAAGAGTCATCCAATGCAACTTTCATCTTCACGCCCGGCGTCAACGCTTTGATTTCCGCCGGGCTTTCGTCCGATCGATAGTTGGGGATTATCCAGAAGATGTGATTCTTGCTCAGTTTATGTTGTGGACCGTCCTGTGCAAGGCTTGATGGACCAGGTTGAGTCTGCCTTGAGCTTGGCGCATCCGGCAGCGTTGACATTTCCTGACCGCTCGCCGCAACACCTCCAACCAACTGATTAAGAAAGAGCAGCACATGGCAGACCACAGGAATAAATGAAAGCGGCCGTACGATGCGCATTCTGGAATTGGATGCAACTTGGCTGCGGCCGTAAGGGAACATGAACAACTTGTCATTCGCTTGACACGGCGAATTCATTCTCAACTGGTAGTCTTCTTCTCAGGTAGTTGTGAATTTAATCGGCCAATGGCTTACCGACTTCGTATGGCAGCGATCTGAGACGACCCTGCTTTGCTGTTCTTCAGCATTTCTGGCTCCTGGACTCGATCTCGCGACGGCCGGCCCCCTTCAGAACAGGTGACTATCCTTAGGTCGGCGCGGTCCCTTGCATGGTTGCCTTCTCGCGCTCGGGTTGCTGAAACAGGTGAAAACGTTCGCCCGGACAGGTCTATCAATGAGGAACAAAAGATGTCCTGGTTCAATGCGAAGAGGAACGTCCTAAATGGTCGCGACCAAGCGTCGGTATCGGAGGTCGTGGCGTGCTTCCGAGATGAAAGGGACCTCTTGTTTCCGCTCGCCTTGCTGATTGCCGGAGACAAAGCAACAGCAGAACAGTCCGTAGTCAATGCCTGCGACATGACTGTTCAGGGCCAAAGTCCGTTCCGCGATTGGCTGACTGAGTGGGCGAAGTCGTCGACTATCATGAGTGCAATATCCAAAACCGTCGACGCGATCCGCAGCTGCGAGCCAGCGTACAAAGATCTGCGTTGCCTGCATAGCGAACACAGATCACAAGGCGAAGCTGAGCGGCGCATGAGTTTCCTCGTCGGGATCGATCCCAGCATCATCGTCGCCGAACTTGATCCGCTGGCTAGGTCAGTTCTCGTCCTTAGAACGGCCATTGGGGCGTCGATCCAGGATTGCGCTCTGCGATTGAACGTCTCGCGGAGCATCGTGCTCGCCGCCAATTGCCGAGCCATGACCTGGCTTCGCGACATACAACTACAGCACCACCCAGAGTGCGGATAGAATGGGTTACCGGCCTCGCATGGTCACTGCCACCTCTACTCGATCTCGCGAGGCCCCGCCCGCTCAGGACAAGTGCCTATCTTTCGGCCGTGGTTTCCGACGCGGTGTTGCGCATGGTTGGCTTCTCGCGCTCACATTGCTGACGGTTATCCTGGCTGCAGCTCGCACGCGTGCTCAAGACAACTATGAAATCCAGGTGTACGAATCCGACCTCGTCGATCCCGGACACACCATGGTTGAGCTCCATAGCAACTTCACGATCGACGGCTCAAAGGCGACCGTGGATGGTGTTTATCCCACCAATCACGCAGAGCATGAGACCGTCGAGATCACCCACGGCTTCAACGACTGGTTTGAGTGTGGCTTTTACATCTTCACTTCGATAACCGAGGGCCAGAGCTGGCAGTGGGTCGGGGATCACATCCGGCAGCGCGTTGCCGTCCCTAAGAAATGGCACTGGCCCGTTGGTGTGAGCATTTCGAATGAAATCGGCTACCAGAGGCGGCAATATTCCGTGGACACATGGACGTGGGAAATCCGCCCCATCGTGGATCAAAAAATTGGCCGATGGTATTGGTCCCTGAACCCTACGCTGGACCGTTCTTTCCACGGTGAGAGCGTGAACCAAGGCGTTGTGTTTTCGCCAAACTTCAAATTTAGTTACGATTTGACTCCGAAAGTCGCGGGAGGTCTAGAGTATTACGGTTCGGTCGGCCCGGTGACGGGATTCGATGCGGTCGCGCAGCAGCAGCACCAGATTTTCCCTACCATTGATTTGAATATTGCACCGCAATGGGAGATCAATTTCGGCCTCGGCGTGGGTCTCACGGGCGCGACTGACCACCTGATTGCCAAGATGATTCTGGGTTATCGCTTTAATTTCTGACCGGAACAGGAGCGGACAAGTGATAAAGGGCATCGTGGGCGGTTTTGTTCTGGCCACAGCGATTCTGGCAGGTGGCTTTTTCTACTACTTTGCTTCGGGTATGGCACCGGTAGCGACGGCCGATCCCCCAATGCCGTTTGAGAAGAAACTGGCGCACATGGCCCTGGACGCGCACATCGAAAAGCAACACGTTCTCCAATCTTCTGTATCCGCCGACGAACTTAATTTTCTTGCCGGCGCGGACGTATACAAACAGCATTGCGCTGCCTGTCACGGACTTCTTGGGCAGCCACCTACAGACTATGCAGCAACGATGTATCCGAAACCGACACAATTATTCAGCGGTAAAGGTGTAACCGATGACCCAGCGTCGGAGAGTTACTGGAAGGCAGCCAATGGCATCCGTATGTCCGGGATGCCCGCCTTCAAGACCAAGCTGACCGACACCCAGCTATGGCAGGTCAGCCAATTGGTAGCGCATGCGAATGAGATTCCCGAATCTGTGAAGAGAGTGCTTGTTCCAGACATGCCTACGTCATCATCGGCACCTGCACCGACTTCGGCATCGGGTCACGAATCGGTCACAAAATAATGCAGGGGAAGAAGACTCCCTGGGGAAAAAGCTCACACAAACACGGCTGCTCTCACGCAAACAAACAGTAGTCACGCGTTCGCGTGAAGGTCCAAGCTGCGTAACCACACATCAATCCAAACCTTTACAAATCTTTGCCCAAAGTATTCGCAAGGGCCGGACCTGGGGTGCGTTCTTCGGGACAGGAACGGAGGTTTGTGATGGAGAACCGAACGACAGTGTTTTACGTGGACGACAATCCCAAATCCAGCCGATTGCTAGCCAGTGTTCTTGAGGAATGCGGGTTCCGAGTGATCGCGAAAAACGACCCGATCGAGGCGCTCGCGCTTTGCCAGCGAACCCACTTTGATCTG
>JBEKWL010000101.1:0-13530 GCA_049513095.1 Terriglobales bacterium
GTGAAACGGTAGTGCGGCATGGCCGTTCCGGAATCGTAGACACGCGGATTGCGCAACCATGCCCGCAACCATTCCGGCTTCACCTTATTGCCGATCCGGGTCAGTTCCGGACCGACATCGCCTCCCACCACATTTCCGGCAGCATTCTGCACGGCATGGCAGGAGGCGCAGAATGACTCGCCGTACAAACTGGCTCCAGCTGCCGGATCTGGCGCCTTCTGGTCTTTACCGGCTGGGCTGACCGGTGCCGTGTCTCCAACGATCGGTGTGCTGTTGGCGATAAGGAAAGCCGAAATATCGCGCGCGTCCGGATCGCTCAACTTGAAATTCGGCATGGTCGCGGTGACGGCGTAGGCCTGAGGATCCTTCAACCATGCATAAATCCACTCTCGTGTGGTCTTGTCGGCGATGTGCCCAAGCGAAGGCGGATCATCGGTCGGCTTGATCGCGCTGCCATCGGGTAGTTTGATGGTATGGCAATGCACACAGCCATAACGGCCCAGCAAATTGCGTCCCACGTTCAGTTGCGGTGTACCGGTCAGAGGATCGCGATGGCATTGCCCGCAGGAAGATTGTACGTACCGTGCCGGCAAAGTCGGCTGCTCCCATGCCTCCGTGCTGCTGTGGGCTTGCTCGACTGTGGTCGCAGGGCCTTGCCCGCGGTGACACATCACGCAGCCGAACTGGTCAAGCGTGTGCGGGATTACCGGATGCCGGCGGAAGGGCTGGGGAAGGTTGGCATCGGCCAGGCTCGTTTCTTTCAATCCGGCGTGGCAGGTGGTGCAGCGATCTACGACTCCGAGTTGAGGAATCCATATCTGCTGGATGCCGTCGTGGAAATGGCGCTGCAGGGTTACCGCTTCTCCCCGGCTCCGAATCAGCGCCAAGTACTGATTCTGGTAGTGACGCCATTCACTGAAGTAATTCTTGGCCGGCGCAATGGCCAGCGAAATCAATAACAGCAGACTGACCACGCCGAAAGCGCGCACCGGATCGCCGAACCATCTCTGCCACAACGACTGCCACAGGGAAGATAACGCGTTCTTCAATTAGCTCCTCCAGGGCAACACCCAGGACCAACCCGGGCCGCGAAAGAAAGTGCCAACCGCCGTGAGCACGACCAGTTCGAACAGAAACCAGGTCATGATCCAGTATGAAAGTGGTTTGCCGGCCAGATAACGCCGGAAAGCCGAAGTCGACTGTGGAGAACTTTGCGCCGCCAGCACCATCAGCCCGGCGACGATCAGGGTCGGCACCAATGCCACGTACACATCAAACAGCAACAAGAACAGACAAAGCGCAGCCGCAGCCAGATAAAAAATGAGCAAGCGACGCTTGCGATCCTTCAGGAACAAACCTTCGGCCTCAACGTTGATGTTGAAATACGGAATCACAATCAGCGCGATCACCACCAGAGTCGGAACCAGCACACCCGCAACCACCGGGGGAAAGTAGTGCAGCATTTCCTGCAAGCCAAGGAAGTACCACGGCGCCTTGGCGGGGTTGGGCGTATGCGAAGGATCGGCAATGCCCTCCAGGGGAGCATTGAACAGAAGAGACACGCAGGCCAACGCGATCGCAAGCACCTCGATGGCGACGATGGCGCGGAAGAGGACTTCCGGATACGTTTGCACCTGATCTTCGTCGGTGACCTTGACCTGCGCCGAAGTGCGCCGGGTGACGAAGACAACACGCGTCGGCGACTTGCGGGCATTCGAGCCCATGCCGGCGATGAAATCTTTCGGATCGGTCGTCTTATCGCGAATCGGATCGGTCATTGGCTATTGCGCCCCCTTCGCGGCGGCTGGGATCGGTTCAGCCGCGACCCTTCTTGGTTCGCTTTGGTGAGCGTAGAGGCCGCCATCCTTGCGAATGCGCCAGAAGTGCACTGCGACAAAAAGGATCGCCACCAGGGGCAGAATCATGCAGTGCAGCACGTAAAAGCGCAGCAGAGCGTTGGCGTTCACCACATTGCCGCCGAGCATGAGGAAGTGAACCTTGTTGCCCATCACGGGGACGGCGGATGCGATATTGGAACCCACCGTAATTGCCCAAAAAGCCAACTGATCCCAAGGCAGCAGATAGCCCGTATAGCTAAGCAGCAGCGTAATCAGCAGCAGGATGACTCCAATGACCCAATTGAACTCGCGTGGCGGCCGGTAGGCGCCGCGGTAAAACACCTTGAAGAGATGCGCGAACACCAAGAAGACCATGGCATGCGCGGACCAGCGGTGCAGGTTGCGTAGAAATAGGCCGGAGGAAACAACAAACTGCAGATCCTTCGTGTCGGCATAGGCCTGCGGCACCGAGGGATGGTAATAGAACATCAGCGGAATGCCAGTGACGACCAATATGAGAAACGTTCCGAAGGTCAGGGTGCCCAGATACCAGGTCGTGCTGAAGCTGAGCATTCGGGTCCGCACCTTGGTGGAGAAAAGGTGCAGGAATACGTTCTGCTGCACCGCGAGCGCCCGGCGCAGAGTACTCGATCCGGTCCCGCTGCGGAACACTGAACGCCAGACCCGTGTGCCGCGTAGTTCCTCGAAATAGTCCGTGATTGTTTTCGCCACGCTCACACCCTCACAAACTGCATGGGACGAATAGTGATGGAACGGTCGACCATCAGATCACCCTCGTCGCTGATCGAGGTCTGCAGCCAGGGTAGCGGCTTGGGAGCAGGGCCTTCAATCTTGACCCCGTAACGCGTGAACTTGCTGCCATGGCAAGGGCAAGCGATGATTCCCAACTCAGGTTTCCATGCGGTCAGGCAGCCGAGGTGGGTACAGACGGCACTCAGCGCAAAAAAACCTTCTTGAGCATGGATGAGATAAATCCCTGCGTTCACGTCCATCGTCACCGAATCGACCGCATAATTTTCCGGCTTGCCTGCGTTGACAATGGGGGAAGGCTCGTACAAAACATTGGGCGAGAGAAACTGGTAGGAGAATGCCGCCGTACCGGCGGCGGCGATACTCAACGATCCTAATCCCAGCTTCACGAAAAAAGCGCGGCGGTCGAACTCGTTGCCTGGTTCCGAGCGCTGTTCGGAACTATGTTCCGCCGGCGTGTTCTTTTTTTCTTCGGACATCGGTTTTCCTCGAACGCTTACTTCGGGCCTCCAGCCGTAACCGGCGATTTGGGTCTGAGTGGTCCATCGATGGCTTCCACCGAAATCAATCCCGTCGGCTCGGCGGAATCCAGGTTGTATGACTCCATGGTGATAGTGCCGACGGGACAGCGCGCGGCGCAGAGCCCGCAGCGAATACAGCGAGTCTCGTCTTTCAGCATGGCTGACCCGGTCACGATGCCGAGTTCGTCGGCCGCGACTTCGTCGAGCTCCACGCCAAACAATTCCTGATTCTCTCGAATCTGCTGCACCGCATCGGGCTCGAACTGGATGCGATCCAGGGATACGAGCGACAAGCAGTTCTCCGGGCACACATCCACGCAACCGCCGCATAGGATGCACATGCTCCCGTCTTCGGGGCTGCCCTCGAAGACCGTGTTTACCCAGCAGTGCAGGCAACGCTGGGCTTCTTCCATCGCCGACTGCGCGTCGTAGCCGACTTCGACTTCGGTCACTCCGGTACGGCGCTCCAGCGGCAACATGGGTATGGGCGGGCGAACCAGGTCCAACAACTCCAGCGGCATGCTGTGGCGCTTAAAGACCTCGACCTCGACGATGGGATCCGGATGTCTCTGACCACGCAAGAACTCATCAATGCCGACCGCAGCGCGCTTGCCGTCAGCCACGCTATCGATGATCAGACGCGGGCCGAACACGCAGTCCCCACCGCCAAAGATTCCGTCCGCCGAGGTCATCAGCGTTCGCGGGTTCACGGCGATCAGCCCACGGGGAGAAAGTTCCACGCCGTCTGCAGGTTTGAGAAAGTCCAGGTTCGGCGCCTGGCCGACCGCCATGATAATGGTGTCGCACTCCAGTTGCGTTTCACTGCCCTCATAGAACGCAGGATTGAAGCGCTTGTTCTGATCGAAGACCCATTTCGTCTTCAGCGTCTCGAGCGCCACAACTTTGCCATCTTTGCCAATCATGCGCTTGGGGCCCAAGCCGGGATGCATAACGATGCCTTCCGTTTCAGCCTCTTCGATCTCTTCCAGCGCCGCCGGCATTTCTTCGCGTTTTTCCAGGCAGACGAGATGTACTTCCTGCGCTCCCAAGCGCAGCGCAGAGAGTGATACGTCCACCATTTCTTTCGTGGCCACGGCACTTACATTCTCCAGCGAAGGCTCCAGGTCTTCTACTCCGGCGACATGCTGCCGGACCACTTCGCGAGCCGCCGAACGCGCCACGTCCATTGCCACGTTGCCGCCGCCGATCACAATCACCTTTTTGCCAATGGTGAACTTGTAACCGAGATTCACGTTGAGCAGAAAATCAATGCCCTTGTAAACACCATCCAGGTCAACCCCCGGAATGGTCAGATCGCGGCTGCGATGCGCGCCCACGGCGATCAGCACGGCATCGAAGCCCTGATGGCGCAGGTCGGAAACCATGAAGTCGCGCCCGGCCGCCTGATTGAGCTTGAGAGTGATGTCGCCGGTCGCAAGAATTTCTCGCACCTGCGCCTCCACCACGTCACGAGGCAAGCGGTATTCGGGAATGCCGAGGTAAAGCATTCCGCCGGCCACAGGAGCGGCTTCGAATATCGTGACCGAGTAGCCCATGAGAGCCAGGTCATGTGCCGCCGAGAGTCCGACCGGGCCGCCGCCGACCACGGCGACTTTGAAGGGCAGCTTGTTCTGTCCCCGTCCCGCGTTGATGTCAACCGGACGCTTCGATTCAGGGCCGTGCCGCTCCGTCAGAAAGCGCTTGAGCGCCCGTATTGCGATGGGGCGATCGATATCCCCACGACGACAGGCAGTCTCACAGGGATGCGCACAGACCCGGCCGCAGATACTCGCCAGCGGGTTGGGATCGCGGGCAAACTTGTACGCTTCCTCAAATCGCCCTTCCGCAATGAGCGCGACATACCGGCCCGCGTTCGTGTGGGCTGGACAAGCCATCATGCAGGGAAAGTTGGTGTTCAACCAATCCCTATCGACTTTCTTGTCTTTGAACCGCTTCAGCAAGATGGCAATCCCCAGTGCGTTCGTCTAGTGGAAAGCATTCTACCCGAAGTGGCGGGGAGCGGACGTGCCGCCCGCTCCTTGTTGTCCTATTTGCTCAGTGTGAAGTCTGCTTTGCCACCGCCCGCCACAGCGACCGGCTTGGACTGGTTCTTGGCGCCTTCATGCCACGCGGTTACGGTGTAGCTGCCGTCGGGAACGTCTTTGATCTTGTAATTGCCGCTGTCGTCGGTTTCGGCAAAATAGGGAGTTGGGCTGACAATGATATATCCTGCCATTTCCGGGTGTACATTGCAGAGCAGTGCCACGGCGCCCACCTTATCGAATGTAAAGGGACGCTTTTCACCCTTGGGCCACGTCCCGAGATTGTGTCCTGCCTTTTTGTCGCCGGCGATAGCAGTCCAGAAGACGTTGTGTTGCACATTATCGCTGTTCAGGAACTCCACGGTTGTGCCCTGTTGTACAGCCATGATGTGCGGCACAAAGACCAGTCCCTTTTGATCCATGACCGGGTGCTCTTTGGGAGCGGGAAACGTTTTGCCCGCAATGGCGTCGACGTAAACCACCGACTGGCCCTTCATGCCAGTAACTTTTCCCTCGATATCGCCGGCCCACGCTGCGATGCACAACCCGGCTGTCATTACCGCCAATATGAATCCCTTGTGTCTCATTGCGTTGTTCTCCTTTGCATTTGTGATTGGTAATTGCTCATGTGCGTGTCAGAAAAGGAATTTCGCATCCAGATAAACGGTATTGTTGGCGCTCGCGTTGCGACCTGAGCCATCGTAGTTGTTTGCGGCGCCATTGAAGCGCGTATATCCGGTATATTGGGCGGCGAGCTGCAGATTCTGCCACGGCCAATACGACACGTTTGCGATATATCCAGCGCTTCTCGGGTCGCCATTGGCACTGCCGGTAGCTAGCGAATACAGGGTGGTATCGGCCGTGCCCTGGGTAATGAACCAACCGAATGAGCCCGAGTAGCGATTGCCGAAATGGAATTCGGCGTTGGACATAAAAGTGTTGAGATGGTGCCCGCCCTGTGATGCCAACGGACCCCCAGCACTGGAGGGGACACTGGCGCTGGATGCCAAATTGGAGTTTTCGCGGATATACGTGCCTCGCAGCGATAGCACATCCTTCCTGAATAATGTCCGATCATACTGAGTGTCGAAGGCCCAATCCGTGTACCCATCATAGAGGTCATTTGTCCCGCTATTTATCGCGCTGTTGGTGCTCTTCATGTGCATTCCATAGCTGCCGATCTCAAACTGCGTCGTCCCGGTCGATTCCTGCCAAGCGACACGCCAGTAGGGCGCAACCCCGACGATGTTGTGTGTAAAGCCAATTCCTGGATTCGGCTGAGGACCGCCGACGTGGTCCGAACGATAAAGCTCCAGGTTCAGATACAGATGATCGTTCCACATCGCGTAGCCCCCGAATCCGGCAACGTCCTGGGCCAAACCACCATTAATGATGGGGGTGGCGGTGGGAGTAGGTGCAACATTGCTGGCAATCCATGGGTATCCCCATGCAGGCGTACTATTCCACAGGTCCTCCACGGTCGGATTGTTGTTGAGGTCCAAGCCGTAAACCAGTTCCTTGCCGCTCATCTTAGTCTTATTCGCGTAGCGGATATCTGTATTATCGCTGGTGAAATGGTCGGCTTGGGTTTCGTAAGTGACTTGAAGAAAGCTGCCTACGTTGCTTGTCCATGCCCCAGCCAGAAAGAGCGATATATCTTGAGGCAGTTGCAAACTACCATTCTGGGTCGCCGGCACCGGTGAATTGGTGTTGGTAAATGAGGCCTCAAACATTACGGAAAGAGGCAGCGAAGCCAGAAGATTAAGCGCTGCGTGCGATTTGCTTCCATCCGATGTCACGGTTTTGGTCTGATCCCCTCTGTCAACGTAACCCAGCAGCTTGAACCTTCGTCCGCCAGGGTTGAGTTCCGGAGGCGTGTAATGGCAGCCACTGCACGCCAAGCCCGTTTGCCGCGCATAGCTTGGAACCGCCAACGCGCTGGGCGGATTCAATGCAGAAATAAAGAGCAGAACCATGATAGGAACTGTCGCAAGCAAAAAGACCGCCACCTTTTTTATTTGGAATCTCATTTTTGTCATCGAAAATAGCGCTGATTGTTGCCGTATATCCATTTGATCGCCTCCCTGGCGGCCCGAAGGTTCAGGTCGTTGGCCCCACTTTCTTATTAAGACGCTACTCATTCGTTAGTCAGGCAAATAGTGACTTTCGAGGTTCGCCTGCTCGTCGATTTCGAGGCCTGTTGCACCTGTTCCGCCTGATCGACGATCTCGACACTCAGGGCGGGTGGTACTGCCTCAGCGGCACCTGTTGCGTGGCGAGCAGATGGGTGAGATTCCAGTTGGCGGATTCTGCCTCTTGAGCGACCTTCTCTTAGATCTTCCGGTGCGCGCGCTCCTTCGCTCTGAGTCTCTTCGAGTACCTTCCGGAGACGAGCCATGGCCTCATGAATTGCCTGACTGGCGGCAGTTGGTTCGGGAGGAGGTGTGAACGGGCCGGGGCAGAACTTCGGGTCAGGTGCGATAGAACCAGATAGCAATCCTACTGCATTTCGATCCAAGATTTCGCTACTTTCGGTACTGATTTCATTTAGGGTTGCTCAGTTAAGTTTGGGATGAGCGCAGGTTGGGGTTCAAATCTCCAAAACGTTCCTTTGGGCGGCACCGCCAGAATCAGAGCCGCCCAGAAGATTTCAGTTATTTCGCTGCATCGATTCGATGTACCTATTTAGGTTGTTGATACGCAACTGCACTTCGGAGGAATGTCCCAGGCTCATGCCCCAGAAGAGTTCGCCCCAAACCGGCATCTCCTTCGAGCCGTGTGCCGGCAAGAGTTCGTCACCCACTATCGCGCTTCTAACGCTATCGTAGGGATAATTGTTTTCGTTCTTTCTGGCCAGAATCGTGAGATCCGGTGGTGGGACTTTTAGCGCCTCAGCCGCTGGACCGTTTCCATTGCCTGCCTTGCCGTGGCAAACGGCGCAATATGCGGTGTACATCTCTTGGCCCGACGCAGGCGACGTCGGCTGCACCGGCACATACTTGATCTGCTTTTGCTGAGATTCACCCAATGCGGCAAGACCAAGGATGAGAACAAAGAGTGAAAAGACTCTGCGAATGGACATCGCTTCCTCCTTTCCCCGCGGCTATACGAGACACGGTATTTAAGGCTTGACTTCGGGAGTTCTGTGAAGGATCCCCATCTCTCTACATTCATTATCCGCCTTTTACGGGTGTCTAGCGCAAATTAGTAGCGGCGCATAACTTATTGCTAACAAAAGGATTGGCCGTTGAAAAAGCGCCTTCATTCAGGGACATCCGAAACCATGGCATTCTGATGGTCCAGTCGCCTCTCGGGCAGATTTATGCCCCCACTGTCGCCCCACATGTTGCAACAACGCGATGTCATCTTTGGCCGGGCTCTGGGTGCTTATCCGGCCCTGAGCGATCGGTGGCAACCGGGCGAGGCCCCGTCCACTCGCGGAAGCGAACAAACCACATCTGGCCCCGTCACGTTGATGTGTGACGTGCGTCATCGCATCGCCGGGGAATGAGGGGTAAATTTATAGGTGCAGTGCGGGCGATTGGTGGTGTTATGGTCGCCAAAGGCAGCAATCCATCACGTTCCTCATCGTTACGCCCTCTCAAAGCGAGTAGACTCTTTCGTTTCGAAAATGACCTGACGTTTAGGTCGTCCAACGCCGCGGCTGCGGAGCATTCCTGGCTGGGCCGCTGCTGCTCGTCAACGATGACATTGCATCTCACCGGAGACGGCAGCGTGATTCCAGTAGCGCTCCGGGAACGAGTTCACAACGGCAGCGGTTTCAGGCCATCAATCATTACCTATACGGAGGACACTACAATGAAGCCTCCGCACACAATACCCACTCCGCTCCGGATAACTGACCAAACCGAGACGACTTTCCAACCAGACTCTCGGTGGAGGACGCGAGCATGTCCGACAATTTGAAGATACTCATAATCGATGATGATCAGGACTACAGAGCATCGGCCAGATCTCTTCTTGAGAGCCACGGCTATGTGGTGGTCGAGGCGGACTCCGGAAGAGAGGGCTTGCGCAAAGTGGTTGAGCAAAAGCCGGATATCATCGTCCTCGACATAATGATGGAGTGCGACACGGAAGGGTACGGAGTCACTCAGGCGATTAAGTACCAGGATGCGTACGCTGACTATCGGAATATTCCGATTGTAATGGTTTCTTCCATTGATCTAACTCCGGATGAACGATTTCCAATGGCCGGCGAGTTAGACATGATCCGCCCTGACTTCTACCTAACCAAGCCACTCGACATCCCCAAGTTTCTGGAGGTTGTGCAAAGGGCTGCGGCGCATTGCCCCTCGCATAGGGAAGCATAGTCCTGATCCTCGATACTTTTCTCACCCAACCCGGGTCGGAGAAAGTAGCATGAGCGAAACGGCGGAGCAAGAGACAATCGTTGTCATAGACGATGATTACGCCATGCGGCTGTCCTGCCGGAAGATCCTGTCCAAAATGGGATTCCGGGTGGAAGCATTCGAGGACGGAGGCCAGGGGCTGGAAGGTGTAACGACGTTGAAGCCCAGTCTAGTCCTGGTTGATCTCAAGATGCCAGGCATCAGCGGCATGGAGGTCGTTGCCCGGATCCACGAGGTGCGTCCGGAAGTCGTCCTCGTGGTCATTACGGGGTACCCGACGATCGATACCGCCGTGGGTGCAATGCAGCGTGGCGCCTATGACTTCCTCCCCAAGCCCTTCTCTCCAGACGAACTGCGGTTGATCGTTAACCGCGGGTTGGAACACCACCGGCTGTCGCTGGAGATGCAGCGAGGCGAAATGGAGCGTGCGCTCCTCAAACGCCGCTTTATTACCTTTGTCTCCCACCAACTGCAGACCCCGCTGGTGGCAGTCCACCAGTATTTGGATGTTCTGAAACACCTCGATAACACGGAAGGCGCCGCGGCCAAGCGGCAGGAGTGGCTCGACCGCTGCCTCAAAAGGACCGATGAGCTGCAGGCGCTCATCAAGGACTGGCTTAGCTTGGCCAGGATCGAAGGGGAATCCTTTTCCCGACAGTTTGTCAAAGTCGATCTCCAGCGGATCATTGCCGACATCCTGAAGACATACGGAGAAATGGCCGCTACGAATGGCGTTTCCCTCGAAAGCCGGATACCCGAAAACACTTACTTTGTGAGGGGTGATCAGAACTGTCTGACGGTTCTCTTCGACAACTTGATCGTGAATGCCATCAAGTACAACAAGCCGGGTGGCAAGGTCACTTTGTCCGCCGAGGCCTTGGGCGGCGAAGTTGAGATTGCGGTGGCCGACACAGGGGTGGGAATTCCTGAAAAGTACCGTCCCCTCCTCTTCCAGGAGTTCTTTCGCATACAAGGGGAAGGGGACAAGAAGACTCCCGGCACCGGTCTGGGGCTCGCCATTTGCCGAAGACTTGTCTCAGAAATGGGAGGAAGCATAAGCGTTGACAGCGAGGTTAATGTCGGATCCACCTTCCGCGTGCGCTTGCTGGAATGCCGCGCACACGCGGAAGGGGAAGAAAAAACGGGGAGTTCAGGATGACCTCAGAAGCGGAAAAGATACTAATTGTGGACGACGACCGTGACTTTGTCGAGGCCCTGTCGGCGTTCTTGGAAGCACACAATTACGTAGTCCTGAGAGCGCACGACGGCAGAGAAGGACTGAAGCTGGCGAAGATGCAGCATCCGGACCTCATCATTATGGACGTCATCATGAACGAAAGAACGGAGGGATTTTTTACCGTTCAGGAAATGCGCCGGACTGTCGAGCTGAAGTCCGTGCCCATCTTCATCCTGAGTTCTCTGTACTCGCAGGTCACGGATTTTGGAATTCCTCCGAACAGCAGTTGGCTTGCGCATGACGAGTTCTTGTCCAAGCCGGTAAACATGCCGGAGCTGCTCGAGAAAATCCAACGCTGCATGGAAGAGCGTCACCGGAACCTTCAAGCTCTGGTCGGGAGAAAGGCGGAAACGTGAAGATTCGGAAACTGCCCAAAGACAAGCTGGACTTTTTTGCTTCGGTCGTCCAGCAGTTCGGGGAAGTGCATGCGCCCGTCGAGCAGGATGGCAAGTACGTATTCCAGCGCCTCAGCAGGTGGTCAGAGGCTCGCCTCGACTACCCTCGGACGATTCTGCCGCCCAAAAAGTACTGTTTCCCTCCGCAGGAAGCGCTTTTCCGCTTTCGGGAGGGTGAGGGCTACGCTCCCTGCACCGAGGGGTTGGACAAACGGGTCATTCTTTTCGGCGTGCACGCTTGCGACATCTATGCCCTCAACATCCTCGACCAGGTTTTTTCCGGAAAATACGACGACCCTTACTACCAGGCGCGCCGGAAGAACGTCGCGATCATCGGGATTGACTGCTGGCCCGATGAACATTGTTTCTGCCGGTCCATGCGCGCTGATTTCGTCGACAAGGGCTTCGATCTCTTCCTAGGCGAACTGGGGGACCATTACCTGACCTTTGTCGGGACCGCTTTGGGCGACGACATGGTCCTGGCTACTGGGCCTCTGTTCCAGGATGTAAGTCAGGAGGACATCGACGAATACAAGCGTCGTTCGACCGGTAAGCGTCAGGGTTTCAAGCTGGACGTTGAGATTCGCGACCTTCCGGAAATCTTCGAGATGGAGTACCGGAGCGAGATCTGGGATGAGTTGGGAGACAAATGCTTGTCCTGTGGAAGCTGCAGCATGGTTTGTCCGACATGTTACTGCTACGACGTAGTGGATGACACGCAGTTAGGTTCCCGTGAAGGACGACGCAATCGCTCTTGGGATTCCTGTCTGTTTGCCACCCACGCCTTGGTAGCCGGCGGAGAGAACTTCCGGAAAGGCCGTGCCAGCCGCATCAAGTACCGCTTTTACCACAAACAGCGAGGGTTCGTGGCCGAATACGGCCGGCCAAGCTGTGTCGGGTGCGGGCGCTGCATCAGCGCGTGCCCGGTGAAGATCGACGTTATCGAAGTCATCGATAAACTGCGGGGAATCCAAAATGCTCCTTGTCGATAGAGTTCCCAGTTATGACGCCGTGCTTAACCGGAATCCTTACCAGCCGCACTTGGCACGGATCGTACGTATATACAGGATGGTTGAGGACAACTATCTGTTCACTCTGCGCTTCTTCGAGGATCATCTGGCCACGACGTTCCGGCATCAGCCCGGCCAATTCGTGATGCTGAGTGTGCCAGGCACCGGCGAGGCGCCCATCTCCATTTCCTCCTCGCCCACTCGGCCGGGAATTCTGGAATTGTGCGTGCGTCGAGCGGGGCGCGTGACGAAAGCTCTCTACCGCATGCATACCAACGATGTGGTGGGGATCCGCGGCCCTTACGGGAATGGCTTTCCCGTCCAAGAGGTCATGGGCAACGACCTGCTGCTCGCCGCTGGTGGCTTGGGGATGGCGCCCCTGCGCTCGTTCCTCTGGTACGCCCTCGACAACCGGGATAAATTCAACCGGATCACCTTGATGTACGGCAGCAAAACCCCCGCGGAAATGCTCTTCCGGGAAGAACTCGTCTCGCTCGTGGATCGTAAAGACATGACGTGCTTGCTGACCGTGGACAGGGACCCGACGGGAACCTGGAAGAACCATGTTGGGCTATTGCCGAAGCTGTTTGACCGCGCGGAGATTGATCCGGCCCGAACCTACGCCGCAGTGTGCGGTCCGCCGGTGGTTTACAAATTCATTCTGGAGCGCCTGTTGGCTCTGGGCTTTCCCAAGGACCGCATCCTGATGTCTCTCGAACGGCGAATGAAGTGTGGGGTGGGAAAGTGCGGGCATTGCGCGGTAGGTTACAAGTATACGTGCTTGCACGGCCCCATTTTTACGTATTGGGACGCGATCAATCTTCCGGAGATGATCTAATGAGCAAAACTACCGTCGGATTATTCGGTCTCACCGGGTGCGCGGGGGATCAACTTGTCATTCTCAATTGCGAAGATCAACTCCTGGATCTGGTGAATGCCATCGATATCCGGGATTTCCTCATGGCGTCATCTGCGAATGATGAAAATTGTGAACTCGACGTGGCGCTGGTGGAAGGCGCGGTGTTGAGCAAACGCGACGAGGAAAAGCTCAAGCAGATTCGCGCACGCTCGAAAGCGCTGATGGCGGTTGGAACCTGCGCGGTCTGGGGTGGAGTTGCAGCGCTGAACCCCGAGGCAGACCGGGCCAAGCTTCTCGAGGAGATCTATGGCAATCAGGGGGCCCAGTATGACAGCCTGCCACCGCGTTCCCTGCGGGAAGTTGTCAAGGTCGATCTGAACCTCACGGGTTGCCCCATCGAAAAAGGGCAGTTTCTGTCGGCCGTGTCCAGCCTGTTGAACGGTGACCCGCCCATCTTCCCGGAGTATCCCGTTTGCACGGAGTG
>JBEKWL010000102.1:0-13384 GCA_049513095.1 Terriglobales bacterium
AGGATCCCGTCCGCCGCGTCCATTTTCTCGATACAGACGTTCCCCATGTCGTTTTCTTGCGAGCAGCGGCGGTTCTTCCTCACCGAACACTTGCGGCAGGCGCGGCAGCCATGGATTTCGGCGCCGCTGAGTTCGACTAGTTCGGTTTGGATGCCTTCCTTTTCGAGTTCGGCGAGGGTGTAGCCGAGCAGAATTGCTGTATTCCCGCCTCTGCGGGCACTACCGTTGAACGCGACGACCTTCATGTCAGCTCCGTTACCCGAAATCGAATTAATGAACGCCCCTTGCTCGTACTTTTCCACTCTCCCAGCGCAGAAAGGACCGGGCCATTATCGCGACTTCCCTCCGGGGCTGGTTTGTTCTGCTTGCCGACATCATTCCGCTGAATGAGCCAGCGCCAAACGCTCGGCGACGATGGAGTATGCCGTAGCGTTAAATGCCATTCCGATGTGAGTACCGGGCACTTCAAAGTCATTGCCGCGATTCCTGGTCATGCAATAGCGCCAGTCCACGATGCCGTCATGGCGGGTGTAAATCGCGGTCTGGAGCATGGAGTCCGGGACCTTGCGCCGCAGCGAATCGATGAAATCGCAGGTGCACCGCCCGGTGTAACAGCGGGGCAGCACGCCCGTGCCATGCTCCTCCAGAATGCGCAGGCGAATGGCGTCGGCGGCATGGATAACGGTGCGATTCGCCACCGTGCCACGAATCGGCGAAGCCAGCGTGATGACGGAGGCGATGTCTTTGGGCCGCTCACCTGCAACCGAGCGCGCGATGACGCCCCCCAGGCTGTGGCCGATCAAGTGAAGTTTGCGGCCGGTCTCGTGCAGCGCTCTTTTTACCGTCTCGCTGACATGGCGCTGGATCAGGAGGTTGGGGCAGTCGGCGTTGATGCCGATGCCGGAAAAATACGGGCGGTAGCCGATGCGTTCCAGCCAGCCGTGGAGTTCCGTCAGATAAAGATCGGTGCCGAGAAAACCGGGAATGAGAACGACGCCGGAGTCATCGCCTCGCGGCACACCAAAGCCGTAGTAAACCGGGGTCGCGTGCAGCAGCAGGACCTCAGCTCCGAACAGCGCTTCGGTCCACAGGGAAGTTTTGGTTTCCCGGTGAGGTTGGGGTGATTGCTTGCGAGACCTGAGCTTCGAGGGACGGGTTGCCCTTTTCTGTTTGCGCAATTTCGTCCTGGCTCTGCCCGGCATCCACCTTTACGCTGCGAGCGTTTAGCGGGCAGATGCTTTAACAGCAAATTATACCTCTACGTTTCTTAGAGCTCTACATCATATTCGAGTCATAGGGCCGGTGAGAAGGCAACGTTCACCAGACGTTTCTAGCGTTCCGCGAGCTTCCGTCGTTTCGTTTGGCCGCCCTTCTTCAGGCGCGCCTCCAGTTCCGCGACGCGCTTGCGCAGGGCATGGAGTTCCGGGTCGGCTTGGGCCTTGGGCTGAGATGGCGTCGCACCCAGAAACTTTTTCATCACGTCCACCGGCGACAGAATGGCGGACTGGACTTCGCCTAAGCGGTTTTGCACCGCGTCTTGCACCTTCTGGTAAGTGTCAAACGCGGATTTCAAATACCACATGACGAACTCCTGCCGCACTTCGTCGGAGGCCATGATGAGCTGGCGCAGCAGTTCCAGCGGCAGACCGGTCGGCTTTCCCTTGGCATCTTCGGTGATGACTTGGGTCAAAGTGACGCGGGTCAGGTCGTGGCCGGATTTCGCGTCCACGACCTTGAGCTCCTTACCTTCGCGGATGAGGGCGGCAATATCGTCCAGATTCACATAGCGGCTGCCGGCGGTGTCGTACAGCCTGCGGTTGCCGTATTTCTTGATGACGACGGTGGAAGGGTTCATTTTGATCCCGCCTATGTTGCGATGCACAAACGAATAAATATATCTTGACACAAGTGGAGGCCGCTCGTATATTTAACTCGAATGCTGCAATGCAGCAATTTTGGAGGTTCTATATGCCAGCAACCACGAAGAGCGAGACCCCCCGGGCTCATCACGGAGAGTCCTCGTTTGTTTCCGTATTATCGGGTTGGGCGCAGCAGGGCGTGCAGAGTCTGTTTGCCACGCAACGCGTCCTTCTGGATCTTGCGATGCGGCAGAATGCGAACGTAATGCATGCTCTGCGGCAGCAACTGACCGATCCGCATCACTCTCCCACCACCATTCTAAGCGAAGTGGCCGGGGAGGGGATGACCAACTTCATCGAAGGACAAAAAGTGCTTCTCGACCTGGGGAAGCAGCAGAACGAAATTCTGATGACGGCAGTAAAGGAACGGGTCGGGGATTATCCCCCGGCGCAAGCCATGACCGATCTGCTGCAGCGCAGCGTGGAGACTTTCATCCACATGCAGCAGGAGTTCCTGAAGATTGCCGGTAAACAGACGCATACCTGGGTGGAGGCAGCCAAGGCGGGTAAGCCGCTCCATGGCGAGCCCCTGGTGGAACTGGCCCGCGAGGGCATGGAAAACTTTGTCAAAGCGCAGAAGCAGTTTCTGGATGTGATTGCCGAAGAGACAGCCAAAGCCACTGGCGGCAAACACACGAACGGTATCAAGAGAATCAAGAAGACCGAACTGTCGGAGTTGGCGCGGCAGGCCACCGAGTCGTTCATTGACGCGCAGAAGAAGCTGGTTGACGTGGCTGGCAAGCAGATGAATGCCAGCGTGAAGACCGCGGGCAAGAGCTTCGAACTGCTGCGGCCATTTCCCTTCCTGCCTTTGACCGAACTGACGCGGGAGGGCGTGAAAAGCTACGTTGATGCCCAAAAGGCGTTGATGGATGTAGTGGTAAAACCGATGGCTGAGCACAAGCACGCGGTCAAACCGGCGGCCCGGCATGCGAAGCGGCCGGTGCATGCCAAGAAGGCGGCAGCGTCCGCCGCTTGACGGCGGAGCGAGGCATAGAGATGTCACCCGGAGCGGAGTATGGCCCGCTCTGCGCGGACGGCGGAGGGCTCCAAACCGGCTAAGGGGCTGTTCTCCGGGAAGAGGCGGCTTCGCGCGAGCTAAACGGCACGACAGTTCGTGCGAGGCCTTACCAGGCGAACAGCGGATCCTCCGATCCCGCTCCGGGTGGCAGGTCAATTACAATGACGGTCATTGATAGTCGTCGACTGTCATTGGCAGACGAGGCTGAGTATCGCGCTGGCGGGTTCCCTGTCGGCGGATAACTCGTCGCCCATCATCGATCATCCATCGTGCACCGCGAGGCGTACATGAAAATTCCTCTTACTCCCCTTCGGTTTCTGCGCTACGCGCGTGAGCAATTTCCTAATAAAGTCGGGGTGGTGTGCGGCGAGCAGCGCTTTACCTATGCGCAATTTGCCCAGCGCAGCGGGCGCCTGGCGGGCGCCCTCATCTCCGCAGGAGCAAAGCCGGGCGATCGTATTGCCTTTTTGAGTACCAACTGTCATCGCCTCCTGGAGGCCTACTACGGAGTCCTAGAAGCCGGATGTGTGCTGCTACCCCTGAATATCCGGCTGGCGCCGCAGGAGCTTGCTTTCGTCTTGAATGATGCGCAGGCCAGATTCTTGTTTGCCGAAATGTCATTGTTGCCGCTCGCGGAGTCGTTTCGGACAGCCGTCCCTTCGATCGAAACTACTTTTCTCCTGGATGGCCAGCCGCAGGCGAACTGGCTGGCAGCACAAAACTACGACGATTTACTGGCAGCTTCCCCTCCGTTCGAGTGTGACTTCACGCAAATTGATGAGGACTCGGTTGCTGAACTCTTCTATACCAGCGGCTCGAGTGACCGCCCGAAAGGTGTGATGCTGACGCATCGCAACATCTATTTGCACGCATTGTCAGTGCTCGCCGCAGGACAGACGTCCCCAACCACGATGGGCGAAATGTCGTGCAAGACAGTGTCGCTGCAAACCATTCCGCTGTTTCACGCCAACGGGTGGGGCACGGCGCACACGATTACCGTGGTCGGCGGCACGCACGTCATGATTCACCACTTTAATCCTATCGACGTGTTCCGACTGATCGAGCGGGAACGCGTGAGCACCTGCGCCATGGTGCCCACCATGGTCACAGCGCTCGTACATTCGCCGGAGAGGCCGAAGTACGACTTGAGCAGCCTGTCGACGATAATCATTGGCGGGGCGGCTTCGTCTCCCACCTTGGTAAGAGAAGCTCAGGAGAAGCTGGGGTGCACCTGCATCTCCGGGTACGGCTTGACCGAGACTTGTCCGACGGCCGCCAAATCGCCCATGAAATTGGGCCTGGGGTGGGAAGGAGAACAGCTCTACGCCGGCCAGGCTATGACCGGGTTTGCCATTCCCGGCGTCGAGCTGCGAGTGCTGGGGCCCGACGGGAAGGAGGTACCGCATAACGGCATTGCCATGGGCGAGATCTTGGTGAGAGGCGACGTTGTCATGGACGGCTATTGGCGCCAGCCCGAGGCCACGGCGGCAGCGATGAAGGGCGGCTGGCTCCATACCGGTGACATGGCAACCGTCGATCCACAGAACTACCTTCAGATTGTTGACCGCAAGAAAGAGATCATCGTAAGCGGAGGCGAGAACATTTCTTCGCTGGAAGTGGAGAAGGTGCTCTCCGCCCACCCTGCCGTGTACGAGTTGGCGGTGATTCCTGTTCCTGATGCGAAGTGGGGCGAGGTACCGAAGGCGATCGTCGTCCTGAAGTCCGGAGCAAAAGCCGAGGAAGACGAACTGCTGGAGTTTTGCCGCGCCCGGTTGTCGCACTACAAGTGTCCGCGCTCAGTCGAGTTTCTGGAAAGCCTGCCGCGCACCGGGACTGGCAAGGTTTTGAAACGCGAGCTGCGGAAGAAATATTGGACCGCTCAGAGAAGTACGGTTTCGTAGAGGTGAGAGGAACGTCGTGTGCGCGGCCCTAGGTCGTCCCTGCGGGACTTAGGCCATCCTTCCCACTTTTCCCAGCGCTGAAGCGCTGGCTAAGTTAGGTCGCCCCTCTGGGGCTGGATCCTCAAGGAACATTTTGCTAATTCCGCATTGCCTGTACAAAATCTGTACCTTTATATACGGCAGCTTGTTTGTCAGGTTGGAACCAGGGCAGAGGTTCCACGTGACGACGCTTTGAGCGTTGCGAAGGTTTGTTTTGCTGGTTATGGCGCAGACTTCGAAGCCGGTACAGTTGAAGCTTGAAACGGTGGAGGCTTTTCATGCTTACATTCGCCAGGCCGAAGCGGGCATGGAGCAGACACTGGGAAGCAGCAGTACATTTCTGTGGTCCGACGCTAGTCCAGAGAGAGCCCAGCAGGTCCGCGGAGGGCAGATTGTGGCGCAATTCTGGTCGGGGCGGGGGCCGGTCAAAGTGCCGAATGGGTTGATCCACGATTGGATCGCCGCCGCGTTCATTGCTGGTGCAACCGTGAGAGACGTGCTGGCGCTAATCCAGGACTACGATAATTATAAGAACATCTACAAACCCGAGGTCATTGCCTCAAGGCTGATCAGCCAGCACGACCAGGATTTCCAAATCTACTTGCGACTTGTCAAGAAGAAGATCCTGACCGTGGTCTTCGATACGGATCATGACGTGCACTATCGTGCGCTCGACCGAATGCGCTGGGTCTGTCGTTCGTATACGACGCGGATTGCTGAAGTGGAAAACGAGGGAAACCCGAAAGAGAGAGTGCTGCCGCCGGACACGGGTCACGGATTCCTGTGGCGCCTTTATTCCTACTGGCGAATCGAGGAGCGGGGAAGTGATGTGTGCATGGAGTGCCGAGCAATTTCACTGACGCGCGACGTGCCCCTGGGCTTGGGATGGATGATTGAGCCAATTATCCAGGGGCTCCCGAAGGAGTCGCTGATCAACACGCTCGAGGCTACACGCCAGGGACTGCGTGCGGCGGCGACGTAGGAACCGTGCTGCGCTGGATACTCCGGCTTTCGCGTTTTGTTCCCAAAATGGGATTGTCCGGCCAGGCTCCTTCCCGTCGACCTTGCAAACGGTGACCAATCTCACGGTGGCTGGTGATAGGCGCTACAGACTCAGCAGGCTGCCAATGATGTACTAGGTCCGAATGAAATCGGCCGGGCAGTGAGGTACGCTTATGGGTCTGCGCACGTGGTCACGATCCGAAATTAAGTACGGCCGAAAAGTTCTGAATTCTGGGCTGGAGGGAGCTCGTTCCGGCCGAGAAGCATTTCTTGATGGTAGACCTCTTCCTCCGTTTCTTAGCGAGTCAGTACGAAATGCCTTGAAGCCCGCCGCCATTGGAGTGTGCATTGGCGTGCTGGGTGGTTGTCCCGGAAATCGGCCGAAGTCGATCGGCCGAGTGTTGGCATTTGGTTTACTGGGTGGTGCAATCGGTTTTGGCGCAGGTGTTGTTCGGGAGAATCGCCGTTTGGCCGCAAGCGTCGCTTTTGGAGCTTTGCGGAATATTGACAGGGTGCGCGATGAACACTGGTTAGAAAGGCATCCCATCGACTACGCATAGAAACAAGAACGGTTGGACCCGGCGATCGGGTGGTTGCGTTTGTGATCGTGAGAGCCGGGAACAGAAGAGTGAGCATGCTTCTCGCAGGTAATGGGCCCCTGGCAATCAACATAGGGGGCAGCGATGATCGCGAGCGAAAAAGTGCAGGAGCGGGTTCAGATTCCGCTTGCCGCAGAAAGTCTCAGTCCAGAACGGATTGCCTACCTCGAAACTCTAGTCAGTCAAGCTAGAACCGCCGCCGCCGTCTTTACCCAATTCACCCAAGAAGATGTTGATCGCATCGTCCAGCCGATGGTCTTGGCGGGGATGGAGCACGCTCTGGATCTGGCCCGGCTGGCGGTAGAAGAAACCAAGCTTGGGGTGATGGAAGACAAAGTCATTAAAAACATGGTGGCGACGGAGTTTGCCTACAACTATGTGAAGGATAAACGTACGGTTGGCATCATTCGCGAGTTTCCGGAACGCAACCTGGTGGAGATGGCTGAACCGATCGGGGTCGTTTTCTCAATCATACCCATTACGAACCCGACTTCCACGGTGCTGTTCAAGTGCATCATGGCCATCAAGACGCGGAACGCGTTCATTTTCAGTCCCCACCCCAAAGCCGCGCGCTGCGGCGCCGAAGCGGTACGGATCATGTATGAGACGGCGCTGAAGCACGGCGCGCCCGAAGGAGTGTTTAGTTGCCTGGAATCGAACAACCTGCAAGAGAGCGCCTACTTGATGCGGCACAAAGACGTGCGCCTGATTGATGCCACTGGTGGGCAGGGTGCAGTCAAAGCCGCTTATAGCTCGGGCAAACCAGCCCTGGGTGTAGGACCGGGCAACACGCCGGTTTACCTGGAAAAAACAGCGGATCTGAATACGGCGGTGGTGGACATTATCATCTCCAAGACTTTCGATAACGGAACCATTTGCGCCTCAGAGCAGACGCTGGTGATTGACGATGAGATTTATGAGCCGGTGCTGAAGAAATTCGCCGAGCTGGGCGCGCATATCTGCAATGAAAAGGAGACGGAACTGCTGGCGCGCACGGTGATCGATGCGAAGACCGGATTCATGCAGCCCATGGCCGTCGGTCAGAAGGCTGCCGATATCGCCCGCTTTGTCGGTCTTTCGGTTAAACCGAACACCAAACTCCTGATTGCGCCGATTCAAGGTGTAGGCCGCGAACATCCCTTGTCGGTCGAGAAGCTGTTCCCGGTGCTCTCCGTCTATCGAGCGAAGTGCGTCGATGAGGCACTCAAGGTCTGCGTAGACGTGAACCATGCCGGCGGGCTGGGACACACGGCAGTGATTTTCTCGCACGACGATGAGGTCATCCGCAAGTTCAGCGAGGTGATCAATGCGGGGCGGATCATTGTGAACTCACCGGGTTCGATCGGAGCGCTGGGCGCTGTTTACAACGATCTGGTGCCCACCTTCTCCTTCGGATGTGGAACCGGCGGCGGCAACAGCACGACCGATAACGTGAATGTCTATCACTACCTCAATATCAAGCGTGTGGCTCGGAGGACACAAGCCCATATGTGGTTCCGGGTTCCTAATCAGATTTATTTCAATATGAACGCGGTGGAGAATGTGCATCAGTTCCCATCGCGCTCCACCATCATCGTTACGAATCCGTCCATGGAGCAACTCGGCCACGTCGACATTGTCCGGCGCTACATTCCGGAGGGAACCCACGTCCACGTCTCGGTCATTCCCGATGCGGAGCCCGAGGTCAAGGTGGTCATGCAAGGAGTGGAGGCGCTCCATTTCTACAAGGCGGACCAAATCATCGCACTGGGTGGCGGGTCGGTGATCGACGCGGCCAAGATCATGAAACTCAAGTACGAATCGCCGGAGGCTGACCTGGAAGAGCTGGCTGCGCCCTTTCTGGATCTGCGCAAGCGCGTGGTCCAGTTCCCGACGGACAAGATCAACCGGGCGCGGTTGATTGCCATTTCCACGACCAGCGGAACGGGGAGCGAAGTCACTCCGTTTGCCGTGCTGACCGACAAGGAGCGCGGGCGAAAAGTGACACTCGCCGACTACTCGCTCAGTCCCGATGTAGCGATTGTCGATCCGCAGTTCGTCATGTCCATGCCGAAGGGCCTTACCGCTGATACCGGTATCGACTGCCTGACCCACGCACTGGAAGCTGGAGTTTCGAATTATGCGTCGCCCTACACCGATGCCAACGCCATGCAGGCGATTCGGCTGGTGTTCAAGTACCTGCCGATCGCTTACGAGCATCCCCACAATGAAGAGGCGCGCTGCATGATGCACAATGCCGCGTGCATTGCAGCGATGGCGTTTTCCAACGCCTCGGTAGGCGTGAATCACGCCCTGGCGCATGCCTTCGGCGCGCGCTTCGGGGTGGCGCACGGTCGGGCCAATGCGCTCATGTTGCCGCACGTGATCGTTTATAACGCAGCCGTGCCCGCCAAGTTCATGCCGTCGCCGTACACACAGGGTTATGTCGCGCATAAGAAGTACGCTGCGGTCGCGGATTTGCTGGGGTTGGGCGGAAACACGATTGAGGAAAAGGTGAAGAACCTGGTGACGGCGACAGAACAGTTGCTGGACCAATTGGGATTTCCGCGTTCCATCGCCGAGCTGGGAATTTCGAAGGAAGAATTCGAGCGGGCGATGCCCGATTTGACCAAGCTTGCCTTTGAGGATCCGTCCGGGCGGTCGAACCCGCGGATGCCACTGATGAGCGAATTGGCCGAGCTGTATTGGAAGGCTTACCAGGGACGAGGTCTGGCGAAGGTGGCCGGTGTGTCTGAGCAACAAACCGCGTAGCGGATGGTGGTGGGTATGGCAGTGATCGCCATGTGGATAAAGATTGATGAAGAGCGCGTTGTCCAAGGGTTGCAAGAGGCCGGGGAAAAACTGGACAGCGCCGAGGGCGAGGTGGTTGCGGATTTCTCTTCGGTGCGCCGGATCGATTCGAGTGCAATCCGAGCGCTGGAGGAGTTTGCCGGCACAGCCGACGACAAAGGCGTCAAGGTCGTGTTGCGCGGCGTGAACGTTGATGTCTACAAAGTGCTCAAGCTGGTGAAGCTCGGGTCGCGATTGTCGTTCGTAGCCTGATCTTCGCAGCTTGAGATGGGTAATTGCACAGGGATGAATATGGAGAGTGGTCATGCAGAACCATCAACAAGGTAACCGCCTTTCGTGGGGGGATACGGTTTTCTTGCATCTGGAGCGGGAAGGCATGCCGCTCAATGTGGCGTGCATCAGCGTGCTGGAGGGCGAGATCCCGTTCGACGATTGCCTCCAGTTCATCGAGTCGAAGCTGCCGCTGATTCCGCGCTTGTTCAAGCGGGTGGTGGCGCCGCCGCTCAATCTTGGTCTTCCGAGCTGGGAAAACGACCCCAACTTTGATATTCGCAACCATGTACGCGAGGTGACGCTCAAGCACGGAACCGACACCGAACTGAAGGCACTGGCTGGAAAAATCGTCAGCACGGTTCTGGACCGGCAGCATCCGCTATGGGACATAACGTTTGTCCATGGTCTGAAAGGCGATGGTCTGAAGGGAGATGGTCTGAAAGGCGAACGTACCGGGTTCATTCTGCGCCTGCACCACTGTATGGCCGATGGCATTGCCGGGGTGGGCATCATGAGTAAGCTGTTGGACGCGAGCCCGGTGGCGCCACCTTTGCCCAAGAAGAAGATTCGCTTCCGCGTGCCTCCGCACGACGCCATCAATTCGTTGATGGATGGAGTGGTGAGTTCTTACGGCGATTTCGTCAAGGGGATTCTCTCCGCCTGGGCGGACCTGCTGGCTATGGCAGAGCGAGTGGCCGCGAATGGCGGCGACCTCATGCCGACGGACGAGTTCTCCCGCTTGATGCCGGAGATCACTGCGTTCACCGAGCGGATACGGTTCAACGTTAATTACCGGGGACCACAGAAGATCGCTTGGGCCGATATTTCGCTGGAGGAAGTCAAAGCCGTGAGGGAGACCTGCGGGGCGAGCGTGAACGACGTCATTCTCGCGCTGGTGACGGCGACCATCCGGCGCTACCAAGTGCTGCATGGAGACCGGGTTAAGGGGCGACTGCTGCGGATGATGGTCCCCGTCAGCCTGCGCGGCAGCGACAGTTCGGGCGAGTTGGGAAACCGCATCTCGCTGGTTCCGGTCACCGTTCCGCTGGATATTCGCAATCCGCGGAAACTGCTGGCGGCGGTGCATAAAAGAATGGAGTTTCTCAAGCGCTCGCATGCCGCGGAGCTAGTCGGCCTGACGGGCGGTTTGATCGGCATGTTCCCGACTGTGATGCAAGCGTTCGCTGGCCAGGTGTTGAGCCAGTTGCCGATCACGATCTTCAACCTGGTGTGTACCAATGTGCCCGGGCCGCAATACCCGCTCTATCTGCTTGGCCACAAGATGCTGCGCTGGTATCCCTATGTGCCGGTGGGCGGCGAGATGGCGGTCAACTGCGCCATCTTGAGTTACGACGGCACGGTGTATTTCGGGTTCAGCGGAGACGTACATGCCGCGCCCGATCTGCGTCGTTTGGAGACCTTTCTAAAGTTGAGTTTCGAGGAGTTGCGAGAAGCTGCTGGAGTCAAACCGCCCGGCAAGAGCGAGAAGAAAGTACGGGCAAAGACGCAAGAGTTCAAACCGCCGCGAAAGATCGAGAAGAAAGTGCAGGCGGAGACGCGAGAGGCATCGAAACTCGCGCCCGAGCCAGTGGCGACAGTTCGTGTATCCATCCCACTTACAGTCCCTCCCCCGTCCGTCAAGTTGGCAGAAGCACTACGACCAGCCACTGAAGAGGAGAGAGTCCTGACACAAATGATCGCGTAGTGATGCAGGGCACGGGGGTATAGCAAGTGGGCAAGGTAATGGGCCAGGGAATTCTACTCGGAGCTGCCAAGCACCATGGTGGAAGGCATCCAGTCCGTTTCGCAAGTTACGTCCTGGTTGGTCGCGGGACGAACCCTGTTCCTCGTCATTCATATTTTGGGGGTTGCCTGTTTTGCCTACATTGTTGCGAAGCGCCTTGTACCGCTGCTAAGGGCCGAACGCGATCTTCGCTTTGACCGGCCATTGGCCCGACTGGAAAAGGTTTTCAAATTCTGGCTGGGGCAGTGGAAGCATCCGCGCTACAAAACCGCCGGGACCTTACATATCCTTATTTTTGCCGGATTCATTCTTCTGGCGATGCGTGCCTTCACGGTACTGATCGTCGGCGTTTCCCAGAATTTTGTAATGCCGGGCTTTTCAGGAAGGGCCGGCCATATCTACGACATCGTCACGGACTACGCTGCCACCGTTGTCTTCCTCTGCATGGTAGTGGCTGTGATCCGCCGGCTGGTCTTCAAACCTGTGCGATATGAAGTACCGGCGCGGTTCGGCAAGGCTCACACCGCCGACGCCGTCTTCCTCCTGGGGTTGATCGCGATTCTGATGGTGGCGGACAGCCTCTTTGAAGCCGCAAAGGCCGCCAGCCAGTCCCAGTTGGGCCAACCCGTTGAAACTGTGGCCGTGCTGTCACTGCCGTGGATCTTGCAGATCGCTCTTCTCCCAGTTGCCTTGGCCACTATCGGGAAGGTTTACGCCGGCGCCTATCTTCTCCATGAAGTGACCTTTTACTTTTTGTTGTGCTATCGGCCTTTTGGAATTCAGTTCCACGTAGAAACGTCGTTGTTCAACGTTTACTTCGCCAAGTTGGATCGCGAGATTCTGAAGCCAGTGCGATGGGGCGTCAGCGATGAACATCTGGATCAGGTGAAATCCTTCGGAGTAAAGACGTTCGAAGACTTTACCTGGAAGCACATGCTGGATTTCTATTCCTGCGCCGATTGCGGACGGTGCTCGGACAACTGCCCGTCCAATGCGGTGGGAAGGCCCTTGTCGCCACGATTTCTCACCATCAAGGCGAGAGACTACGCCTTCCAGCACTATCCGATGTTCGGGCACTCGGACGATGGTAGTAGCAATGGCAATAGCAAGCCGTTGATTGGCCACCTTTATTCAGAAGACGAAATCTGGTCATGCACCACCTGCGGCGCTTGCGAGGAAGAGTGCCCGTTGCTGGTGGAATACATCGACAAGATCGTCGATCTGCGGCGCGGCCTGATTGATGACGGGAACGTGCCGCAGTCGCTGCAAAAGCCGCTGAAGGCGCTGGAGAGCCGCGGCAATCCTTACGGCAAGATGGAGAAGAAGAAGGCCGACTGGGCGAACGCCAAAGAGTTTCAACAAGTCTGCCAGGTCAAGACCCTGGGCAAGAGCAACGGCGCCGACACGCTGTATTTTGTGGACAGTATTACTTCCTACGATGACCGGATGCAGTCGATCGGGCGGGCGACGGCGAAGATTCTGGACCACGTGGGAGAGAATTTCGGGATCCTGGGCGCTGCGGAAAGAGACAGTGGCCATGAGGTCCGGCGGTTCGGGGAAGAACTGCTCTTCACCGCCTTGCGCGACCACAATGTGGACGCGATCAAAGCCTCCGGAGTAAAGCGAATTGTTACCGCCGACCCCCACGCCTTCAACGCGCTGAAACACGACTACAAAGATGTGCCGGAGGTCGAGCACATCAGCCAGGTAATCGCCAGGGAAGTGAAGTCGGGCAAGATCAAGTTCAATGCGGTAGAAAACGGAGACAAAGTTTACACCTACCACGATCCCTGCTACCTGGGACGCCACAACCAGGTTTATGACGATCCGCGTGACGTGCTCGATGCCATCCCGGGTTTGAAGCGGGTTGAGATGAGCCGCTCCAGAGACCGCTCGTTCTGCTGTGGTGGTGGCGGACTGATGCTGTTCTACGAGCCGAAGGAAGAGCAGCGCATGGGTGTGAAGAGAGTCCAGATGGCCGCGGAAGCCGGGGCCAATGTGATCGTAACGGCATGTCCGTTCTGCATGGTGAATCTGGAAGATGCGATCAAGGTTGCAGGTCTGGAAGGAAAGATGACCGCCATCGATCTGGCGGA
>JBEKWL010000103.1:0-13273 GCA_049513095.1 Terriglobales bacterium
CAAGCGCCAGGTCTCTTCCTTTGCCGGTGTAGATCAGGGCTTCGTCGTAGTCGCCTCTTCTCCGCAGGCAGCGACCCTTCCAGAAATAAACGATGGCCAGCAGAAACCGGTCGTCCAGTTCTTCCGCTAAGCTCAGGACGAAGTCAAAATGACCAATCGCCGATTCCTCCGCTTCTTCTGCCATCGCAGCCATGCCCTCGGTCATGCGCAGGCAGATGTAGTCGGCAATCGTGAGCTGCGACCGCAATCCTGGTTCAAAGTGTTCAAAGCGTTGCAGAAGCTCCCGGAGTGGCGGCCCGTTGAATCCGATATCCGTCCATATCGCAAGATGCGCCAGCAGGCGAGCGGCATTCTTCTGGTCGGGATCGAACTTGGCGATCAGGTCCCGGTGCGATCGAAGACGCGCCATCCCGCGCTCGATCTCACGCGCGGCAACATGTTCCTGTAACTGCGAGAGGAAGCCTGCGTCAATCTGCAGGTTACCGAGAGTACTCCTAAGTGCGCCCATCACCATTAATTGACGTTCTAGTCCAATAAATCATAACTGGCAAGCGTCAAACACTCCGCGATCAGGTTGTAGATCGGAACACAGCCCGACCCGTGCAGCCACGAATGCAGATACTGGAATCCCACGTCGATGTTCCAACCCAAACCTGCCTCAAAAACACCCCACTAGGTCATTTCGGACCAGTGGGACCGGGCGGACAGCGCGGTTTGTTTGGAAATGCAATCCGAGGTCTACTGCCTGCAGGATACAAACTCTTGAGTGGGGAAAAAACATGACAACTTCCAACTGGCAGACCAGCCCTCGGTGGCGTGGTATCACTCGTCCGTACACCCAACACGATGTCAACCGCCTTCGAGGCTCATTCCAGATCGACCACACCCTCGCGCGCCACGGCGCGGAGCGACTGTGGAACATGCTGCAGGACAATGCAGAGTCGTACGTCCCGGCGCTCGGCGCCATGACCGGCAACCAGGCCGTCCAGCAAGTTAAGGCTGGATTGAAGGCCATCTATGTAAGCGGCTGGCAGGTCGCCGCCGACGCCAACAATGCCGGCCAGATGTACCCCGACCAAAGCCTCTATCCCGCCGACAGCGTGCCTAATCTGGTGCGCCGCATCAATCAGGCCCTGATGCGGGCCGACCAGATCCATCACGCCGAAGGTCACAACGGCACGAACTGGTTCGCTCCGCTCATTGCCGACGCCGAAGCGGGATTCGGCGGCAACCTCAACGCCTTCGAACTCATGAAGGCCATGATTGAGGCGGGCGCCGCCTGCGTTCATTTTGAGGACCAGCTTTCATCGGCCAAGAAGTGCGGCCACATGGGTGGCAAAGTGCTGGTGCCGACCAGCGAGGCGATCCAGAAACTGGTCGCCGCCCGGCTCGCCGCCGATGTGATGGGCGTGCCCACGCTGATCATGGCGCGCACCGACGCCGACAGCGCCAATCTTCTGACCAGCGACGTCGACCCGCGCGACCGCGAATTCGTCACCGGCGAGCGCACTGTCGAAGGCTTCTACTACATTGAGGGCGGCTTAGAAATCGCCATCGCCCGCGCCATTGCTTACGCGCCGTATGCGGATATTCTCTGGTGCGAAACCTCCAAGCCCGATCTTGAGGAAGCGCGCGAATTCGCCGCATGCGTGCACGAGGTCTATCCCGGCAAGTTGCTGGCCTATAACTGCTCGCCTTCGTTCAACTGGAAGAAGAATCTGGACGACGCGACCATCGCCAGCTTCCAATACGAGCTCGCCAGCATGGGCTACAAGTTCCAGTTCGTCACGCTGGCAGGATTCCACGCTCTCAACCTGGCCATGTTCGAACTCGCCCGCGGCTATAAGCAGGCCGGCATGACCGCTTACTCTCGACTGCAGGAGAAGGAATTCCTGCGCGAGCAGCAGGTGGGTTATGAAGCGGTCAAGCACCAGCGCTTCGTCGGGACCGGATACTTCGATGCCGTACAGCAGGTCATCACCGGCGGCAGCACGTCCACCATGGCGCTCGAGGGCTCAACTGAGGAGGCCCAGTTCACCGACGTCATCGATCTACTGGCGGTGCCGGGAAATGGTCACGCCATCACGAACCCGATGGCAATGGGCGATCCATTGCTCACCGATCCGTCGCTGATGGCTCCTTGCTGGGAGGCATGTGACGAACTGATGCCTTCGGGGGATTAGTACGGGGAATTTAGGCTAAGCACTTACGCGTGTTCGGTTGCTTTGAGCGTTCGCTTGTCTTCGCGAAGTTGCGCTGCGGTAAAGGCGCAGCCGCAGGTGCCGCATCTCCAGCTGGTGAATGCGCTGGTCACGAGGCTTTGCCCACCGTTACTTGTGAGGGGTTGGTTCGGGCGCACTGCCAGAACCAACTCCCCACCGCACTCCGAACATTCACGTTTTTGCATATTTCATCCAGCGATCCGCAAGTAACCCTCGGCCAGCCCGGCTTATTTCGGGGATTGGCGTGCTTCCTATTCAATGCTGCTGCTTCGGCGAGCCCTGATACGGAGAATGCTAGGCGCTGACCCGTACGGATACTAACTCTGGGTTGCAGTGGGAAGTTTGCATGGATTTGACCGCGTCTTCGGCTGTAAATCTCCCCATTACCAGGGCCAGCTTGCGGTCGGTTGTCGTCTGGATGGGAAGCCGATCAATGCGCTGCACGTATTGAGGGGCATGAGCACCGCCACGGTTCACTTTCACAACAAACTTGATGTTCTTCATGGTTCCTTTCTGTTTTCGTCGATCTGACAAAAAAGAGACTAGAAACAGAAGGTAGGCGATAAGTAAGCCGACTCCCTGTTTTTCCCACTTGCCATTCGCAATCGAAAACCGGCGCTGGTTCTCAATGGGCCTTCGGTTTTCTCGCTCCGCAACACGAGCCCCAGCGGATCCGTAATGTCGTGACTCAGGTTTCTCCTCAGAGCAAACGAACAAGGAGACAGTTTTCAGTTAGGCTAACTTGGTTCAGAGGAGCTGAAAGAGTGCGAATAAGAAAAGGTGCCTGCTCAATTTCGATGTTAGGCTTGTGCGCTACCATTGTCAAGCTTTCCGCAGCACCATGCCCAAGAACGTCAACGCCGAAGCTGCCTGGAACTACCACGAAGTTACCAAGCATTCCTACACCAGTGTTCGCACCAACCCGCATTTCCTGGACTTTGCCAACCAGCCCTTGCCGTTCAAAATCTACCCCGCGCTGGAGCCATCGCGCATGCCGACCGAGGTGCGCCAGACTGGAGTGGCCGCCCTTTCTGCCATCGCCGGCAGCGTTCCCGCGCAGACAAACGCGGCGCCGGACTTAGAGGCCGTTGCCCAACTCCTGTACCTTTCCGCAGGCATCACCCGGCAGAGAAAATATTCGGGCGGCGAAATCTATTTTCGCGCGGCCGCGTGCACGGGAGCGCTCTATGAAGTCGAGGTCTATCTGGTTTGCCGCGAACTTGCCAACCTTGAGGCTGGCGTCTATCACTTCGCCCCTGCCGAGTTCGGCCTGCGCCGGCTGCGCGCCGGAGACTATCGCAGTGTTCTGGTCGAGGCCACTGGCGGCGAACCCGCCATCGCTCACGCGCCGCTGACCATCGTTTGCACCTGCACCTACTGGCGCAATGCGTGGAAGTATCAGGCGCGCACCTACCGCCATTTCGGCTGGGACAACGGCACGATGCTCGCCAACCTGCTGGCCGTCGCGACCGCCCTGGGTCTGCCGGCCAAACTAGTGTGCGGTTTTGTGGACGCGACGGTGAACGGCCTGGTGGATGTCGATTCCCAGCGTGAGGTGGCCTTCTCGCTGGTCGCCGTTGGTCATGACTCCGGGCTTTCTGCGCAAACCGCTCCGCCTGCGCAAACCACTCCCCGAACGCTTGCGGAGATCTCCCCGCTCGGATTCGAAACTGTCCCGCTCTCTCGGGACGAAGTTGACTATCCGCTCATGCGCGAAATGCATGCTGCCTCTTCGCTCGATTCGGCGGAAGAAGTTGCTGCATGGCGCGCGAGTGCTCGGCTGGGGAGTACGGAAATGCCGGGTTCTCCGCCGCCCGCGGGACCCGTCGTTCCGCTCCAACCGCTATCCGACGCGGAAATGCCTCGTGACCCGATCGAGCAGGTCATTCTGCGCCGCGGCTCCAGCCGCCGGTTTGCGCGCAGGCCGATCAGCCTGGCGCAGCTTTCCACCCTGCTCGACCGGGCGACGCGCGGCGTACCAGCGGACTTCCTCGATCCGATGGGAACTCAACTGAACCATCTCTACCTGATTGTGCATGCCGTGGAAGGTCTCGAGTCCGGAGCGTACGTCTTCCACCGCGACCGTGGAGTGCTCGAGTGTCTAAAGCATGGAAATTTTCGCGACCAGGCTGGGTATCTCGGATTAGAGCAGCAGTTGCCGGCCGACGCCGCCGTGGCCATTTTCTTTCTGGCAGACTTACGGCCGATATTCGATCGCCTGGGAAATCGGGGGTATCGGGCGGTGCAGCTTGAAGCCGGCATCCTCGGCGGCAAACTCTACCTTGCGGCCTACGCCCAGCGCCTGGGCGCCACCGGCCTCACCTTTTACGACGACGATGTGACCCGTTTCTTCTCTCCACACGCAGAAGGCAAGAACGCTATTTTCCTGGTGGCCGTGGGCCACAGCGTCAGACGCCAATCTCAGTAATTGCGCCTGAAGTTCCCTTACTTATTGATTCGGACTGGTGGTTAACGGGAGGGATCTGAGGGCTGAAAAGGTTGGCAGCCTCGCAGGGATTCGAACCCCGATACTCTGCTCCAGAGGCAGATGTCCTACCGTTGAACGACGAGGCTACGCTACGATTCTAAACCATTTTGCTGCCACTGCAAAACAGTGTAGTCTTGCCGGGTAGTCACGCAGGATACGGGACCCGCGTTAAAATCTTGGCAGCGGTGCGAGGAATTGCTATGACCAGCAGCGGAACTTTCACAGAAAATTTGCCAGGAACTATCATCCCTGTTGAAACCGGCTACGCCGAGATGGCGCGCCGTCCACTTGAGGCCGAGCAGTGCGCTCTCATCGTCGTAGATATGCAGGAGAAATTGCTGCCGCCGATCTGGGAAAAAGAACGGCTGGTGCGAAATATCCAGCTGCTGATTCGCCTGGCTGGAATCCTGAAGATGCCGGCGCTGGTGACGACACAATACGCCAAGGGCTTGGGTAACACCGTGCCGGAGATTGCGTCCTTGCTGCCCGACAGCCCGCCCATCGACAAGCTGATGTTCTCCTGCTTCGGCAGCGAGGCGTTCTGCTCATTGCTGAAGCGCTTACCGGGCCAGCGGACGACCGTACTGCTGTGCGGTATGGAAACCCACATCTGCGTGATGCAGACTGCGCTGGGGGCGCTGCGGGAGGGCTATCTGGTGCATGTGGCTTCGGATGCAGTCAGCTCGCGGACAGAATTAAACTGGAAAATCGGGCTGGACCGCATGCGCGCCGCCGGAACCATTCTGTCCTCGACCGAAATGATGATCTACGAACTGCTGCGGTCGTCGGGCGCGCCCGCGTTTCGAGAACTTCTGCCCTATCTGAAGGGCTGAGGCTCGCTAATCCCGTAGAGACGGGGCTTGCCCCGTCTCCCACTTCAGGGCGGGGAACTGGAGGTGCGAGGGAGACGCGACAAGCCGCGTCTCTACTACTGCGTCCCCTCTTCTTTCTGTTTCACCCGCACAACTGTGATTTTCGAGAAACCCTCCTCGAACGTCGGAGGCTTCAACTTGCCCGCCATCTTGCGCATGATATCTTCGGGGACCGCGCGGCCACGGCGCTGGTGGCGTTCCATGCAAACCTCCAGCGGGACATCGAAGAACAAGCCCTGCACATCGTAGCCATAATCCTTGGCCAGCTTGATCCAGCTATGGCGGTCGTGGGGCGTAAGGTTCGTCGCATCCACGTAGTTCATCGGGCGGCGGGCAATCAGCCTCGCCTTCAGCATCGATCGCAGGTTGGAAAACACCAGATCCTGAAAGCGCTGTTCCTGCGCGTCATCGAAGAGTAGTTCGCGCAGCAGATCGCTCGAAAGCGGATGAATGTCGTGCCGCTTGAACCACGAACTCTTGCCCGATCCCGGCAACCCGATCGCGAGCACTACCGTTCCCTTGCTGGCGCGGGAGGGAGCCGGCGCCGCCTGAGCAGGCGCAGCTTCGGTCGGTAAACTCCCGGCAACCGCTGGTTCCGCGGCGGATGCTTCTGCAGGGGACGGTTCTGCTGCGGACGGTTCTGCTGCCACCGCGGGCGCAACAGCTACCGGGCGTGGACGAGATCCACCACGACCTCCGCGGCTGCGACGACGGCGGGACGTTCGTGGTCGCGGCTCATCTGCCGTCGATGCTGCGGCTGGCACCGAGGCGGGCTCAGGCGCGGGCTCCGGCTCCGGTCTCGACGGGCGACGCGACTCGACTACTGGAGCCTCGGCTGGAGCTTCGACCGGCGCGGCTGGCTCGTTATCATAGAACCTCGGCTGCAGGGGTTCTGGTGCTTTGGTTGCTTCCTTGGCGGTGCCGTCTCCGGCCTTCTTGCGGCGCTTCAAGCGCTCGCTCATCCATTTGCGCATATAACTTGCTTGTAGCACACCGGCGCATACTGGAGCAATCTGCGCCCCGTGGCGGGCAGGGTACCTGAGAAGGCATCGGGTGATCGGGTGATCGGGTCATCGGGCCATCTAAGTTCAAATGCCTTTGACTTTCGATGACCCGATCACCCGATGGCCCGATCACCCGATACAATAAATCCATGAATCCAACGCATCCCGCAGCTCTCCCGGTTGCCGCCGGGCAACTCCCCGCCGTGCCGCTGACGCTTGAAGGCTACGCCACGCTTCACCAGATGATGCGCTTCCGCTGGACGGCATGGCGCGCCATTCCCGACAACGCCCGTCGCGAGATCGCTGCCGAAGCCGCGCGACTGCTGGCCGAGATGGAAGCCAAGGCTGATGGGCAGTCTGCGCTGTTCTCGATGCTGGGACACAAAGGGGATCTGATGCTGGTCCACTTCCGCGCCAGCTTCGACCTGCTCAATCAGGCGGAGCTCGACTTGGCGGGGCTTCGACTCAATGACTTCCTGGAGCCTGCGACTTCCTATTTGTCGGTGATTGAGCTGGGGCTGTATGAGTCGACGCTGAAGACCTACAAGGCTCTTGCCGATCGCGGCGTGGAACCGCACTCGGACGAGTGGAAGCGCGCCATCCAGGAAACGATCGCGCGCCAGAAAGAAGCGATGAAGCCGCGGCTGTTTCCGGCGATGCCGCCGAACCGCTACATCTGCTTTTATCCAATGGACCGACGGCGCGGCGAAGACAAGAACTGGTACACGCTTCCCATGGAGGAACGCCAGCGCCAGATGAATGAACACGGGCTGGTTGGACGCCGCTATGCCGGAGAGGTGAAACAGATCATTACCGGCTCCATCGGGTTTGATGACTGGGAGTGGGGCGTCGACCTGTTCGCCGACGATCCCTTGGTTTTCAAGAAGCTGATCTACGAGATGCGCTTCGACCACGTCAGTGCCGTTTATGCGCTGTTCGGAAGCTTCTATATCGGATTGCGGTGCCCGGCGAACCGGCTGCACGACTTGCTGGAAGGAAATTTGCCGCAGCACGGTGAGACTGGAGTTTGAAAGTTGAGGAGCAAATCGGTAGGCGCAGTAACTACCAGGAAAATAGGAAGCTGGACACGCCGCGGGCGCGACAGCCGGCTCTGACGTGGAAATCGAAGGCGATCAGGGTTTTCCCGTGAAGGCCGGGCGAGTTAGTTCGCGGGCACTCTCGCGCAGCCGGAATTTTTGTAGTTTTCCCGTAGAAGTCTTCGGCAAGGGGCCGAAGATGACGGTCTTCGGCGCTTTGAAGTGCGCCAAGCGTTCGCGGCAGAAATCGATGATCTCCTGCTCGGTGGCCGAGGCTCCCTCTTTCAGCGTAACGAAGGCGCAGGGTGTCTCGCCCCATTTTTCGTTGGGTCGCGCCACTACCCCAGCCTCCAGCACCGACGGATGGCGATAGAGCACCGCCTCAACTTCAATGGTGGAAATGTTTTCTCCCCCGGAAATTATGATGTCCTTGGAACGATCCTTCAATTCGACATAGCCGTTCGGATGCATGACTCCAAGGTCTCCGGTGTGGAACCAGTCGCCCGCGAAGGCATCCTCAGTGGCCTTGGCATTCTTCAGATAGCCGCGCATAACGGTGTTGCCGCGCAGGAAGATCTCGCCCATGGTAGCGCCGTCGCTAGGCACCGGCTTCAGGGTCGCTGCGTCGGCCACCATCAGCCCTTCCAGGGTTTCGTAGCAGACGCCTTGTCGCGCCTTGTAAGTCGCCTGCTCGGAGATCGGCAAGGCGTCCCACTCCTCGTGCCAAGCGCAAACCGTCACCGGACCGTACACCTCCGTCAACCCATAAACATGCGTGACATTGAACCCGAGACCCTGCATCTTCTCCAGGATCGCCGGCGGTGGGGCCGCGCCCGCGGTCATCACCCGGATGCCTCGCCGGATATCCCGCTTCTGCGCGGCTGGCGTGTTGACTATAGTTCCGAGGACAACCGGTGCGCCGCACAGATGCGTGACGCCGAGATCGGCGAAGGCATCGTACATACCCTTTGCCGTAACTTGCCGCAGGCATACATGTGTACCTGCCATGGCGGTGATGGTCCACGGGAAGCACCAGCCATTGCAGTGAAACATGGGCAGTGTCCACAAATAGACGGGGTGGTGTGGCATCGCCCAAGTCACGGCGTTGCCAAGGGCGTTCAGGTAAGCGCCGCGGTGGTGATACACCACTCCTTTGGGATTGCCCGTGGTGCCCGAGGTGTAATTGAGAGAGATCGCCTGCCATTCGTCGCCCGGCAGTTCCCAGACGGAACCAGAGTTGCCCTCCGCCAGAAACTGCTCGTACGTCAGTTCGCCCAAGAGTTTGCCGCTTTGGGCATATTGGTCGTCGATGTCAATGACCAGCGGCTTGTCGCCAACTCGATCGAGCGCCTTCGCGATCACGCCCGAATACTCGCGGTCTGTGATGAGCACCTTGCAATCGCTATGCTGGAGGATGAAGGCGATCGTCTCGGCGTCCAGCCGGATGTTGAGCGCATTGAGCACCGCGCCGGCCATCGGCACGCCGAAATGTGCCTCCAGCAGCTCGGGTATATTAGGCGCCATTACGCAAACGGTGTCGCCCACGCCGATGTCGCGCTGCTTCAAGGCTGCCGACAGCCGAATGCACCGTTCGAAGGTTTCGCGCCAGCTGCGCCGGATGGCGCCGTGAATCACCGCTGTGCGCTCGGGAAACACCGCGGCCGTACGTCGGATGAAAGACAGTGGCGACAGCGGTGTGTAATTCGCGCCGTTTTTGTCCAGTGCGATTTCGTATGGATTCCGCGTATTCATTGGACGAATCTCCTTGCTGGCCGCGAAAAACACCCAAGTGTACACCCATCACCGCAGCATTATCTATTCCGTCGGTTCGTAAGGGCTGCCGATCGGCGTCAGTTGATGTGCAACCGGCATTCTGGAGATGGGGACTTGTCCCACATGTCTAATGCGGGTTATCCATATCGCGCGCCATCGTTTAGTCCGCTGACGCTTTCGTGAACCACTCGTCGAACCACTCCAGCGTGCGCAAGTTGTAGTCGTGGGAGTCGGCGGGCTTTACGAACATGTGTCCTTCGTTCGGATAGACAACCAGCCTAGTGGGCACCTTCATGGTTTTGAGCGCGTGCCACCATTCCACCGATTGTTCCATCGGAACTTCACCATCGCGATCGCCGACCAGGATCAGGGTAGGAGTCTTAACGGCTTTGACGAAGTGCATAGGGTCGCTCTTGGCGTACACGGCCGGATCGTCGTAGACGGACGCTCCGAAAAACGGGACCATCCACTCGTCGATATCGTTCAGGCCGTAGTAGCTGAGCCAGTCGGAGAGTCCGGCGCCCGCGACCGCCGCGGCAAAACGCTGCGTCTGGGTCTCGGCCCACATGGTCATGTATCCGCCATAGCTGTGCCCGCGAAGGCCGAGGCGCTTGGCGTCGATCGGGTACTCCTTGGAGATGGCATCGATGCCAGCCATGATGTCGCGATAGTCCCCACCGCCGAAATCCTTGACGTTAGCTTGCGTGAACGCCTCGCCTTGTCCGTAGCTGCCGCGGGGGTTTGGACAGAGAACAAAGTAGCCCATCGCCGATGCGGCTCCAGTGAGATCCTCATCCCAGTGAGATGTGCACGCTGAGGACGGTCCGCCGTGCACGTTTACTACGAGTGGATATGTTTTGCCGGGCACGAAGTCCTTGGGAAGCATAAGCCAGCCTTGGACCCGCGTGCTTCCGTTCATCCAGTGAATATTGCGCATTGCGCCCCAGGCGGGCTGGATGCCGCTGTTCAGGTGGGTGATCTGCTTCCAGTTGCCAATGGGGCCCGCCCAGACTTCGGGGGGCGCGCCGGCTGACTGGCGTACGATCGCAGTCACCGTTCCGTCGCGGGAGAAGGAGCCGCCAGGTTGCCACGCGTCCACTGTTGCCAATTCTTCGCCCGTCCAAAGTGTCTGCGGCTCGCCTCCGGTGACGCTCACGCTGCCGAAGCCGGAATTCCCATCGACATTTTCGGCGAAAAGGATGCGGTCGGGAGATGTCCACGCGAGGGAAGAAGGAGATGCCTTGAGGTTTGGAGTGATATTCCGCGCCGTGCCGCCGTTGATTGAGCCGTTAATTGGAACGATGAGGATATCGCCACCTGTGACGCCTGCGTCACTCATGAGGCCTTCGAGGATGGCTACATTCTTGCCGTCCGGTGAGACGTGCGGGTCTTCCATCTGCCACTTGGGCGAATAGATCTCGCGCATCTCGCCGGTTCGCGCATTGATGCGATAGAGTCGCGCGACCCACCAATTTGCGTCGCCGGAGCCGTGCGCCGCCGTGGCTACCCACGCCTTTCCGTCCGGAGTCCAGTCGTATTCATAGATGTACACATCGGCGGGCGTGACTTGCGCCAGGTGGTTCGTACTCAGATTGATGGTGGTAAGGCGCTGCTCGTAGATTTGGTCGTCAATCACTCCCGCGAGCGGGGTCATCGGCTGCAGTGGACCGGCTACGCGCGGAAGGCCCTTAATAAAGAGGATCGCAAGTTTCGCTCGATCGGGAGAAAAACGAGGCGTCTGAGCATAACCTTTTAATTCCGCCCGCTTTGCCAGAGCACTACCGTCGATTGCCACGGTCCAGACTTGAGCTGCGGGAATGTCACCCGGCAAGTCAGCGAGAAATGCGAGCTGTTTGCTGTCGGCTGACCATGTGACCTCGCGCAGCGGAAGCTTGCCTTCTACGGAGATCGCTTGGAGAGAGCCAGAGCCGCTGCGAGCGGGTGTCACCGTGAGCTGTCCATCGGCGATGTAAGCAACCTGGGTTCCATCGGGAGAGAGTGCAACCTGATCGATCTTTTTCGCGTGCGGCATGGAGTCGAGCACTGCAGCGGCCCGAGGGGGCGCAGGATCCTGATCTTGTGCCAAAAGCGGAACGCAGTGGAGTGAGGCTGCGAGCGCGCAGAGCAGTGCGGCAAAATGTGCGTGAGACTTGGCTCCTGATTTCATGGCGGATGAGTATACCTGATATCCGTCGCGCGACCCGTCAGATCAATCGTAGACTCGCACGCGTCAGACGGCGCTGGCCGGGATTGAAACGCCGGGCGGGCCAACTCCCCGCGGATACCCAGCGACCATGCCGGCGACCGCGATGTAGCCCGCTGCGAAACCCAACCTGCCGCGAACGAACTCACCGAATTCTGCCGTCAGTAGGCTGAAAAAATAAAGGACACCGGCAATCCTGGCCTTGAAACGCGGCGACGCTTCTGCAATCCGTTTCATCATGACAGTTGTGTTCATATTCGTTTCTCGTTACGCGAAGGATCCTGCGGCTATCGCAGAAATTCTTGCGTTCGGGCTGTGTCGCGAAACGCTTCCGTGCCGCCACAGGCGGTGGCGGAGAATGCTCCGCACAGGTTTCCGTAGGCCAAGCACGTCGTGAGATCCGCCCCGCGGAGAAATTGGTGGAGGAACCCGGCGTCGAAGCTGTCACCTGCGCCAATTGGATCGATGACCGTTACCGGCACGGCGGGTGCGCTGACTCGCCGCCCATCCCGCATAGCGACGGCTCCGCTGGCGCCCCTTTTGACCACGATGGTTTTCACCCTTTGTGCCAACCGCGAAAGCGCGGTTTCCAAGTCGTCAGTCCGGGACATCTTCATCGCTTCGCGTTCGTTCGGCAGCAGAATGTCGACGTGAGGCAGGATCTCAAGGACGCTGTCCCAGCGGTCCTCGGGATCGTCGTTGGTGTCGAGCGAGGTGGTCAGGCCGGCGGACTTCATCCGCCGAAAAAGTTCTGGCACACGTGGCAACAGTTCACGCTGCAAAAACAGCGACGACATATGAAAGTGTCGCGCCGATGCCAGATAATCAAGGTCGAGATCCTCGAAGCGCAGCTCGGAGATCGTGCCCGGGTACGTCAGGATGTGGCGCTCGGGTCCGTGGGGCAGAATGACCGTTACGCCGGACTTCGCGCCATGCGCGATGCCTGCCAGGTCTACACCGCGTTCACGCAGTCGTTCCAGCGCGAGGGCTCCGAAAGAGTCGTCGCCAACCTTGGTGACGAATCCCACGCGGCTGCCAAGAGCGGCGAGATTATGTGCCAAGATGGCCGAGGAACTGCCTAACGTGATGGCAAAGCCGCTGGCCAGCAGTTCGCGTTCCGTGGGCATATGCTCAGGCAAGCCGTAGAGGATCAGGTCAAGATTAATCTCCCCGGCGATCGTGATATCAAGCTTGGACATGGAGCAGGCCTGTTGGCTTACTGCCAGTTACTAACTTCCGTTGCTAGCGGCCGTCCGCGAGTTCGACTACGCGCGTCAGGTTTTTTGGCGAGTCGGGATTTAGGCCCTTCTTGAGCCCGTAGTAAACCCCGTACAGTTGACCCCAAATCGCGAAAGCTGCGGGGCGCGCGTACTCGGGCGACTGGAGGCCAAGTTCGATGGCGAAGTCAGCGGTACGCTGAGCCCGGCTATCGACGCGATTGGCAATCACCATGGTGGCCGCGCCGAGAGCCTTCATTTCTTCGAGCAATTCGACTTCCGCGCCGTAAGAAGTTTCCGACATAACGAACGTGATCAGCATCTGCGGACCTGCGATCGATTTCGGACCGTGACGGAACTCCAGAGAGTGAAATACCTGGGCATAGGAGCACGATGATTCGGTCACCTTCAACATGCACTCCGAGGCAATGCCGAACAGTGGGCCCTGCGCCAGGAA
>JBEKWL010000104.1:0-13247 GCA_049513095.1 Terriglobales bacterium
TTGGAGAACATTCTGCAAAGCCTCGCGGGCATGCGCGTAGGCGTTATTGTCGATGTGCTGCCTTGCCAGGCGATACCAGTTGTCGATCTGGCGTTCGCTGCGCCGGTTTTCAATCCTGCTCTGCAGAGCCAACGCTGTGGCGTTGTCAGGTTCTATTTGCAGCGCCTCCTGTAACTTCTGGAGAGCTAGCGGATCTTCCTCTTCCTCAAAGCGCGCCCGCGCGGCATCGAGCAACTGAGAAAGTGTTTTTCGCCGGACGGCGCCGTCGAGTTGCCGGCGCAGAGAGCCAATGGAATTGTCCATATGGCCTTCGGCTTCCAGTTCACCGAGGATCTCTCCGGCAAACTGAAAATCGCCTTCTTCCAGGGCTTTGGTGGCGCGCTGCAGCCGCGGCCGAGTACGCTCGGGATCGAAAAACTCGATGGGTTCGTTCCGCAGAGCTTTGTTGAGCGTGTCGCCGAAATCGCGGGCGCTCGCGAAGCGGTGCCAGGATTGCTTGGCCATCGCTTTGTGCAGGACACGGCTGACGGGCTGGCTCACGGCGGGATTCAATTCTGCCGCGAGAGGCGGGATCTGACGGAGAATTGCGTCGACCACCTCATCGGCTCGGGCGCGCTGGAACGGGTTCCGGCCCGTCATAGCTTCATAGCAGACCACGCTGAGGGAGAAAATGTCGGACGCGGGGGTCAGAGCTTTCAATTCGATCTGCTCTGGAGACATGTAGAGCAGCGTCCCTTTCTGCGCCCGGGTGGTATGGGCATCGGCCATGTGAGCGACGCCGAAGTCGATAATCTTTACCGAGTCGTCTTCCATCACGAAGATGTTGCTCGGCTTCAAATCACGATGTACCAGACCGCGCTCGTGTGCAGCCTGCAGGCCGCGGCAGGCCTGGGAAATGATGTCGATCGTGCGCTCCACCGTTAGACGATGGCTGGCCTTGCGGATGAAATGTTCCAGCGTGGCGCCGGGGAGTAGCGGCATAACGAAGTAGGGCTTCTTCTTGCCCTCTTCTTCGAATTCTCCGATGTCGAAGATCTCAACGATGTTGGGATGGCTCATGGAGGCGAGCACGTCGCATTCCTTGTAGAACAACTGAAGTGAGGCCGGATCGGGAATGTCGAGGATCGTCTTGACCGCTACTTCACGGCGCACGACGGTATCATAGGCCCGGTAGACCAGGCCCATCCCGCCCTGGCCGAGGATCTGCCTGACCTCGTAGCGGCCTGCCAGTTTTTTCGGTGAAGCTGGAATGTCCATGGCGCACCCCGGTTTTGGGGCGTTAGCATCTTAACCCACATTCCCTGGCTGATCCTAGTTCTGACGCTCGATTCGGGCCGCTCTGGGATCGCTCCCGGATCGTCAGCAACGCTTGCCGTGGGATTCTTTGAGGTTAGCCCGTGATCCGGGCACAATCCCAGAGGCCCCGCCAGTCGACTGCGAAGGGAGGTCACTTCTACGCGAAGCCGACGGTTCGGGCACTACGCGCGCCGCTGGCTTGCTATGATGACAGCTCCTATGGTTGCGCCTTTGGCCAATGTCGCAGAGCGCAGGGACTACGGCAAATCCCGCCGGAAGGTTCTCCACAGTGTTGACCAATGTCACTGGAAGGCGCCTAGAAGCCGGCCCGATCCAGTCGAGCTGCTGGTCAGTGCCAGCCGCGACCGGATGCCAAAACTTCTGCCCATCAAGTGGGCACGCATGGCAGCTTCGCCGTTTGGCTTTTTTCGCGGCGCGGTGCCGCTGATGGCGGCCGATTTGGCCTCGCTCCCAACCACCGGCATCACCGTCCAGATTTGCGGCGATGCGCACCTACGCAATCTTGGCGCTTTCGCCTCGCCCACTGGAGCTTTGGTGTTTGATATCAATGACTTCGATGAAACCATCTCCGGGCCGTGGGAGTGGGATGTCAAGCGACTGGCCGCCAGTCTCGTGCTCGGTGGCCGCGAAGCCGGCCAATCCGACGGCGCATGCAAGGAGGCTGTCAAGAGCTTCGTGGCTGAATATCGCATGTCGGTCCACCACTGCTCGGGGCTGACGGTACTGGGCCTTGCGCGCTACAGTGTGTATCGGCACATGGAGGCGGGACCAATTCCAGAGCTGCTCAAGAAGGCCAGGCGTGCCACGCCGGAACACACTCTGGAGAAGCTCACCCGTAGCGGCAAGGGCGGGCGGCGTTTCAAAGAGGAAAAGCCGCTTCTGACGGCGGTTTCCGGCAAAACTCGCCGCGCCGTGCTGACCGCACTGGAGAGCTATCGCGACACGCTCTCGCAGGAGCGACGCCACTTTCTCGAGCGCTACCACCCCGTGGACGTCGCTTTCAAAGTCGTGGGGACGGGCAGCGTTGGCACGCACGACTACGTCATCCTGTGCTTTGGCAACGGGAGCGAAGACCCGCTTTTCTTGCAGATGAAGGAAGAGCCGCCATCCGCTTACGCGCAATATCTCAAGGCTCAGGTCCCGCGCAACCAGGGAGAGCGCGTCGTACAGGGACAGCGGCTGATGCAGGCGCAGTCCGACATTTTTCTTGGCTGGACCAGAGTGGAGGGACGCGACTATCTGGTGCGCCAACTCGCCGATCACAAGGCCGTCATCGACGCCGAAGATCTCAGAGGCCCCGGTTTGATCGCCTACGCCAGGATGTGCGGTGAGGTGCTGGGCAAGGGACACGCACGCTCCGGTGACGCCTGCGTGTTGGATGGCTATTGCGGTGACGCCGAAAAACTCGGCAACGCCATCGCCGAATTCGCCGTCGCCTATGCCGACCAGAGCACGGCCGATTACGAACTGTTCACCAGAGCAGTGAAGAAGGGGCGACTCGCAATCGCGAAAGGCGCGGACTGATGATTCGGGCCGCCCGGCACGATCTTCCTGGCCTTGCTGCCGGAGCGCTATCCGTGAGGTGCTGCTGCTGCGTCTTCAATCACGCTCTCTGCGGTTGAGGGAGAGCACACCGCACCCGAATCCACGCCTGACAAAATTGCTGAATGCGCAGCTGATCCAACCGCAGATAACGACCGCCGAAGCGGCCGGCAACTCGTATTCTGTTAGCCAGCATAGCTTCGTCCAGCCCGATAATCGTATATACTGCCTGCACTACAGAAGTACCCGCAGGCGCGCGCTCGGGTGTATTCGATGGGGTCAGGGTTGCGTCAGCCTCCGGGCCGTCCCTAAATTGCATCATGGATGATTCCAGCTCACGGCCGGACGCAAAGTCTGTCTCTAAAAAGCCCGCGACTCCCGGTGTCAGGACTCCGTTCGCCGGGGAGAGTTCCGGCAGCAATGTCCCGGTTCCTCCCCAGGACGAAGCGACGCTAGTCGATGCCGGGCCGTTCCGACACGATCCCGACGCCACAATCGTCGATGCCGGGCCGCGATTGGATCCTGAAGCCACACTGGTAGACGCCGACGCTACGATCGCGCCGGGAACTTCGTTTCGCCGGACTCCGACGCCGCCCAAGCGGAATTCCACACTCGCTCGTCCTCTCCCGCAGGACGAGGCCACGCTGGTGGATGCCGGGCCGTCCCGACACGATCCCGACGCCACGATCGTCGATGCTGGGCCGCGATTGGACCCTGAAGCCACGCTGGTAGACGCCGACGCTACGATCGCGCCGGGAACTTCGTTTCGCCGGAAATCGACACCCACGCCCAACCGCGTTTCCGATTCGTATGGCAGCGCCGCCGTATTGCAGATCGGCGATGTGCTGGGCGGGCGTTATGAAATTCTCCAACTGCTCGGCGAAGGCGGCATGGGCGCGGTGTACAAGGCCACCGACCGCGCACTCGATCGGTTCGTGGCATTGAAAGTGATTCGGCCTGAGCTGGCTTCGAACCCCTCGATCCTGGCCCGTTTCAAGCAAGAGCTGCTGCTCGCCCACCAGGTCACGCACCGCAACGTGATCCGCATTTACGATCTCGGTGAAGCCGAGGGCGTGAAGTTCATCACGATGGAGTTCATCGAGGGTAAAGATCTACGCTCCATCATCCGCGAGAAGAACAAGTTTGCTCCCGAACAAGCCGTAGAGGTTATTCAACAGGTGTGCCAGGCCCTGGACGCAGCGCACAGCGTCGGGGTGATTCACCGGGACCTCAAACCGCAAAACATCATGCAGGACGGCACGGGCCGAATGCTGGTGATGGATTTCGGCTTGGCCCGCACCCTGGAAGGCGACGGGATGACCCAAACGGGTGCGATTGTCGGCACCATGGAGTACATGTCGCCCGAGCAGTCTCTGGGCAAAGATCTCGATCAACGTTCCGACATCTTCGCTCTCGGACTGATCTTGTACGAAATGCTGACGGGCAAACAACCCTTTGCAGCCGAGAGCGCTCTGGCCAGCCTCATCAAACGGACTCAGGAGCGTGCAACTCCAGTGTCGGATGTTGACGCTCAGATTCCCGGGGCTTTGAGCGGGATCGTGAGCAAGTGTCTGGAACGCGATTTGGACCAGAGATACCAGAATGTCTCGGAAATTCTTGCGGACCTGAACACGTGGAAAGACAAGAGAGCTGCCGGCACAATCAAGTTCGACGCGGCTGTCAAACCATTGGGACGGAGTATTCCGTGGCCACTCATTACTGGGATTGTGACCGCACTGGTTCTGGCGATCAGTGGGTACATGCTTCGCGACCGGCTTTTCAGTTCATCGCCCAGCACGAGATCTGCTCCTGCGGCGCCCGCGATGTCGCTGGCGATCTTGCCTTTCCGCAACGCTTCCGGGGATCCCAGCGTAGATTGGCTGGGATCCAGCCTCGCGGACATGCTGAGCACCGATGTAGGACAGTCCGCCCATCTGCGCACAATCTCCCCTGAGCGCCTTCATCAGGTCCTTGCCGATTTGCGCATCGCTCCCGGAACCTCTATCGATCCCACCATGGTTGGCCGCATTGCGGAGTTCACCAATGCCGATACGATGGTCTGGGGACAATATGCGAGATTCGGTGGCCAGATACGCATCGACGCCACATTACGAGATCTCAAGCATGATCGCAGCGTCGCCATTAAAATCGAGGCAGTCGATGAAAAAGATATCCCCGGCGCGGTGGACCGCTTGGCCGCTTCGATCCGCAACAATCTCGCTTTCTCGCCGGACGTGATTAACGAGCTTAAGGCTAGTTCCTTCCAGCCCTCCTCAAAATCCCCGCCCGCGCTCCGCGATTTCAGCCAGGGTGTGCAATTGTTGCGTGACGGCAAGAACCTGGACGCAGTCAAAATGCTCCAAACCGCCATCCAGGAGGACCCGCAGTTCGCCCTGGCCTATTCGCGGCTGGCCGAAGCCGACTCGGCGCTCGGGTATGACACCCAGGCGGAACAGTCTTCCCGGAAAGCTCTCGAACTCAGCCAGCAACTCCCTTTGGCGGAGAAATACCTGATCGAAGCCAACCACGCGTACATCATGAAAGACAACAAGAAAGCCATCGAGGCTTTCGAGAAGGTTGCGAAAACTCTCCCCGATAACACGGATGTGGAGTACACGCTGGGGAGCCTCTACTCGGGCAATGGCGATTATGACAAGGCGCGCGCGCAGTTTGCGGCAATCTTGAAAGCTGATCCCAAGAACATCAAAGCCCTCTGGCAGATGGGGGTCGTGGAAATCCAGCAGGACAACCCGCAGGCGTCCCTGGAACCACTCAATAAGGGGCTGAGCCTGGCGGTGCAGGCGGACAACCAGGAGCAGAAGGCACTGATTCTACAGTCTCTCGGCGTTTCCTATCGTCTGATGAACAAGCCGGATGAAGCCATCAAGAGCGTCCGGGATTCGATGGAGATTACGCGCAAGTTGGGCATGAAACGCCTGCTGGCGGCCAACTTTGCAGAGTCGGCTAATAATCAGATAACCATCGGCAAGCCAGATGCCGCCTTGACCGCTTTCAATCAATCGCTCGAAATCCTGCACGAGATCGGGATGAAAAAGGATTTCGGCGACATCCTGATCGCTCGCGGCACGCTTTACTACACACGTGGCGACTACGACAAGGCGCTTCAGGACTATAAGGATGCGTTGCAAATCGAGCGCGATACGGCGGACATTAATTTGCAGGGGTTGTGTCTCAACAATATTGGCGACGTGTATCTCCAGAAGAACGATACGGACAACGCGCTCATTTATTTCCAGCAGTCCCTCCAGTTGCGGCAAAAGGTGAATGATCCCGTGTACCTTGCCGAGACGCTTGGGTCGCTCGGCGATGTGTACACGGCCATGGGCGATTACGATAAAGCACTCGAGAACCTTATGAACGCGCTCGATACGTCGCGCAAAGCAAATGACACCAACGGTGCCACAGGTACGTCCCAGTCCATCGGCAAGATTTTGATATACCAGGGGCGTCTGGGAGCTGCGGTGGGCGCCATGCAGGACTCGGTGAACGGACTCCGCTCCACAAACAACAAGAGCCGGGCGTTGGCGGATTCTTTGAATGACCTGGCGGACACTCTCACCCTTGTGGGTCGGAGCGATGAGTCCGGCAAGCTACTGGAAGAGGCGACCAAAGTTGCAAGCGAGCTCAAGAATGAAAGTATTCACAGTGAGCTTTTGAACACTCAGGGAGATGCGGCCTTCTATCGTGGAGACTATAAGGCAGCGCGCGGCGCCTATGAGCAGGCTGCCCAGGCTGCGGCCAAAACGAAGGATCGCGGAAAAATCCTGATCCCCAAGATGAATCTCGCACGAGTCTCGATCGCCGAAGGGCGGGCGCAGGCGGCCATCCCGGAATTGCGCGCCGCCATCCACCAGGCCGATAGTCTCCATTTAAAATATTATTCGCTCCGCGGTTCCGTGGACCTGGCGGAAGCGATGATCAAGAGCAAAGATTACGCCAACGCGCGGCAGGAACTGGACCAAGCCCTGAACACCAGCGAAAAGCTGGGCACACGCCTGCAGACCGCCATCATTCATTTCCAGCTGGGGAATCTTCTGAAGCAGACGGGTGACGCCTCCGGAGCCGCCGGCCAATACCGGCAGGCGGCCACGCTATTGGACGAAATCAAGAAAGAGCCGGGTGCGGAGCACATCCTGGATCGTGCGGATCTGAAGGTGATGTACAACGAATCGACCCAGGGTGCCGGGCAAGCAAAGGGCTAGCGCGCCCATTCACGACAACACCATCTCCCCACGCAGATCACCCTGAGCTGAAGTTCGTGCGTTAACCCTGAAGGACTCCCGCGGACGCGCAATGCCAAGCTGTCCGGTGCATCGCTCGGCCCCTGGGGCACGCGGGGAAAACGAAGCCCAGGAAGGCGCCGTAAAGCCACCGCGCCACAACCTCCTGACTTCCGAACATTCAGGAGCCCGTAGCCGCTTCTGTGAGAATTCAGCGCAGTGCGCGCTAAACCTCCATTCCGATCAGTCTCCTCTGCCCATCAGCGTGATGGTTTGCTTACCGCCCAGCAGTTGGTTGGTAATGGTCACGCTGCCGGAGTATGTTGTGTTCGCCTTCGTTGGCTCGAAGGTCACGTAGATGTTGCAGGTCCCGCCGTTGGCGGCGAGCGTCGTGCTGCCCGTACACACGGTTCCGGCTCCGGATACTAATGCGAAGTTGGCGGTGGGGGTGATCGTCAAGCCCGAAAGTTCGAGCGCCTTTCCATAGTTGATGTTGGTCAGCGTCACTTTCAGCGTCGCGCTTGTCGTCCCGTGCTTCACAGTTCCGAAGTTCAGACTATTCGACGAGAGGGTCACGTCCGGGTCGATGACGGTTCCGTACATTTTCGCCGTTTGGGGGCTCCCCGTGGCGTTGTCCGCGACCGTCAAATAGGCGTAGTTACCGCCGTTTAGAGGGGGATCGTCGCTGTCGCTGATGAAAGTCACCGTGACTTGGCAGCTGTTATTCGCCCCGGTGCCGAGCGTCTTCCCGCAAGTGTTGCGGGTGATCTTGAAGTCATCCGGATCACCTGGTGGCTGCGGATTCTCAATATTCGATTCGGGAATACTAATGCTCGAAATCGCGATCGAGCTAGTCCCGGGGTTGGTCAAAGTGAAGACCTGCTGGGCGTTTTGCCCCAAATAGAACGGCGTTGGGCTGAAGTTCCAGCTCGACGGCGTGATCGTCAACGTGAGTGGGGCGCTGATGGTCACGTTCTGCGTGGCTAAGCCGGCCTTAAAGTTCGTCGTTGCCAACGTGCTGGCCTGCACCACGCAGAGCCCGCCTCCGCTGGAACTGAAGGTGGCGGTGGTGGCTGTGGTACTCACGGGGGTGAAACTGCACGGCCCGCTCGCGCTAAAGGTCAGCGCGCCGTTGGAATTGTTAGCCGTCAAAGTCACGGTAAAGTTGCCCGGATAGGTCGGCGACGGCGCTGTGCCGAACGTGATGGTCGGCGTGGCCTGGCCGATCGTCACGCTCTGCTGCGTTGAAGCGGCAATAAAGTTCGCCGTTGCCAACGTGCTGGCCTGCACCACGCAGGTCCCCCCTCCGCTGGAACTGAACGTGCCGCCGCTCACCTGCGCGCACGGCCCGCTCACGTAGCTGTAGCTCAACGCTCCGTTGGAATTGGTCGTCGCACTCACCGTGAAGTTGGGGCCCAGATAGGTCGGCGTCGGCGCTGGGCCGAACGCGAGGTTCGGCGTGGCCTGGCCGATCGTCACGTTCTGCGTGGCTGAGCCGGCAACATAGTCCACCGTTGCCAGCGTGCTGGCCTGCACCTTGCACACCCCCCCTCCGCTGGAACTGAAGGTGCCGAGTGTGGCGCTCACGAGAGAGCACGGCCCGCTCACGTAGCTGTAGCTCAACGCTCCGTCGGAATTGGTCGTCGCGCCCACCGTGAAGATCCCGCCCAGATACGTCGGCGACGGCACTGTAACAAACGTGATGGTCGGCGTGTTCTGCGAGATCACCGCGTAGGAGACCGGGCTGGAGGCGGACGTCGCATTATTGCTGACATTGTCTGTCGCGGTCACTATTAAGTTGCCGCTCACTACGGAGGTGTTGCTGATTGTACCTGTGCAGGTGACAGACGCCGGCACGCCAGTGCAGGGGGGGACACTGGGAGTATAGCCAGCCGGGCTGCCCACGATGGCGCAGCCGCCGCTGGCGACACCAGAACCCGCATCGGAGCAGCCAAACGTCACGGTGATGGACGGTCCATTCACGTAGTAAGGTGGTCCGGAGGCAGAGCTGAGCACGGGTAGAGTGATCGATGGGGCCTGCAAGTCGACCGGGAAAGAGGCCGCGCCAGAGACAGGATAGGTGGTAGATTGATTGCCCGCCAAATCCGTGGCCTGCAGTGGTCCAATGGTTGCCGCAGGACATGTACCACTACACGTAGTAGTCTGGCTAAGGGTTGTCGTCGCGCTTCCTTCGAGGACCATGCCGTTTGTGTTGGCAATCGCCGTGCCGGGCGCAAATCCGGACTCACTATCGTTGCCGGTACAGGCTATCGTGACATTGCTGTTGTACCAGCCGCCGCCGCCGGGATAAGGGGACGGCGTTGTCGAGCACGACGAAAGCGTCGGCGCCGTCGTATCCACGCCAAAGGTCAGATACGGGAAGCTTGCCCAGTTGGCCGTCGGATCGGTAACCTGCTGGGGTGTGGGGCTAAAGACCAGGCCTTCGGTGAAGGCGCAGTCCGTCGTGAAGTAGTGAAGATTGTAAAGTTGTCCCTCGCTCAGGCTCAGGGTGCTGAAGTAGCTAGGCGACGTAGCCGACGCAAACGGAGAAGGGGTCGCGCCGCTGATATTACAAAAGGGTGTGTTCGCTTGTGTGAAGCTGTTGTGGTTCGCGATGTCACCCGTCACCGGGTAGGTCGTATCCGGAAGAGTCGGCGAAGGTGAGACGCCATACGTCAAGCTGTAAGGAGCAGCAGCTGTGGTAGCTGAGAAACCATTCGCCGGAGGATTACTAGCCGTACCCGAATAGCCAGCCGCAGTGGAATTGAAGTTGACCATGGCGGTCGAGAGGTTGTTGATCCAGCCGTTGCTCCAGCCGGCCGCAAAGGTCGCCGTGGCAGTGGGCAGCGGCATGTTCACAACCGGGATGAACAGCGAGTTTGTATATTTGCCAGTACCGGGGTTACTTTCATCCGCCGCTCCCAGAATCGCGGTCAGGACGTCGAGCGGGCACAGAGCGCCCGCCAGGCCGCCTGCACCCCCACCTGGAAGAGTTGTTGTGAATACGCAGTCGGCTGAGTTGTACGTGCTGCCAGTAGTCTCTGTCGAAACCGTCAGGAGCGGAGGGTTGCCCAACCAGTAATCGCTGCCCATTAACATGCCCGGTCCCGTGCCCGGCGCGCAGGCGATAGGTGTGCTAGGTGACTCATCCCACGTTGCCACATTGGCGCAGGCGTTCGGTCCTTCGTTGGTCCAGACGAGACTACCGGTTCCGTCATCGGTCTGCCCTGTGCCCGGAGTTGTGGCCACAGTCTCGTTAAAGGTGGGGGCGGTGCCACCTGAAGTGCCTGGAGTGGTTACTTGCTGAACGTACCCACCCGGATCGACGATTGTTTGACCAAGGGTGTATGCATTATCAGCCGCCCACGACTGCGTGGTTAGAAAGTTGTAGCCAGACGGCGCATCGGGTGAGTTGAACTGTGCGTTGTAAAACAGATATCTGTCCGAGATCTCACTTGTCGGGTTGCTGCAGTTATCGCCCGTGGTTGTGCCATCAGCCGGGTTATAGCACTGGAGCAGAAAGCCTTTGCACATGGGTTGTCCGTATGCATCCAGTTCGCCCGCCAACCTTACGCAAACAGCAGGAGCGGCGGAAGTGCCGGTTGTGCCGCTAACGAGCTGAGAGAAGAGCTGCTGAGGTACGGGGTAATCGGTGACGATAGGGACGATGCCATTAGTAATGATGCCAGAATTATTCTGAAGCGCAACGGCAACGCTAGTGGTGAAGGAGACCTTCTGGCCAGGGGAACTGTCCAGGGTAGCTGTTTGCGTTTCCGACGCAGGATTGCTCGTACTGATGGGATTGAGGGTCACCCTGGTGCCGGGTATGATTCCCGGCGCGCTGCAATTTGTGACCAGGAAAAGTGTGGAGTTGTCGTAGACTTCCTCGTTCCCCGACGAAAGAAGGGTGAACAAAGCCTGCTCCGGGTAGGTACCAGTCGGGGAGCCAGCTAAGAATGAATGGATGTCGATGTACGGAACGCCGCCGGCGTTGTTTGTGTTGGGGCGAATCTGAGACAGCACCGTATTGCCCGGATTGGCAAACGTATCAGGATCTAGTCCTACGGGAGGGGGAAGGGTAAGGCCGTAAGCATACTCCTGGTAGTTCGAAGTAAAGCAATCGGCATAGTAACCCCCAGGGCCGTCGTCCGCTACCGACTCGCTCCCAGTGCAGACGTTTCCAGCAGGATTATCAGTGCTGAGAGGATCAGTAACCGGCGTTAGTGAGGGGCCGGTGGCCAACGTGATGTAATTGTCCACGAGAACGTAGCCCGAACCGTCGGGGGTACCCGAAAGTGTGGCCGTGACGGGCGTCGGGCTTGCCGGACAGGTCAAATTCAGTGTTTTACTTGCAATCGTGTACGGGGTGAAAGGGGCTGAGCTAGGAGTCGCCGTGACATTTGTTTCGTCGAAGAGCTTGATCGCGCCATAAGCGCCGCTCAGCGGGACACTGATCGGGTTTACTTGCGTGGAAGAATTGAAACTGAGCGTCGCCGTTTCCAGGGTGCCTGCTGCTTGTGTGGACGTGAACTGCACGCCGATCTGGCAGGTCGTGGGTGCCGTCTGGGGAGTCATGCAACTGTTGCCATTGACTATGAAGTCGCCTGTGGGAGCAGTGATCGGAGTGACCGCGAAATCGCTCAGCGTGGCTGTCCCCGTCCCAATGATGTTTACTGTGACCGGCAACGTGAAGACCAGAGGCGTCGGCGTTCCCGTTGGGATAGCGAAAGACAGGGCTACCGGCGAAACTGAAACCGTCGCCTGTGCCAGTGAGTTCTGGGCAGCAAGGGCAAGCAGCAAAACGACAAGAACGACAAAGGCCATCAGACGGAAATTGGCGCGAGATTTCATGGCGAATTTCTCCAGAATCTATGAGGAACCAATAACCAAAGCGACGTCAGCCGCCGGACATGGCACCGCATCTATTTCTTCACAGGTAATTTTTGGGCGAACGCTTTTAGGCGATGGGGGGAATACCATCCCCTTGGCGCGGCCAGACCCCACACGAGCCGCAATCTTGCACCTCTGACAGCTCGCCTGTCAACAAGATTCGCTGTCAGAATTCAGATTGGCCGTTCTGAGCCCAGGGAAGTAGCAAGCTCCTGCACACTATGCGCATGGGGTTTCCTGCCAGCCGTGGGAAGCTCAGACGCGTTTCGTTTGTCCTGCGGGAATTGCAGGTACCCGAAGGCGAAGCGAGATGCGCGTGCACGCCCTTTCGGTCATGATCTTCAAACTTTCTGTCGCAGGGGTTTGGTCTGCAACTGGGTGACTCGGGCTCTAGCTCACTCCCCAGTTGCTTGCCTTTTCTGCTAGCCTGTTGCTTTCATCCACAGCGCAGGCAAGTTTGGCCTGTCCGGAGTTTCGTATGAACGAAGATGTTGCTTCAACCTTGCGGCTGCTTGATGAAGCGCTGGCGCGTTACGTTCGGCCAGACACATTTCCCCTAGCCATCCGCATGCTCAAGCCGGGGGAAGCGGTTCCCGACGGCGTGAAGGTCCCCAGCCAAACCATGGGCGAGCAATGGATCGTATGCCAGTCGATCGGGGTCGCCCGGCGCTACGGATGGAGCATAGCCGTGGGCAAAGACGATGTCATCTGCCCGCTGGCGGCCATCGCCTTTGGGCTCCGCAAGCCCAACGAGGAGTATCTGAAAGGGTTCGTATCGATCGGGATGTACTGCAAGGACGAACCCGCCGCTCGGAACCTGGAAGCCAGCACCTGGAGATTCGAACCGGGCACATACGACTATGTTTGTGTTGCCCCGCTGAACCGGGCCACCTTCGAACCGCATATGGTGGCCGTTTACGCCAATGGCGCGCAGGTGATGCGGCTGGTCCATGCCTCGCTCTACAAGCGCGGCGGGCGCGTGGCCTCGACCAGCGGCGGCCGACTGGATTGCGCCGAGATCGTTATCCAGACCCTTACCACCAACGAGCCCAAGGTGATTCTCCCCTGCAACGGCGATCGCGTGTTCGGCATGGCCCAGGATAACGAGATGGCCTTCGCCTTCCCCTGGGCGTATGCGCAGGAGATCATCGAAGGGTTGGAAGGTACGCACAAGGGCGGCACGCGTTACCCCATCACCGTCGCCATGCGCGATACGGTGACCATGCCCAAGTCGTATCAGAACCTCATGAAGATGTT
>JBEKWL010000105.1:0-13132 GCA_049513095.1 Terriglobales bacterium
ACCGAAGCCGAGATGATCGAGAGCAATGACTGGCTGCGCTCCAACCTCAAGAGCGAACTCTTCGTCGATGCCTTCGGCCAGGAAGAAGGCTTGAAGGTGCGGGCGGAGACCGATCCGGACGTGATCAAGGCTCTCGACCTGATGCCGCAAGCGCGGGCGCTGGCGGACAATGCCAGGAAAGTGGTGGCGGAACGAAACTCGGCTGCTCCGGTCACACGCTAGGCACGCCCAGATTTCGATTCCAATTTCAGGCCCGGGCAACCGGGCCTTTTCCTTTGCTCAAAGGAGGCAGTTGCCAGCTGCCAGTCCCCAGTTGCCAGTCCCAGAAAAACCACCTGTCTATTGCACGTCACTGGCAACCGGCAACCGGCAACTGGCAACTGGCAGCCGAACTTCCCTCTTGAGTGTGGCCCCGGAAAGCCCTAAAGTACAGGAAGCGAAATGACTCTCGCCCCATGGATTCCGGCGGTGCTGGTGGCGATGGGCGCGGGGATTCTCGACTGGCGCTACCGGCGGATTCCGAACTGGCTCACGGTGTTGGGCCTGGCGGCCGGCGTCGCGGTCAACACGATTCTTTTTCGCTGGCCGGGACTGAAAGCCGCGTTGCTCGGGACGCTGTTGGGCCTTGGGCTGCTGCTGCCTTTCGTGCTGGTCCGCAGCCTTGGCGCCGGAGACTGGAAACTCGCCGGCGCTTTGGGAGCCTGTCTCGGTCCGCGGCAACTGCTCTCCGTGCTCATGGGCACGATTCTGGTTGCGGGAGTGATGGCGCTGGCCGTGGTCATCTGGAAAGGACGGCTGAAACGGACGCTCTTGAACATGGCGCATTTGCTGGCGGCGTTGTTCAGACTGCGCATGCCCGGGCCTGAGGTATCGCTCGACGATCCGCAGGCAACAAAAATTCCGTTCGGCGTGGCCATGGCGCTTACGGTTTTGTTCTACGGGATGGGCCGGGCGATGGGGAATTTATAATTGGTGATATGCAGTTTGTAATTCGATTTATGATTTGTCATCTTTTATATAGAACTTGTCATCCCGAGCGAAGCGAGGGATCTGCACTTTGCTGAACATCAAACGAATTGCGCGCAGACTGGCGAACCCTGACGGGGCGGAGATCGCCGAGGCCGCGCTGGTGCTGCCCCTGGTGGCCATGCTCCTGTTCGGCATCATCTGGTTTGGACGGGCCTTCAACATTTACTCAACCATCCAGCAAGCGGCGCAGCAGGGAGCGATCACGGCGGCGCGGCCAGTATGTGCCACCTGTACCCAAGCCAACTCCTGGGGCGGCACCAGCTTCCCTAGCGATGGCACGGTGACAGGTCCCAATGGCACCGTGACCGCTGCGGTCGGGACCGTGATGAAGGCGTCCAATCTCGATCCGACTCAGATTCTTGCGAGCCCTAGTCCTCCGGCCACGCAGTTCTGCTCGAGTGTTGAGAATGTTCCGTCGGGATGCTCGATCACCGGCCAAATCACGACCTGCCGCAACGCGTGGCTGAATTCCGCTTTTCCGACCCAGCCCCCACAATGTGGGACCGCGGTGAGCTTTCAATTCCCATTCAAGTTCAACTTCCCGGGCACTCCCCTCAACATGCAGCAGATCAAATTGTCGGCACAAGCCCAGAGCAGGATGGAGAACTAGATGCCTCGCCTCCGAATTCCGCATCGTCCCCCGGTCAGTCTGCTCAGGGATGTGCAGGGCGCGGCGCTGTTGGAGTTCGCCATTTCACTGCCGCTTCTGGTGGTGTTCATCGTGGGCATCTACGATTTCAGCGGCGCTTTCAACCAGAAGTTGAAGCTCAATCAGGCGGCGCAGGAAGGCGCCATCATTGCCGGCGCGCAGCCGACGAGCGACATTACGTCGCCGAGCGCCCCGGACTCCCTGGCGCCAGTAGTGTCGGCAGTTTACAACTCGCTGGTCGGCAGCGGGGTCCTGCCCACCGGCACTTGTGCTCCGCCGGGTGCGGCATCCGGACCGGCTGGAGTGGCGTGGCAGTACACACTTGCCGGGTGTCCCGACAGTCTGATCATCACCATCAACCCAGGGGTGGTAATCACCTCGGTTTCGCCGGCAGTCGTCGGCACCAACGTTCAGGTTCAATATCCATATCACTGGCGGTTCAATAGTGTGATTCAATTGCTGATTCCGGGCGCGGGCTATGCGGCTACAACGCAGGTGACGGAGAGCGCCACGGTCCATAATCAGATGTGAGGGTGTGTGCGTCGAAAGCAGAAGATCTCGGGGCGGAAGAACCAGCAAGGGGTCATCATCACGCTGGTTGCGGTGTTCATGCTGTTTGTGATCGGGGCAATGGCCGCACTGTCAATCGACGTGGTGACGCTCTACACCGCGCGCAGCGAAGCGCAATTGGCGGCCGATGCGGCGGCGCTGGCGGCGGCCCGCGTGCTTGCGAACTCGGGAGCGACGTCGGACCCGACTGGCGCGTTGCTCTTAAGCGCGGAGAGTTCTGGCAGCCCCGCCCAAACGGTCGCTATTCAGGTGGTGAAGCAGAATCAGGTGGGAGGAACGTACCTCACCAATGCCAATGTCACTAATTTTGCTTTTGGTGGAACTACTACCAACCCGACCGTTACCGTAACCGTGCAAGCCAATCTGCCGACGTTCTTCGCGCGCATCTGGGGAACCAAGCAGGTCGCGGTGGGTGCGTCGGCTACGGCGGAAGCTTACAATCCTTCGGGCGCGAATGCTCTGGGCGTGGCGACCCCGACCCCGGTAGCGCCCATTTGCGTGAAACCGTGGCTGCTGCCCAATGTCGATCCCACCAGTTCCCCCAATCCCATTTTTGTTACGACTACGGGAGCGATCGCTCCGACAGCGGGAAATCTGCTGGGATATACGACTCCAGGCGCTGCCTCACTACATCTCGCCTGCGGCGCACCCGGCACAGCCAACGCTGCCAGCTGTACCGTACCGCTGGCCGCACCGGAGGCATTTCGTTATTATCCCGGTGACCCGGCGTCATTCCCTCCTCCAACTGTGGAATTGCCCACCTGCACGCCTGCATTGACAAAGCCATATGAGGAGAGCATCGCTGGCTGCATCCAGGCGCCGATCGCGTGCAACAGCCAGGTGAATATCGACCAGCCCCAATACTTCACTCGAAAAACAGAAACGGCGGATGCGGCGAATTGTCTGACCCATACAACCAACAACCAGGGTGACACGGTTACTTCTACAGATCCGCCGAGCGTGCCCTTCGAATTCGTCGCGGGTAACGACAATCCGATTGCGGGCCTGGCCACAAACGATGTGATGGTCAGCGATTCGCTGGTCACGGTGCCGGTGTTTGACGTGGGCGCACCGCCGGGTACCGTACCGCCCAACCCAGTGACCATCGTAGGCTTCGTACAGCTTTTTCTGAGTCCCGGGGGACTTGCCACACCGGTCAGCGGTCATATGCTGACCACTGTCATCAACTTGGCGGGTTGCGGAACAGGCTGGACCGCAACGCCGATTATCGGCAATGGCGCTTCTCCCGTAGCCGTGCGGCTGATCTCGCCGCCGTAGTTGGGAAGTCAGAAACCCCGCAGGAAATTCGCCACCAGTTTCTTCCCTTCGTCCGTCAGCACGCTCTCGGGATGAAACTGCACACCCTCAACCGGGAACTTCCGGTGTCGCAAGCCCATAATGACGCGCGTGCCATCTGGATCGCGAGTCCAGGCGCTGACTTCGAGATCGGCGGGCAGGCCGTCTTCGGCGACGATGAGCGAGTGATAGCGGGTCGCGGTCATCGGCGAAGATAAGCCGCGAAAGATGGTCTTGCCGTCGTGCTCCACCTGACTGGTTTTGCCGTGCATCAGGTTCTTCGCGCGAACCACCTGGCCGCCGAACGCAGCGCCGATCGCCTGGTGCCCGAGGCAGACGCCCAGCACCGGCACTTTATATGGAACTCGGCCCGCGAAATGGCGGATCAGTTCGATGCTGATGCCGGCTTCCTGCGGAGTGCAGGGTCCGGGAGAAACCACGATGCGCTCGGGGTGCATCGTCTCGATCTCTCTGACCGTCACTTCGTCGTTGCGGCGAACCTCGACTTCAGCGCCCAGTTCGCCCAGATACTGGACGAGGTTGTAAGTGAACGAATCGTAGTTATCGAGGACGAAGACCACGCGTTCATTGTAGCTGCTGAAAGCTAAGTCTCGAAAGCCTTGACAGGCTGGTCGCTAATTGCCATGCTTACAGGCAACTTCTGGAGGTTCGATGGCCCAGGCGAAGCAGGAACAGGACAACGACAAGCGGGCCACGCGGCGATTCGCGCTTCGTCTGCCAGTCACCGTACGTTACGGCGAAAATGAGCAGGAGCACGCGGCGCAGACCCGCGACGTCAGCGCCCGCGGCATTTGCTTCTATGTCGATTCCGCCATCCAGGCCGGCTCCGCGATTGATTTCACGCTGACCCTGCCGCCCGAGATCACGCTCACGGAAAGCATCCGGGTGCGCTGCAAAGGCCGCGTGGTACGAGTCGAAGGGGGCAGCCCCGCCAGCAAGATGGCGGTGGCAGCCGTCATCGATGAGTACGAGTTCCTGGCCGACTCGTAATAACTCGCGCGTTTTTTTTCGTTTTTCTCCGCGCTCTGTTTTTTCATGCGTCCTTCTCCATGCAACTCCCGAGTGGGCGTAACCAGCTGGTACTGAAACGGTATCGGCGAATCAAGCGCCGGCGCGTGGTTTCTTTAGAAAACTCGGCGGGTTTCTTGCCGGGCCGTTCCGCTGGCCTGACCAAGTGTGCCGCTTCGGCAGGCAAATTTTTCTGCCGCGCTTGCATCTATATCGTTAAGAATCTTCCATCGGACTGCACGCCGTTTCAAACCGTATGCTTCAAAGCGCACAAAAGGAGAAAAACATGCGAAGAGTGTGGAATCTTGTTTTGTTATTGACGATGCTGTCGAGCGCCGCCTGGGCGCAGATTCCAACGAAGGGAAACGTATTCTTTGGCTATTCCTATGACCGCACTCCTGTTGTCTCGAACGACACCACAAATATGAATGGATGGGAGGCAACGCTGGAGGGGAAGTTCTCGCCCTGGATTGGCCTGGTGGCCGATGTCGATGGCCATTATGGCAGCCACAATTACCGCGTCACCAGCGCCGACATCGCTGCACACAACGTTCTGTTTGGCCCGAGAGTGTCGGTGCAGGTCAAGCGCTTCCGCCCGTTCGCGGAGTTCCTGGTTGGTGCGGGGCACATCAGCCGGAGCAATGGGATTTCGGATTCGAATACTTCGTTCGTCAATGCGGTCGGCGGCGGGCTGGATTATCGAATTGCCGGGCCGTTCACGTTCCGCGGACAGCTTGACTGGATCAACACGCGTTTCTATGGCGAGGGCCAGAATGGCGTGCGATTCTCAACCGGCATCGCGTTTCATTTCTAGCAGGCTGTCCCTGCGTAAATTACACGGCCTGAGATTGGGTTGAAACCGCCGTATGCTTCGCGCACTTTTCCAGGATTACGGCCACTTCAAGCAGGGCTCGATTCGAGTACTCGCTGGCCCTTTGACGGAATTCATTGAAAGTCGCGCTCTGCAGTAAGCGCTGAACGGCGGGCGCAATTCTTTTGAAGCTCGGGACGACGATTCCGTAACCGTTGTTTGTCACCCATTCCGCGTTGTAGCGCTCTTGCGGCAGGGTTTTGGAATTGCATTCCACAATCACGGGCAGGTGGAACTGCAATGCCTCGCTGATCGAGCCCGGGCCTGGTTTCCCAATGAAGAAGTCGGCCAAGGCCATGTAGTACTCGACATTCTGAGCAAATCCGACGACGGCGATGGGCTTTTTGGTGTTCAGGTTCTTGAGTTCGGCGGCGAGCTTCTGGTTGTGTCCGCAAATCAGGATTAACTGGACGCCGCTGCCGGCTTGGTTGAGTTTCCTGGTGATGTCGACCATCACCTGGGAGCCATGACCTCCGAACAAGACAATGCCAGTCGGACAGTCAGGTTCCAGTCCGAGCCGCTTCCTTTCCTCGACGCGATCGACGGTGGTCCTTTCGTAAAACCTTGGCTTCAGGATCATTCCCGACGTCTGGAAGATATGATCGGCGGGGTGGCCGATGGTTAAGGCTTGCTGCCGGGCGCGTTCTGTACCGGCGATGATGTACTCCGACTCCGGCTCGATCCAGAAATTTGGCGGATAGTCCGCCAAGTCCGTTATCAGAGTGACAAAAGGCGTTCTTATGCCGGGCGTTCTTGCGCTCACCGGGCGAAGGCTGTCGGCAATCGCGCGATTGAAGTGCGGAATTACGGAGAGCACCACGTCCGCCGGGTGTTGGGCCCAATAAGCTTGGAGTGCTTTCACGATCGGAGAATGGTAGGCGCGGATCGTTCCCTGCAGAACGACCAGGAGTTGCGGCGTGAAGCGCGTCCAGCCTCGGCGAAGGATCAGGTTGTACGTGTCCTGAATGCGCAAGCCCGTGGCCCGACGAATCAGGTCGAGGGGGTCGAGCAATTCCTGAATGTCGAGAAGGCTGACGTCCCAGGGATGTTCTTGCCCGGCGAGAGTGGCCTTGAGAGCGTCCGCTGCACTACGATGTCCTCCGCCGGCGTGGTGGAAAACGATGGTCAGCTTGCGCAAGAGTCACCTGACTTGCGTCTGGGTAAATAGGTCATTCGCAAGAGCGTGCCGGCAATCGAGTTGGCGTCAGCGACCAACACCCTGGAACTCGTCGGCGAATTCAGCAGGTTCGGAATCAGCCGGGCTTCGTTCTTTGCCGGGATGAAGATCGTCGGGTCGCTCAACGTATTCATGGATCTGAACTCCCTCTTCGCCAACGGTGATATAGGCAGGATGCGCGTCAATCCAGCTTCCACAATTGAAATAGTCGGTTCCGTGCTCATGCTTGTGCATGGCGGCATGGGTGTGGCCGCAGAAAATGCGCGCCGCGTGATGGTGGCGGGCATGAGCCAGGGCGCCTTCGGCGACCTTTGGCGATAAACGCAGCCAGCGCGTGTTGAGCCGGTCGAGGAAACGGGTCAGGGTTTTGTTTTTCGAATCCCACTTCTGCAGTTGCAGGTAGAGCAGCGTCCCGATGTAGTAGCTGACGCGGACGTTGCTCACCACGAAGCCGTCGAACTGGTGACCATGGACAGCGATGTGGCGCAGGCCCTTGTACTCCCATTGATATTCCTGGTACACGCGGACCCCCACCAAATGGGACATGATTTCGGCCAGGCCGTGGTCGTGATTGCCTTCGACCCAGACTACCTCGACGTTGCGCTTGGGATTGGAGAGCTTGCGGATGAAGCCGAGAAATTTCCAATGCTCTTTTTTCAAGCGTCCGAAATTGAGGTCGGCAAAAATATCGCCCAGCAGAATGAGGCGGCGGTATTGATTTTCCTGAAGAACGCGCAACGCCTCGCGCGCGCGGCTCATGTCCGCGCCGAGGTGCAGATCCGAGAGGATCAGCGTTTCATATACCTGCGGCGCCACGGCTTCGATTGTCGCCGAGGAGTGTTACGAGGTGATGAATTGAGCATCGACTGAGGAGCCAGGGGGTAACCTGTCAGTAACCAGCCTGCAGCATGCTTGCAGAACCGGCGTACGGCAAATGGCTCGCCCCGCGCCGCTCTTATGCTCTCAGTGCTCTCAGTGCGTTGGCGGAACGTATTCGGCTGGATGCGCGGATCCCTCACCGAAGAAAAACTGCTCCATCTGCTGCACGATGACTTCCTGATCCTGCTTGCGCGCCGGGTTCAGGCGATATTCGTTGAGCAACATTTTGCAGTGTTCCACCCACTGGCCCCACGCCTGTTGCGAGATCTGCTCGTAGATCTTTTTCCCCAAATCGCTGTCGAACGGAGGCTCGGGCAGCCCAGGCAATTCCTGTTTCAGTTTTGCGCAGAAGACTTTGTGATCTGACATAAATTTCTTCTGAAATTATCGCACAGGCAGCGCGCCTTCACTGGTGGCTGACGGGAAGGTTCTGCCGGAAATGATGAAATTTTTGTGAGTGCCCCCGGGCAAACCAAGCACGCGTTCCACCAAAATCGCTCAGGGAAGTGAGATTTATGTTGACAAATTACATACGAATGGCAATATCTTGTGGTAGGAGAGCTGCTCATACCACAAGTTGAGCAGCCCGGGCATCAAGGTGCCCTGTCGAGAACCTTGGGAGAAAAATCGTTCAAACGGAGGAAAATACTTCATGGCAACCAAGAAGAAAGCCGCCAAGAAAAAGAAACACTAAGCAGACGGATGTTCGTTCAGAAATTCCGCAAGCCTCTCAGGAGAAGCACCTCTTGAGGGGCTTTTCCATCGGCGGCTGCGAGATTCATGTGTGGTAGCGGGGCTTCGCCCCGCTAGGACGGGGCGAAGCCCCGTCCCCGAACGGCCCCATCTGTACTTTTGGGGGTTGTCCCGCGGCGCGGCTCGTGCTAGAAACGCGTATACGGGAGTGGGGAAACGGCCTTCATGAGCCTCCGCAAGAAAGTGTCGAAGAAAGCGGCGCGCAACGCCGAAGTCATTATTCCGGACAAGCTCTATTTCCGGATCGGCGAGGTCGCCAGCTTGTGCCGTCTGCCCGCCTACGTACTTCGGTTCTGGGAAACTGAATTTGCGCAGCTCAAGCCCGTAAAAAGCAGCACCGGCCAACGCATGTACCGCAAACGCGATGTGGAGTCGGTGGTGCGGATCAAGAAACTGCTTTACGAGGACGGCTTCACGATCGCGGGTGCGCGTGTGCAATTGCGCGAGGAGAGCAAGCCCGACAAGACTCAGACCGCGCTTCCGTTTCCGGGGGCTCCTGCGGTGAATGTGGCGCACTTGCGGCATGAACTGCAGCAGATCCTGCATATTCTTGCCGCCCGCCACTAGTTTCGGGACGGGGCTCTGCCCCATCCCGGCGGGGCAGAGCCCCGCCTCCACACAATCTATCCAGCTGTGTTTATGCCGATTCCCGCAGGGGCTCGGCCTCGACCAGCGGCGAATTGACCAGATGCTCGCTCAGGAACCAGACCTGCAGCTCGTTCGTGCGAAGCACATCGCTCACCACTAAATCGTTGGTGCCTGGGTCGCCCAGTTTGGTGGCCAGCTCCGCCAATTCACGGCAGTGGGTGATGATGACCTCGTGCGCGTCCAGCAGGCGAGACAGTTGGACCGGAACCTCTTCGCGGCCCTTGGGCGGGCGTGGAATACGCGTCGTTTCGGCTACGTCCGCTGCCATGGCGATACTGATTCCGCCCAGAAGCTGGATTCGTTCCGCGATCGTGTCGACGATCTCGCTCTGTTCTTCGTAGTGCTTATCGAACAGAAGATGAAGTTGATAGAACGTGGCTCCGGACACCTGCCAATGGGACTTCTTGTAGAGATCCCGCAGAGTCATGGTGTCGGCCAGGAGTAGGTTGAGTTGCTCGGTCATTTCCAGCCGGACGGGTTCTTCCAATTGCAGCGGCATGACGCTGGTCACGGTGCCAAATGGCTGGAGTTCGCGGGCCGACTGGTGGTAGCGGGGTTGGGCTGAAGCTTTTTGCGAATTGCTGGAGATTGGTTTCTTGGGCATGAAATTCTCCTTGAACTACGAATTTGGGGGCAAGCAGAAGAGGAGGAAATTGCCAGAACAGAGGTATCTGCATCCGGTCCTGATTGCCAGCTCAAGCCGTTTTGGATGCGAATCGCCGGAAATGGATTCCGAGCCTCTCTGCGAGTCAATCTGAATGTGCGCTGGCGCGCTCAGTCGGCAGCGCTGCGCCGGATGCTCTGCACTTCAGTGACGAAGTCGACTCGAGGCGCACCTTTGACACCTGCGCTCGCCATTCTAGTCTTGAGTTCCTCGGAAGCTATGAATGCGCGCGCCTTTTCCAGACTCTCCCATTCGAAGAAAAGAGTGACGTCGTTGACGTTGCCAGCGCTGCGGAAAATGCGGCAATTGCGCTCGCCGTTTTTGTGCCGCCAGTCGAAGGCGGAATCGAACACCGCTTTCCAGGCCGTATAGTCGGCGACTTCGTGGTGGATGAGAACGTTGATCATGATTTCGGAAGCACTCCTTTCAACGTGCAACGTTGCCCCAAAAGCCGGAAAAATGCAAGGGCGCGGATCACAGGGGACTGGATTGGCAAGGGTAAATGACCGGTCCCAGCAGACGAAATTAGGCGATTTCGCCCACAATTGCAAACCGAGATCATTGGGATCGATTTGAAAATGGTCGGGACGGCGAGATTTGAACTCGCGACCCCTTGCACCCCAAGCAAGTGCGCTACCAGGCTGCGCTACGTCCCGATGGAATCCGCTGCCCAGAATGACGACGACAGCGTGGGGTTCAACTTTCAAATTCTACACCAGTCGGCAGCCCCGGGCGAGGCGCCCGTTTCTCCGTCGATAAAGATTCTTTCCAGCGCGTTTCGGGTTGAGCACCCGCAACCGCGACCCTCTGTCACAAACGAAGCGTGATGGGCATCACCTCAAGGCGACTGCTTCCCGCGGCAACATGATTGCGTAGAAAGACTCAGCCGTGGAAACATGCGAGGTTTTTTCCCTGGCGATCCTGGTATCGGGCGGAGCAGGCTACATCGGCAGTCATGCGGCGCGCGCACTGCGGCGTTCCGGCTACGAGGTCGTGCTCTATGACAATCTCTCCACCGGGTTTCGCCGGCTGGCGCAAGGCTTCGAACTGGTGGAGGGCGACATCGCCGACGAAGCCAAGCTCCGCCCAGTGCTGGCGCGCGTGGACGCGGTGATGCACTTTGCCGCTCACGCCTACGTGGGAGAATCGGTCGAGAACCCGCGCAAGTATTTCCGGAACAACGTCGTCGAGGCGCTTAGCCTGCTGAACTCGGTGCTGGACGCCGGCATCCGCCGCTTCGTGTTTTCTTCCACTTGCGCCGTGTACGGCATCCCCGGGCAAATTCCGGTCAGGCAAGTTCAGATCACGGAGCAGACGCCGCGCGAGCCGGTCAATCCTTATGGTGCATCGAAGCTTTTTTTCGAAAATGCGCTCGAGGCTTACAGCCGCGCTTACGGACTACGCTCGGTTAGGCTGCGCTATTTCAACGCTGCGGGAGCCGATGAAAGCGGCGAGATTGGCGAACTCCACCACCCGGAGACCCACCTGATTCCACTGGCGCTTGCCGCCTCCACTGCGACCGGGCGCGAGTTGCAAATCCCCGAGTTGCAAATCCATGGCTCCGACTACCCAACGCCGGACGGCACCTGCGTTCGCGACTACATTCATGTGAGCGATCTCGCCGACGCGCACGTCCGAGCGTTGCAATACCTCGAAAGAAATGGCGACGAAAAGGGCGACGACTCGCTGGCCATCAATCTGGGAACAGGCCGGGGACATTCTGTTCTCGAAGTCATCCAGACAGCGGAAAGCGCCACTGGACGCCTAGTCCGGCGCAAGATCGGACCGCGGCGGCCCGGCGATCCCCCGGTTCTGGTGGCCGATCCGGCGAAGGCTCAAAGCGTGCTGGGATGGACCGCCAAGCGCAATCTCACCGACATCGTTTCGAGTGCGTGGGCGTGGATGCGGAAAAACAGATAATTTGTAATTGGCAATTGGGGACCGCAACCCAGGAACTTCAAACCCGCGGGCTTTTCAAATTACCAATTACAAATCACCAATTGCAAATTCTTTCCTTATCCGCTCCCACGTCACGTCCAGCGACTCGGGCAGCACCCGGGTTTCGCCGATCACGCTGACAAAATTCGCGTCGGCGAACCAGCGCGGCAGAATGTGCATGTGGATATGTCCCGACACCCCCGCACCCGCAGCTTTTCCCATATTCATACCGAGATTGATGCCGTCGGGCCGATAGAGAGAGCGCAGAACCGCCTCCATCTGTTGGGTGAGAACCATCATTTCGTGGGCGGCATCGGCGGGGAGCTTCTGCAACTCGTCGATGTGGGTGTAGGGCACGACCATGACATGCCCGTTCGTGTACGGATAGGTATTGAGAATGACGTAGCAATGCGCGCCGCGGTGGACGATGCGGGCTGGTTGGTCGCTTTCTTTAGGTGCAGCGCAGAATATGCAGCCCGACTTCTGGTCGGCGCCAGTGACATAGGCGTAACGCCACGGAGTCCAGAGAAGATCCATGGGGGGAGGGTAGCAGAAGCGGCCAGCGGGGGGCCAATGACTGTTTCCTGCCTGATGCAACCATGAGCAAAAACGGTAACTGGTTACCAATTTGCAAGCTGGGGGCGGAAGGACGCCAGTGTGACGAATCTATGAATTCTTGGGCCGTCCGTCCAAATCGGCCGGAATCGCGTTTGACACTGTTCCAAAGCGGTTGTTATAGTCGAAGGGTCCCTATTGGACGCGGTTTCGAACCAGCTGGAATTGTCCTAAGGGTCGTCCGCCAGGTCGGCCTCAACGCAAACTGATGACCACGCCAGCAGTCCGTTACACCACGTCCCGCATGAGTTGCGCACGAACGCGTGCGCCACAGAGGCTATGAACTTGTTCGACGACACCACCGCTCGCAATCTTGAATCCAGTCTTGAAACCATGACACCTGCACACGACACTCACACCGGCGCCTCGGCCGTACTAGACGCTCCCGAGGCCGCACAACCTTCACCTGCGGAACCATTGGCTTCCGCCGCTCCTGAAAATGACAGTCCTGAAAATTCAGCCCCCGAGAACGCCACGGCTGGCAGCGATGATTTTGCGGCCGCCCTCCAGCACTTCGAGACCGAAACCGAGGAAGCGGTTGGCGAGGACCACGTAATCAAAGGCCGGGTAGTGAAACTGACCGCGACTCACGTCGTCGTCGATATCGGGGCGAAATCCGAAGGCATGGTGCCGATCGCGGAAGCTCTCGATCACGAGGGCAAGCCCAAGTTCCAGCCCGGCGACGAGATCGACGTAATGCGGGACAAGGGCGAAACCGAAGAGGGCTACGTCAACCTCTCGCATCTGAAGGCACATCGGCTGCGGTCGTGGGACGAGATCGAGCGCGCTTACACCGAAAAGAAGCCGATCAAGGGCACCGTCGTGGAACGCATCAAGGGCGGCCTGACCCTCGACATTCACGGCGCGCGCGCCTTCCTGCCGGGCTCGCAAGTGGACCTGCGTCCCATCCGGAATCTGGATGGCATGAAGGGCCAGACGATGGAAGTCGCCATCATCAAGCTCAACAAGAAGCGCGGCAACATCGTGGTCTCGCGCAAACAGCTTCTGGAAGAA
>JBEKWL010000106.1:0-13053 GCA_049513095.1 Terriglobales bacterium
GGGAGCCGGTTTTTCGAGGAATTCCACTGCCGGGGATGTGGGGGGCAAGAAGCGTATCGCTCCCGCCCTCGCGGCTTCTTTGAGAAATACGTGCTTCCGTTGTTGTTACTGCAAGCAGTCCGTTGTGAGCATTGCTATCATCGGAGCTACGTCTTGCGCACGATTCCGGCGATCGAACGCCCGCAGACCGAGCCTACGCAGTCACAGAATCGGCCGCCGAGCGGTTCGAATTCCGATGATAGTGGCTGAATTAGCCCCGTTTGGTGTTTGTGGAATCGTACTCAGATTGTAACTAGCGATGCCGCAACCTTCCTCCGCCCTTTTAGGGGCTGGCACCTTCTAACTTCCTAGCCTCGCTCAAAGGCGTGTTTTTCTTCCAGTTGTTGACGGGCTGCGGCCATCTCAGATTCGAAGCGGTCTTTCTGATCCATCAGGGCGGGAAGCGCGGTCGCGTAGCGCCGGGCCATGGTGAAGAGTCCCTGGTGCGCTAGTCCGGCGGCGATTTCCGCGATGTGATCGGTGGAGGTATCGACGTAGAGGGCTTCGGTCGGGTCGCCCAGCCACACATCTCCGCCGACCAGACGCGTCTGCCAATACACTTTGCGCTCGATCATGCGGGCGATTTCTTCGTCGGTGGCCTTGCCGAAAACCCACTGTTTGAGTTTGAAGTTGTAGTGGCGGCTGGAGAAGGGCAGCGGCACCAGTTTGCCGGACTTCACGAACTCCGTCTGCTTGTGGTCGACCTCCTTGCGCAGAGCATTGATGAGGGGAGCTTCCGAGTCTTTCGGCTCGAGCGAAGGCAGCACTTCCCGCAGCGTGGCGGAAAGGTTCACGGCTACAAGCGCCCGCAGCCCTCCGGAATTTTCCAGCGTGATTACCGTATGCAGGACGTCAAAGTCGGCGCCGGAGGTGGCATGGCGGAAAGGCCATTCGAGCTTAAAACTGAGCGGAAGGCCGGTGCGGGTTACGTAGATGGTCTTCGTTGTGGAAGTTTGGGTCGGGGTGCTCATGGTTGATCCTTGCTAAGTTGATCCTTGCTTTGTCGATCCTGCCAATGTGGTCAGCGGTTATTTTAACCTGCGTGATTCTGTAGAGACGGGGCTTGCCCCGTCTCTACGGCAAATCAGACGCGCCACAACTGCAGCAGGTTCCAGACTGCGGAGGCGCCCAACAGGCCGCACAGGCCAGCCGTCACGAGCAGGCTTTGCGGAGTCTCCAGCAGATCGGCAAACACCCCGCTGACGAAAACGAATAAGAACACGAGCGCGGCCAGATGGAATCCTTGCCCCGGAAAATTGGGAGCGCCTAGCGCGAGGATGAGTAACAGCACCGCGATCAGGAGCGGCGCGGTGTTGCCGAAATAGCGTGCGCGCTTCCATCCGAGGTACGCGATCAGCGCCACGGGCAAGGCGAACATCAGCGGCGGGCTGCTGACGAAGATCGTTTGCGCAGCGTTGCGGTAAGAGACGGACATGCCAAGCGCGGCGGGTTCGAAGTCCATCCAGCGCGCGTGGAGCATTCCCTGCCCGAACAACGCAGGCTCAAAAAAGTAAGCGGCAAATAGCAGCACCACGGCGACTGCCATTGCGGTAGTCCAGATAGCAAGCACGGCGTACGGCCGGACTGGCGCCACCCAGAACATGAGCGGCAAAATCACCAGCGCCAGCACTCCCAGCGAAAACTGGTTGCCCGCTCCGAGCGCCAGAGACAACCCCAGAAGCAGAATGCGCCGCCAGTTCCAGAACACAACCTCGCGGGGAGCATAGAGCGTGTGCGCCACAGCGATGGCGGTGAAGATGGTTCCGAACGCCCCCCAGACCGCGCCCATTTCACCCACACTCTGCGCGCCGGCCACGTTCACGATCATGGCCGGCGAAAAGCAGTAGAGCGCGAGCGCGATGTATCCGCCAGGGTTGCCGTAGAGACGGCGCGCGACGTACCAGAGTGAGGCTCCGAGCATGACGCCGAAGAACAGGTAAGGGGACGCGGCCACCAACCGCCCGAATGATTCCGGCATCCACGAGCCGGTGCGCAACAGAAGCGGTGCAGCAGCGACGAGGTAATAGAGGGGCGAGCGGTCCTGATCGTAACCGTCGCGCGCGCGGAGATGGCCGGACCGGCCCGCAGAGGGCACACCGGTGGCGGCTTCGGAACGCAACGACTCGGGAGTTCCCGCGATGGCGCCGCTCTGCCACTGCGCGAGGCCTTGATAGATGCGCAGAGCCTGGTCGGAGTCCGGGATCGGACCATGCAACGTTTGCACGCGGACGAGCCAGACGCACTGCAAAAGATAGACCAGCAGCAGAGCGGCCGCGGCAAATTGCGGGGCGCGGAAAGCATCGGATTGAAGAAATCGTCGCAACATTCGCGTAACAGGGGAGACCGAGTGTTTTACCATGTTCCAGACACCGATGGATACCAATCCGCTTCCGCCCTCTGGCGAACCGTCGACGTTGCAGCCCATCCCGGACGCTACGCCGCTCGCTTCCCCCGCGCCCTCGATGCTCGCAGAAGTTCGGCGAGAATCGCCATTTCGCGAGGTTTTCGCCGGACCCGACGGCATGTATGCGGGAACCCGCTGGCTGATTTATCTGGTCATGGGCGGCATCGTGCTGTTCATCGAAGGCGCGCTCATGCACTTGGTCCATCCTGATGCGGGAGGGCCGGTGCGGTGGAGCATGGTGGCGCAAACCGTCATGCTGCTGGCCGCGATCCTGCCAGGCTTTGTCATGGCCCGCATTGAGGACCGGCCATTCGGCGACTTTGGGCTTCAGGCGCGCGGGGCGTTTGGACGCAATTTCTGGGTAGGAGCGCTTTGGGGAGTCGCATCGATGACGGTTCTGATGCTCGCGTTGCGAGCGGCTGGAGCCTTCACCTTCGGGTCGCTCAATCTGCACGGGGGACGCATCGTCGAGTTCGCGCTATATTACGCGGTGTTTTTTCTGCTGACGGGATTCTTTGAAGAGTTTCTGCTGCGCGGATATTCGCAGTGGGTGCTGACCAAGGGAATGGGTTTCTGGCCAGCGGCGGCACTGCTTTCGATTTCGTTCGGCGCTCTCCATGGCGCCAATCCGGGTGAAGCGAAGACTGGCCTCGTGGCGGCGGGAGTGATTGGCTTCTTTTTGTGCCTCACGCTGCGGCGGACGGGTGATCTGTGGTGGGCTGTCGGCTTCCACATGGCGTGGGATTGGGGCGAGAGCTATCTGTACTCCGTTCCCGACAGCGGGGCGGTTGTGCCCGGGCACCTGCTCAACTCCAGTTTGCACGGTCCGGTTTGGCTGGCGGGCGGCTCGGTTGGGCCGGAGGGAAGCTGCCTTGTTTTCGTCGTCATCGGAGCGCTTTGGGTCTTGTTTGATCGGGCTTATCCGGAGGTGAAGTACGGCGCGCGACCGTGAATCGTGGGTCGTGCGGCACAGGTGAAAATCGCTGACCGTGGTGTGCTGAGCTTTGTTCCTTTCTTCCAAACAAACTTGCTTTTTCTCTGGCTGACACCTGCATTCTTAAGGCGTCGTCTACCACCCGCCTTGCCTCCCTCAACTGGTAGGTTCTGTCGGAGTCCGACGTTGAATTAAATTCGTCTTGAAAACAATCGACCGCTACGTTCGCTGCCGCGTCTGCGATAGCAATGTCACGATCCTTGTCCCAGCCATTTCGCGCGGCTCGAAACGCCTCGCCCCAGTATTTAGCCCGCAGCTCTCTCGAAGTGGCAACTCTCGCTAACTCCGCTAGGATCTGCGAAATGAATACTGCTGCCGGCAAAGGCTCGTTTCGAAGCAGTTCTGAATCGTGGTTACGAAGATTGCTAAGGAGCTCTCGGAGAAGCCGGTCAGCCCGCGTTGCGGACGGTTCTCCCGCGATTCTAACCAGCCTTTCCCGCACGAGACTTTCATCCGGAGTAGTGTCAGGTGCCAGCGGCTCGACATATTTATAGAGTGTAAGGGTGTCGGTTTTTCCCCTTACTGTCGCTGTACTGTGCGTCATGAAGCTGGCTCGCACGTCGCCGGAGCTGCTGTCAATGAAGTCTTGCGAAACGAGGATCGTATCCGGCTCTGAATTCGCAGATGCGATCCTGGCGGCAACATTCACAACGTCTCCATAAATATCGCCTTTTGCGACAAACCCAGTCCCGCAGTGAAGAGACACTTTAGTGTGGATCTGGTGCGCTGGAGTGCGAGGTTCATTAAAACGAGCGACAGCAGACAAGATTTGCAGCGACGCTTTCAGCGCGCCGCTCACCTCCACGAAGTGGACGAGGATTTCGTCGCCGATTGTCCTAACAACCCATCCACCCATCCGTTCGACAATCGGAATGGCTAACTCGAAGTAGGCAGTGACCAGTCGAAGACCGGCAGCGTCACCATGGGTATCGTAATAAGGCACCGAGCCACACATGTCACACCGCATGACACAGAAAAAAGTCTTCAGTGATTCGATCGCCGCTTCAATCTCTGCCTGTTTGTGTAGAAGTACGTCGAGTCGTGATGAGCGCTTCGCCATGGCGTTCCGTCGAGGGCGCATCTACGATACTGCGAAAGATTGGATTTTGCTAATGCCTTTAGGCAGCTGCGGCGCATTCTTGATAGCTTCTTCGCTCGCAGATCGTTTCCCTCGCCCGGGTGTATCGACAAATGCGATCGTCCGCACAAGAGTTGATTAGATGTCCAGGTTCTTTACGTCCAGCGCGTTGTCTTCTATGAATTTTCTTCGGGCTTCTACGTCTTCGCCCATTAGCGTGGTGAAGATGGTTTCGCACTCGGCTATGTCTTCGAGACGGACTTGCAGGAGGGTGCGGCGCTCGGGATCCATGGTGGTTTCCCAGAGCTGCTCGGCGGTCATTTCTCCGAGGCCTTTGTAACGCTGGACGGTGTACTCTTTGCGGCCTTCGTTCAGAACGTAATCGAAAAGTTCGCGGGCTGTATTCTTTTCGACGATCTCGGGCTCTTTCGCGCGGCGCGACTGCGGCGCCTTGCCGGATTTCTTTTGCGCTTTCTCGGCTTCTTCTCTTTCGGCGGCGCTCAGATTTTCGCCTTCGTCTTCGTTATTGCCTGCTTCTTCATTTTCTTCTTCGTCTTTATCTTTGTCTGCGGTGCTGGCTGCCGACTTTGCCGGTCTCGGCACGCTTTCGACCACGAAGGGCGGCTCCAGATATTGCTCGATCTGCTTGAACTTGGCGATGAGCTGGCGGCATTCCGGGGACGAAGCCAGTTCCCAGTTGATGATGTGCTCGGCGCCCTGCGCGTTCACGAAGATCAGTGCCCAGAGATTGTGTTCTTCGTCGAAGCGCGTTTCTACGCTCTTCAGCTTCAAGTCTTTTTGCCGGCACTTTAGTTCCTTTTCGAGTTTCTCGATTTTCCTGGGCGGAGTATTCTTGTCGCCTTCGAAGTCGGCGCGCTTCGCCAAGTCGATCTTGGGCAGCAGCGCGGTGATTTGCTCTTCGCGGATGCGCTTGTTTAGCTTGTCGAGGAATCCCAGATACTCGTTCAGAACGGTGATGAACTTGGTCAGGGCCGCGCCTTCCAGCTTGGCGGCGCCTTCTCCGTAACGGATGATGAGGCCTTCGGAGGCCCGCTTCACCATGACCTTGACGAACTCGCGCTCGTCCTTGATGTACTGGTGCGATTTGCCCTTCTTGATGCCGAATAGCGGGGGCTGCGCTATGTAGACGTTGCTGCGCTTGATCAGTTCCTGCATGTGACGGAAGAAGAAGGTCAGCAGCAGGGTGCGGATGTGCGAGCCGTCTACGTCGGCGTCGGTCATCAGAATGATTTTGCCGTAGCGCACCTTGGTCGGATCGAAATCTTCTTTCGAGATGCCGGTGCCTAAGGCGGTGATCATGGCGCGAATTTCTTCGTGGGCGAGCATCCTGTCGTAGCGCGCTTTTTCCACGTTGAGAATTTTTCCCTTGAGCGGGAGGATGGCCTGGAAGCGGCGGTCGCGGCCTTGTTTCGCGGTGCCTCCTGCGGATTCACCCTCTACCAGAAAAAGCTCGCAGCGGTTGGGATCGCGCTCGGAGCAGTCAGCTAGTTTGCCGGGGAGTCCTCCGCCATCGAGCGCGCCTTTGCGGCGCGTCAGGTCTCTTGCTTTGCGGGCGGCTTCTCTGGCTCTGGCGGCGTCTATTGCTTTGTTGATGATCTTGCGGGCTACGGCGGTGTTTTGCTCGAAGAATGCTCCGAGCTTTTCATTCACTACGGCCTGCACTATGCCGGCTATGTCGGAATTCAGCTTGCCCTTGGTCTGGCCTTCGAACTGCGGCTGCGGCAGCTTGACGCTGATCACGGCTACCAGGCCCTCGCGGACGTCGTCTCCGGTTAGATTTTCTTTTACGTCTTTGAACAGGCCCATCTGCTGTCCGGCGTAGTTGATGGTGCGGGTCAGCGAGGTGCGGAAGCCGGAGAGATGCGTGCCGCCATCGACGGTGTTGATGTTGTTGGCAAAACTGAAGACGGATTCGGAGTAGGCGTCGTTGTACTGGAGGCCGATTTCGATGTGCACCTCGTCCTTGTCGGCTTCCATGTAGATCGGCTTGTCGTGGAGCGTTTGCTTGCCGCGGTTCAGGTGCTTGATGAATTCGGCGATGCCGCCGTTGTATTTGAACTCGACACGCTTGGCTTCGCTGGTTTTCGAGTCGGTCTGGCGCTCGTCGGTGAGGGTGATGACCAGGCCCTTGTTGAGAAATGCCAGTTCGCGCAGGCGCTGCGAGAGCGTATCGAAGTTGTATTCGAGGGTGGTGGTGAAAATCGATTTGTCGGGCACGAAGTGAACCTTGGTGCCTGTCTTTACTTTGGCGGCGCCGGTTTTCCGCAACTTGCTGGTGGGCTCGCCTTTGGAGTAGGTCTGCTCCCAGGTGAAACCGTCGCGCCAGATTTCGAGCTCCAGTTCTTCGCTTAGCGCGTTGACGCAGCTTACACCTACGCCGTGCAATCCTCCGGAAACTTTGTAGGAGTTGGTGTCGAACTTGCCGCCCGCGTGCAGCTTGGTCATCACGACTTGCGCGGCGGAGACTTTTTCGCCGTCAATGTCCATGTTGTCGACGGGAATGCCGCGGCCGTTGTCGACGACGGTGATGGAGTTATCGAGATGGATGGTGACTTCGATTTTGTCGGCGTAGCCGGCGAGCGCCTCGTCTACCGAGTTGTCCACGACTTCGTACACCAGGTGATGCAGACCGAGTTCTCCGGTCGAGCCGATGTACATGGCGGGGCGTTTGCGCACGGCTTCCATGCCGCCGAGAACTTTGATGGAATCGGCGGTGTAATCTCCGTTGGTGGTTTTGCCGTTCTTGTTCTTCGCGTCGTTATTCTTCGCGTCGAGGAGTTCGGCTTGCAATTCTTTCGTGGCCATTCTGCTCCGTGGAAAATGCCCGGACCCTACCCCAGCGGGCCAGAAGCGGGCCCACTGGGGGCCCCGGATCGGACGCCTGGCTGGAGGGACGATTCCGGGACCGCTCGGATGAGGTCAACTTATTGAATTTTCTGCTATTTAGCTGTCATCAGAGTTGCGGTTATTTTAACACAAATGGCGCTTATTTTGAGGGCTGGAATCGAGACCATAAACGGCCTTTTTTGTTGCTCTTAGGGAGGTGGTTTTGGGCTCAGTGTGGAAGCGGGGCTCTGCCCCGCTTGGACGGGGCAAAGCCCGTCTCCACACGAACTCTAGTGTGCGGATGGTTTTGCGATGCCGAAATGGAGACCGTCCATCAGATCGTCGAGTTCGTCTTCGCTGCCGGCGATGAAGGTGAACGAAATGATCTGACCTTTCGCGAGCAGGACGAGCGTGCACTGGCGCATGGTGAGTTTGTCGCTCCGCGGCTTGATGAAATCGGCGCGCAGCAGGTGACGCGACTCAACTTCGAGCGCATACGGTTCGCCTTCGGGCTTGAAACCTTTGGCGGTCGCGAGTTCCGTGAGCGGGCCTAAGTAGTCTTCTACTTTCTTTAGGCCGGGATAGGACGCTGCGCTCTCGGAGGCGATCACGACGGCGGAGTTGATGGTGTCTCCGGTGGCCTCGGGAGGACGTTCGAAGACCGCGAGCAGGACTTCTCCTTTGCCGGCGTCATTTCCCTCTTGCATTTCTTTGGTGCGATAGACCCAGCCGTAGGGAATGCGATAGCGGAATGCGAAAGTGGGGTTGCGGTAGAGCTGTGCATCTTCGTTGCGCGTGGCGGCGGGCTTGGCTGGTTGTGTGGCGACTGGCGCGGGTGCAGTCTTGCTTTGCGCCTGCGCCGCAAAAGTCAGGCTCAAGGAAACGAGCGCAGCCGCAGCTATGGAAAGTCCAGAGTTGCTGCGACCACAGGCAGCTGCCGAGCTGCTCCACCCCGTCAAGCCAACACCGGGCTTGACGGGGGCCCCGGTGCGCTCGGCTTGGACGGGCGAGGGCGCCCGTCCCCACACGAGCAAAGCCCAGCTACGCTGAATATGCTCTGAGTGGTAATGCATCGTACTTATGTTACCAGCGCCAGAACGTTACTCCACGAACATGCAATCTCCATAGGAGTAGAAGCGATAGCCTGCCTCGACCGCGTGGCGGTAAGCGGCCATCACCAACTCCTTCCCGCCGAGCGCGCACACCAGCATCAGCAGGGTCGATTGCGGCAGATGAAAGTTCGTTAGCAGCGCGTCTACGATGCGAAAGCGATAACCGGGATAGATGAACACGTCGGCTTCGCCTTGTCCGGCCGCTACGCGATTCTCGCCTCCGCGTTCCGCAGCTTGCTTTGCTGCGGGCTTTGCTGCGAACTCTGCAGCGTACTCTAGTGTGCGGACGGTGGTTGTGCCCACGGCTACGACGCGCCGCCCCTGGGCTTTCGCCCGGTTGATCGCCTGCGCCGCCTCCGCTGGAATCTCGTACCACTCCCGATGCAGCTTGTGATCTTCCACTTTTTCTACTCGTACCGGCTGAAACGTGCCCAGTCCGACGTGCAATGTGATCTCGGCAATTTCAATCCCGCGTCCACGAATCTGCTCCAGGATCTCGGGCGTGAAGTGCAAACCGGCGGTAGGGGCCGCCACCGATCTTGCCATCGACACCGGCGCCTGGGCGTATACCGTTTGGTAGCGATCCCGGTCCGCGGCCCGGTCGTCTCGGTTGATATACGGAGGAAGCGGCACGTGTCCAATGCGCTCGATGCGGGCAAAGAAATCGGCGACTGGGGCGAACCGGATGCGCCGTTCGCCGAAACTGCCTCGCTCGGTGACCTCGGCTTCCAGTTCGGGTGGGGCGTCCGGGGGATAACTAAAGTAGAGTTTTTCGCCGATCCCGATCTTCCGCCCGGGCCGCACCAGGCATTCCCAGTCATTCGGATCGTCCGCGACCTGGCGGGTCAGCAGAACTTCGACCTGCCCGCGGAGAAAATCTCGCGCCGCCGGGTTGTGCGGGCTCAGGGGCTGGGCCCGCTGTCCGCTCCGGTGGCCGTAGAGACGGGCCGGGAACACCCGCGTATTGTTCACGACCAGCAGGTCGTCGGGCCGCAGCAGGTCGGGGAATTCGCGAAACTTGCGATCTTGCCATTTTTGACCCTGCCAGGTCCCATTGAGCCGATGCATATGCAGCAGACGCGATGCAGCGCGGTCCGCCAACGGTTCCTGGGCAATGCGTTCGGGCGGCAGGTCATACTGGAAGTCCGAGACGAGCATCGAGGAGATTATAGGGTTTGAGGGGCGGGCTCCAAGCCGCCGGGCGTCTGCCGGCCTCCGTCGCCCTCTATTTACATATTTTGACCTGCTAATGGTTGTAAGGTTTCCGAGGCGTGCTGTAACATGAGCGCAATGGCCAGTGACCGCCAGCATCGTCTTGCGATTGTGCAGTTCGGCCGGCTGCTGCAGCAAAACAGATTTGTTGCAGCCACCGACGGAAACCTGTCCGTCCGTCTCGACGAGAAACGCCTGCTGTCGACTCCCACCTGCATCAGCAAGGGCAGGATGCGCACTTCCGACCTGGTGATCGTGGACATGGACGGAAAACACCTCGCCGGTAGGCGTACAGTTTCGAGCGAGATCGGCATGCACCTGCTGATTTATCGCCTGCGCCCCGACGTGCATGGCATCGTCCACGCACACCCGCCGACCGCAACCGGGTTTGCCGCTTCCGGTTACGATCTGAATCGGCCGCTGGTGTGCGAGGTCGTGGTCGGTCTGGGCTCGATCCCGCTGGCCCGCTATGGCACCCCGGGCACGCCGGAGCTGGCCGACGCTCTCGAGCCCCTGATTCCGCACCATGACGCCATTCTCATGGCGAATCACGGAGTGGTGACGTTTGGATCGTCGCTCGAAAGTGCCTACATGAAAATGGAAACCGTGGAGCACTTCGCGAGGATCGCGCTGGTCACGCACCTGCTCGGCAACGAGCAACCACTCGGTGAAAAGGAAGTGGAGAAACTGCACGAAGTGCGCCACCGCTACAACGGCGGAGGAACCCCGGCTGCGCCACGCAGGCCGGTTGCGGCCGATGGTCTTCAAGCCGATCTTCAATCCGCTGATGAGTCGAAAGAGACGGCCGGCAGCCGCCGGTAGAAGCCGAGGTGGAATTCCATCTGCGGCCGCAGCGCCTGAAGGCGCGTTTATAACCCAGCAGTTATGGCATCGCTAAAGCGATGCCCTGATACGAACCGCGCTTGCACCGCGGACGACCAGACCTATTCCCCTCCGATGCGACACCTCACCCCGGCGCGAAAGTTCGCCGTCAGCGCCGGATATCCCACTACTTCGTTGTAGTGATCGTTGAGCGCGTTCTGAACATTCGCATATGCGGTGATTCGCGAATTGATCGCATACCATCCGCCCAGATCGACGCGCGCGTAACCGGCGGCGTGGTTGATGCCGAGGCCATCAAAGTCGGAATCCGGGCGGCGGCCCACGAAGCTTCCTCCGAGATTTGCACCCCAGCGCCTTCCCAGATAGCTGAGGAGCGTGGTTGCCGACTGCTTGGGGCGACGGAGCAAGGGATTTCCCGTGTCATACACAGGATCGCAAAAATTCACGGAGGTACAGAGAGGAGCTTGCAGATACTGAGTCGAGAGATAGGTATAGGCCGTGTTCAGCGACAATCTTTTCCAAATCCTGCCTTGCAGCTCGACTTCGGCGCCATGGGCGAGAGATTCTTGCACATTGAAAAACTGGCCCAGGCTGCCCGGCGGGTAGCCATCATACACTGCCTGATTGGTTCCATATTCAATCTGATCATGGAAGAGGTTATTAAAGTAGGTCGCGTTCAAGGCCCAGCGGCCGGCAAACAAATTTTGCTGGAAGCCGGCTTCGAAGGCTCGGGTGCGCTCCGGTAACAAACCACGGTTCGCGACGTAGTATGGGAGATTGGCAAAAGTCTGATAGAGGGCGGGTTCCATGAACCCCGTGGCATAGGAAAAACGCAAACGCGTTCCGGAAAGAATTTCGCCGCCGCGCAACGCCAGCAGAGTTAGAGCAACCCGTGGCACGCCCGTATTGCCGAATGCGCTGTTGTGGACAAAACGTCCTCCCGCGATGACGGACAGCCTGCCTAGCGTGAGTTGCTGTTGCAGGTAGGCATCCTGCTCGAGACGTTGACCGGGAGTTTGTGCGCCATAGCTTCCAACAAATCCGTTTTCGTTTTCGATGCGAACTCCGAAGGTAGAGTGTGTCGAGATTTGCCCAGGGGTTCGCTCGGAATAATCGCCCTGGTATTCAAATCCGGCGTGATTGATGTCGTTGTACGTGTGACCCGGAAAGTCGTCGTAGCTGGCAGGATTGCTATTGAAGTTCACGTCGGTGTAGCGGGAGAGGTAGTCGAAGCCGGTGAAGCGGTGTTGCCAGCCGGAGGGCGCGCCGAAAGTGAGCTCCACACTTCCCAGAAGATTGTTCTGGTGCGACCATTCGCTCGGATCGGGAGCCAGAAGCGGGTCGCCGTTAAAACTCCACTCTCCGGGTACGCCGGTATAGCTGTTGGAGTGGCGGACCCGGAGCCGTAGCGCAACCTGATCGGTAATCGCCATGCCGACATTCGCGCCCTGGAGCGAATCCGAGTAAGCGTCGTTTACGCCCTGTCCGTTGGTGTTGAACTGGTTGCCGAAAAAGTTATAGTCGAAGCGCCGGTGGGCGCCCGCCAGAGACGCGTAGCCGTTGGCGGTTCCGAAATTTCCCCCATCGGCGCCGAAGCGGAGTTCGGGGACGGGAGTGCTCCCGGTGCGCGTCCATACCTGCACCACGCTGGTCATGGCATCGGAGCCGTACAAGGTGCTCTGCGCGCCCCGCACAAACTCCAGGCGATCGGCTTGTGCCAGGGGCAGAGTGCCAAAGTCAAAGGTTTCGCCCGGATTATCGATGGCCACTCCATCGACAATCACTTTGTTGTAGGTGGACTCGCCGCCGCGAACAAAGAGAGACGAGATTCCGCCGCGTTGTCCTGCCGTATTCACGACCGCGCCCGGCAGGAAGCGCATGGCGTCGTCCGCGGCAATCGGCTGCATTACTTCCAACTGCTGGCTGCTCAGGCTGTCAACCTGGGCGCCCGCGGCCTGGCTTGGGACGGGAGTGCGGGTCGCGGTGACGACCACGGTTTCCGCCGCCGTTGCCAGGCGAAGCTTGATGGTGGTGACTTTGGTGGTTGGAGCGACGTCCAGCGTCACCATTTCTACCGCGAAGCCCGGAGCCAACACCTGGACTCGATAAGAACTGGATGGCGCTTCGCGAAAAATCGCGAGCCCTTCGGCGGACGTGCTTTGAATGGCAGCGGGAGCGGGCTTCCCCAGCTTGAGCAATTGCACCTCGGCCCGAGCGACGGCGGCATCTTGCGGATCGACAACTTTGATTTTGATTTCGGCGGAAGCGATGGACGGAAAAATGTACAACAGGAAAAAGACACCAGCGAATCCACGAGAACAGCGCATGCACGTCTCCTTTATCACGCGAAAGGGTTGTGTGGATGGTTCACGCCGGTCTCCTGGCTTTGCGAGTCAGGATGCGAGCTTGCGCTCGAATGAGCTTTGGCCCTGCATCCGGTTACTACAATCGGCCTTCCCAGGTTGTCATTTTCAGATACCCCAGTGACCGGTTGCGGCTTCCTCGCTTACAGTTGCGCGGCAGC
>JBEKWL010000107.1:0-22930 GCA_049513095.1 Terriglobales bacterium
CACGATGCGGCTCTGTACGGGGCTGTCCCGTGCCGAGTTCGCAGCTCTCGCCCGGCCCCGCGCCACAAGTCGGGCAGCGGATGGCCTGCACCTTTTTGAGAGTTGACTTCTTGGCCTTCATGACTTTTGATAATGCGGCAATCCGAAGAAGAAAAATGGTCAATTTTGTACAGTGAACTCGGATAGTTGTTGAAATATCGCCTTTGCACTCATTGACGGGATCGTGAGCGCTATCGCCTGAAGCTCCAAAAAGGAGAGGAGAGGGGATTTAAGGCATCTCCGGTAATGTTCCACTCCTGAAGGAGCCATTCGGGGATGAAGACACGATTCCTATTTCGCTCGCACCAGATGTGGAGCTCACGCGAGGAGGTATACATCTCTGCCGTGAGTTGCAGTTGCGTTACCTGCAGTTCGAATTCAGTGGCGAGCGCGGGAGCAGGCGGAATGGGACATCCCCAATTGGGATTTCCGCGTTTGCGAGTGCGAACTGGGAGAGCCACCGGTATCGCCATAAGCCAGATCATACTCCGCGTTCGGTGGCTCTGGGCGAAATACGTCACGGACGTGGCACGCTTTGTCAGGTTCTACAGCGAGGTGCTGGGGTACGCGCCTATCGATAGGGACCAGCGGATCACGGAGATGAGTGACGCCAAATAGCCGGAGATTCTGTTGTGGCGTGCACGCGACGCGGCGGACTAACCACGTGTCTGCCCGCATCCTGGCCGGGTCCTATCGAAAATTGCGGGTCGGTCGCCACAGCAACTACTGTCCAAAAATCTGACCGTATAAACATGCAATGGTCACACTTGTAAACGGCCAATATACGCCACGTAACCACCGTCGCTAATAGACGCTTCTATTAGGTGGATTATAAAGTGACCATGAGTCGCCTGCCTGGGTTGGCAGGCATGAGGCGTTCCACAATGGGGTCCCTCCTACCTGAAAACGAAGTAGCAAGACTCGATGCTCTCAAGAGCTTCAGAATTCTTGACACACCTCCTGAGCGAGCCTTTGATGACCTTACCATACCTCGCCCTCGCCCGATAGATGACAGTGGTGAGATACTTCACCAGCGCCTTCTCGTATCTCCACAGGGCTTCGTGGGCCACGGTGATTTTGCCTCCGGCCTTGAGACTCATCCAGGGGCAGCTCTCGACCAAACGCCGGTCGGCCACTGATCCACGGTGGACAATCACGTTTCTCACGTGCGACACCTCCCAAATTATTTTCTTAATCTCTGCGTCGATGCCGCCGGAAAGACCGACACTTGCGAGGAGCGTTTCAAAGCCATCAACGCCCGCCTTTTTCCCGAGGCCGTGCCCGCGCCCCACCTCCTCAACGAGCAAGCGCATGCGCTGTTCCTTTTCGAGGGACTCAAATTCAGCGAGCGGCACGCGCACTTTTGAGAACAACTCAGACCTCAGAAGGTCGGGCTCGTTCATTAGCATGCCGACCACGAGGTCTTCCAGTGCGGCTTCCAGCGCGCCCCATAATCCGACCAGAGTGTGCGCGTGAAGCAATGGAAATCCGTGTTTAAGCTCCCGGTCGGCGAACTCGGCTTGGGCCTCTATGGCTTCTAGTTCCCTCCCATATTGTTCTTTACGCTTTAGCGCTTCCTCGGGCGTGTAGGCGGCGTGGTCCGTCTTCTCCAGTACCTTAACGGCTTGTGGGAGCTTCGTGATCATGGACATGCCCTGCATGCTCATATGCAAGAGCCGCGTGCTTTCCTTGGTATAGTCGATGAACCCTTGAAGCGGCGTCGAGACGTATTCCGGCAGACTGTTTTCCATGTGTGCTTCTTGTTCTTTCCGATTAACTATAGCGCACCAGTCGGCAAATCCTGGTTCCACAATTGGCGTTCCTAGGCGATTTATACTCATTGAGAATTTCAGGCCCACAATCGTCCGGGATGTCCCGCTCTCATCACAGGGGCCCCGCTGGCAGGCGTTTGCGCGGGGGGGCACCACGCGCCCACGGTATATGTTTGCGTGAGGAGAATTTTTTGCCTGTGGTGAAAGTGACTGCGCATTTCGGACAGCGCATACTAATCAGGAGGATGACATGATTTGCCGCAGGTGGAGGATTGTTGCAATTTGGGTCGTTGCAGTTCTCTGGGCTACGCCAGGCATCGCCCAGAATTCGATTTCAGCAGCGGAAGCCAAGAATCACGTTGGGGAAAAGGCAACCGTTTGCGGGGAGGTCGCCAGCACGCACTACGCAGCAAGGAGTCGCGGAAATCCTACGTTCATCAACCTCGACAATCTATACCCGAACCAGATTTTCACGGTATTGATTTGGGGGAGTGACCGCCCGAAGTTTGGCGAGCCCGAGGAGACTTATAGGGGCAAGCACATCTGCGTAACGGGAAAGATAAGCGATTACAAAGGCGTCCCTGAAATAATCGCCTACGAACCCACGCAAATCAAGATTCAGTAAATGTTCACGCCTTCTTCGCTGCCCTGATCTTCGCCCAACGCGCACGCTGTGCCGCTGCAATTCTCTTCCTGCCGGCCGCTGAAATTTTGCGTGTCCGTCCATAATGCTAACCTAGCTCCAAACCGCCTGGACTGATTGCCTGGGTTCACTACTCCGCGGCAATAGCCTTGTGGAATTGAGAATGAATGCCATTTCCGAACTAACGTGGATGAAAGCCGCAAGGAGTGGGTTCAAAAAGCCAAAAGCCGCCATTCCTACTCCTATGCTGTCCACCACCAGAGTGCCCGCGAAATTTTGCATAATGATGGCGCGGCAGCGACGCGCCACCCGCAAGGTTTCGACAAATTTGTTGAGATCGCTTCCAATCAAGATGACGTCGGCGCTCTCCCTGGCAACGTCCGTTCCCGAACCCATAGCAATTCCGACATTCGCCTCCACCAGGGCCGGCGCATCGTTGATGCCGTCGCCGACCATCGCAACTTTGCGATTCCTTCCGCGAAGTTCGCGTACCCACTTGGCTTTCTGGTCTGGCAAGAGTTCTCCCACTGCTTCGTCGACGCCGAGATCACGCCCCACTAACGTAGTTACTCCTTGCGCGTCTCCGCTCAGCAGAACCGTCTTCAGTCCCATCTCGCGCATTGCCGCAACCGCACTCTTCGCTTCGGGCCGCAGCACATCGGCAATGCGGATTGTGCCTAGCATCTGGCCACCACGAGCGACATGAACCTCTGAAACTCCGCGTTGGTCGCTGTTAACTGGGGGAATCCCCTTCACGGCGCGCTCCCTCAAGAGCGCCCGGCTGCCGACCAATATTTCCTCGCCGCTGTATGTCACCCGGACCCCTCTTCCTGGCGTATAGGAGAACTCATCCGGTTCGACGACAGGAATCGCGAGCTCGGCGGCCCGCGCAATAATTGCCTTCGCAAGCGGGTGTTCCGACTTGCGTTCAGCGATGCTGGCAGCGGCGATGATTTCGAGCGGAGTGAACCCATCGCTCGGGACGATCTCCCGAATTTGAGGAGTTCCGAAGGTCAAGGTGCCAGTCTTATCCAATAGCACGGTATCGACCGCGGCCAACGTTTCCAGATAAAGACCGCCTTTCACAATCGCTCCGTGACGCGCCGCGCGGCCAATCGCTCCAAGAATGGCGAGGGGCGTTCCTGCCGCAATGCCGCACGCCCCCGCAACGATCACCACAGAAATCGTCGACCTGACATTGTGGGTGATGACGAACGTGAGAGCTGCGGCTCCCAAGGCGAAATACACCAAGTAGCCGGCCAGACGATCGGCGGTTTTCTGAATGGGAGCCCGCGATTTTTCTGCCCGCTCGACAGCTTCGATGATCCTTCCGAAGGTCGTATCGCGGCCCAGTTTCTGCGCTTCGACTTCTAAGGCTCCCGATTGGTTGATGGTTCCTGCGTAAACGGGATCTCCAAGCAATTTTTCAACCGGCATAGCTTCGCCGGTGATAGCGGCCTGTTCCACAAAGGATTGTCCACCGAGCACAAGACCATCCACTGGGATGCGGCCACCCGGCTTCACGACTACTGTGTCACCGAGCTGAAGATCTTCGGCGGGAATTTCAAGCACCTCGTGGTTGCGTCGAACGAAAACGGTTCGAGGGAGGAAATCAATTAGGTCCTGGATTGCACGTCTTCCTCGTCCGACCGTGAGACCCTCCAAAACCTCGGCGGCAAGCACGAACGCCGTGATGACAAGAGCGGTAAAGAATTCGCCAATGGCCAGAGCCGAAAGAAGGGCGATGGTCATCGAGAGCTCCATCGTCATCTTTCGTTCGACGATATTCTCGACCGCTTCCTTGAAAATTGGGTATCCGCCGATCAGGGTGGCCGCGATGCCAATCACGCTGAAGCGTGGAAACGGCTCCCAGATACGAAACCAGACTGCGGCCGCGGCCAATGCCACAAACGCAATACGGACGAGTTCATCCCGTTCGAGCCGGTGCTCGGAGCCGTGTTCTTCTGAGGAATGATCAGGCTGCTGGATAGGAGAGAGCGAAGAAATCGCCACATTGTTTGTTTCCACCAAGGGGCGAGCGCTCATACCGTAACCTTTTCCGCAGCTGCGGTTCGTCACTTTAAGTAAGACTTGACCATGTCGATCACTTCGTCCGCGGCGGCTAGTTGCCCTGAACTTGGGCGTTGTTTTCCGATAAGGACGTGACTGCGGATGTGACCTTCCAGGAGCTCAGCCATCAGGCTGTTCATCGCCCCTCTGGCCGCGCTCATGACTTGCAGAACTTCGGAACAATCTCGCTCCTCGGCAAGGGCTCGCACCAGAGCTTCAACCTGCCCCTGAATGCGCTTGGCCCGCAGAAGTAGTTTTTGTTTGTCCTTGATCGTGTGGCTCATTGTTTGATATCTTTTTGGAATATACCATACCCGGTAGGGTACTTGCATTTTATTTCCGGTTTTGGTATAGGTCAACACATCGGTTCGTGGGGTAGCAGCTGTGCGTTGGATCTCGAAGCGGATAGCGTGCCTGTTGGTCTTGCTGACATTCTGGTCGGCAATAGCGGCCGCTGCGCATCAACATTCGAGCGCGGTCGAGTCGGCAAAGTGTTCGGCCTGTATCGCTGCCCATTCAGCATCTCCCAAAGCTCCGTCCACACTAACCCTTACAACATTCATTGTTGTATCCACGTTTCTGCCGCAGTCGGCTTCCGCCAAGCAATGCCTGATTGCCTTCGCCCTGTGTGTCCGCCCGCCTCCTAGCGTCTAAAGATCAAGTTTCAGCTGCGTATAGGACGGTTCTTGTCCCGTGAACCGTGCCCTTGATCTTTACACGGACCAATTTCTCTGGAGGAATTCATGCGGACTTCTTGCAAGAAGTCGCTTCATGCGGCTCTTATGGTGGTTTTCTGTTTGGAACTGGGCTTTCACGTTTACGCGCAGTCGGGCGGAAGTTCGATCAGCGGTACCGTTCTGGACCCTTCCGGCGCGGTGGTGACCAATGCAAGCGTCGAGATTCATAACGCCGTCAGCGGCTATGACCGGACGGTCACGACCGACAGCAAGGGAAATTTCAGTTTCCCGAATGTTCCGTTTAATCCCTATCACATGACGGTGACGGCGGCGGGCTTCGCTCAACACGCGCAGGATGTGGAAATCCGGTCGACTTTGGGCGTGAACGTAAAAGTCAGTTTGACGGTGGCGAGGAGCACGGACACGGTTACGGTCGAAGCCGGGGCGGATTTGGTGGAGAACGATCCGATTTCTCACACGGATGTGTCCAAGGAGCTGTTTGACAGGCTTCCACTGGAGAGCCAGTCTTCATCGCTCAGTGCTCTGGTGACGGAGGCCACCGCAGGCGTGGCCGCCGACTCCAATGGCCTGTTTCATGGATTGGGCGACCACGCGGAAAACTCGTTCTCGCTCGATGGGCAGCCGATCACCGATCAGCAAAGCAAGGTTTTTTCTAACCAGGTTCCTCTCGATTCCGTCCAGTCGTTGGAAGTGATCCAGGGCGCGCCGCCCGCAGAATACGGCGGCAAAACGAGCCTGATCATCAATGTGACGACGCGGTCCGGCCAGGGTATGACGACACCCCATGGCGACGTGACTGCCTCCTATGGCAGCTTTGGATCCTCGAATGCCGGCTTCAATTTCGGCTACGGGAGCGACAAGTGGGGAAACTTCATATCGGTGAGCGGACTCAACAGCGGCCGCTTTCTCGACCCCCCCGAGTTTTCCGTTGTGCACGACCGGGGCAACCAGGAGAACGTTTTCGACCGCGTAGATTATAAATTTTCAAACGCGGATTCGATTCTTGTGAATCTTGGGTTCACCCGCTCATGGTTTGAAAATCCTAATTCATTCGACCAGCAGTTTCACGATGTCGACGGTGTCAAGCTGACAGACTCGCTGACCGGCTCGCCGCTTGGTCCCGCCGATCAGGTTTCACAAATCAAGACCTATAACATTGCTCCGATGTGGACGCACTTGCTCAATTCGTCCACTGCGTTTGCGCTCGGGGGCTATTTCCGGAAGGACCAGTACAACTACTATCCGAGCGCGAATCTATTTAACGATCTGTCCCCGGACCTGCAAGGCGAGACTGTCACTCAGAACCGGAAACTGACTAATGCCGGCGTTCGCTCGTCTGTTTCCTACGTGAAGGGCATCCATAACGTGAAGCTGGGCGGCGTTTACGAGCAGACTTTTCTCACCGAAGACGATCAGATCGGCATCGTTGATCCGACGCTGGTTCCCGGGCTGGGGTGTCTGGATGCCAGCGGTCTGCCCGAACCCGGTACGGCATGCGCGGTGCTGGCTCCCGATGACTTGACGGGCGGGAGAGGGTACGGGGGCAATTACACCCCCGGCAGCCAGTTCCCGTTTCACGGCCACACCGACGTCAAGGAGCTGGCGCTCTATCTCGAGGACTCGATTACGGTGCGGAACTGGGCGTTCAACTTAGGCATGCGCGGTGACTTCTATAACGGCATCAGCCGTGACCGGCAAGCGGAACCGCGCCTCGGTATCGCTTACAACATCAAGCAGACCAATACCGTGCTGCGCGTTTCCTATGCGCGAACCATGGAAAGCCCGTTCAACGAAAATCTGGTGGTTGCCAGCACCGGATGCAGTATTCCGTTTCTCGCTACGCTGGTGCCGCCACCTGGCGTGCCCTGTAATGCGGGGCCCATTCGTCCAGGCTATCGGAATGAATTTCATGCGGGTCTGCAGCAGGCCTTCGGACGATATCTGGTGGTGAGCGGCGATTACATCTGGAAGTACACACACAACGGGTACGACTTCGGCAATGTGGGAGCCACACCCATCTACTTCCCAATTGAGTGGCACAACTCGAAGATTCCGGGTTTTGCCATACGAGTGAGCGTGCCGAATTATCACGGATTCTCAGCCCTGGTGACAATGTCGCATGTGGCGGCGCGATTCTTCCTGCCGCAGGTCGCGGGGCTGCCCATTATTCCGCCGGCGACGGGCGTTTTCCGCATTGACCATGATGAAGTTTTCAATCAGACGACCCACCTTGAATATCAGCCTTGGAAGCGCGGGCCGTGGGTTGGATTCAACTGGCGCTACGACAGCGGACTGGTCGCGGGCGCGACCCCATGTCTCGGGGTCACCGCCACCTGCATGCCTTCAACCTCAACAAAGGACGGGGGTTCCGATCCATTCATCCCCAGTGGCTATGTGGCTCTGGTGAATACCATCACAGGAGCGCCCTTGACAGCCGATCAGGAGTACCAGGCTGGGTTCTTTTGCGGCTCCCAGCATCCGACTCCGACTACGCTTATCGGAACGAGCTTTCCGAACAGTCCAGCGCTCGCCTGCCTGGCGTCCCAGTTTGGATCCACGTTCCTCAAAGTGCCGGCGCCCTTCAAGGAGAATGACGACCATAACCCGCAGCGCGTCGCCCCACGTAACTTGTTCGATCTTTCGCTCGGCCACGACAACCTGTTTCACGGCGACAAGTACAAGTGGAGCCTGCAGCTTACCGCCATCAACATAACCAACAAGCTGGCGCTGTATAACTTTCTTTCCACGTTCAGCGGGACGCACTATGTGACGCCGCGCACGCTGACGGCTCAGCTCGGGTTCCACTTTTAGCCCGCCGTGCGAGAGGGGCTCTGGTCGATTCAAGACCAGGGCCCCCGTCGCTGTTGACGAAGTGCTCGATCTTCCCTGTGGTTGCGGAAGATGTCGGTTGCGTATACCTTCGGATTCCGTAAAGGCGAGCTGCTGTGTGAGATGAAGGTCGATCAACTGGACTGTGAAACCCGGACGATCCGGCTTGATCCCGGCACCACGAAGAACAATCAGGGCCGGGTCGTCGTAATGACTGGTGAGGTTTACGACTTGCTGCGAGCCTGTGTAGAAGGGAAGGGACCGGACGATTTCGTTTTCACTCGGAAGGACGGGAACGTAGTGCGGAATTTTCGCGGTGCCTGGTACGCGCTGTGCGTTAAGGCTGGTTTGGGAAGATTCGTAAAGCGCGAAGGCAAACGCCCGAAATGGGAAGGACTAATTTTTCACGACTTGCGGCGGTCGGCGGTGCGTAATATGGTGCGGCGCGGAGTCTCGGAGACAGTCGCCATGCGGATCAGTGGGCACAAAACTCGCGACGTATTTGCGCGCTACAATATTACGAGCGTGGCCGATCTCGCGGACGCGACGCGGTTGATTGAACGAGGAAAGAACGCGAAAATACTACGTTTCCCCGAAACCAACGGCTCCGAATTGGCTACCGGAAGCGAATAGGGCTTCAGAGACTACAGGTGGAAATAGAATTAACGCTTTATAATCGTTAGACTTACCGACTATGCCCGGATGGCGAAACTGGCAGACGCACGGGACTTAAAATCCCGGGTCCCTAACCGGACGTGACGGTTCGATTCCGTCTCCGGGCACCACTTAACTCTGGCGGTTGCAACCACTTTAGTTCACTTGCCTGCCTCGACGCGGGCGTGCTCTAGGGCGCCGACTGCGAGGTTTGTATGGCGCAGCCGCCCGTGCCGCCGGTGCAGGTTTGGTTGAGGAGCGTCGAGAAATAGATGTTCTGCGCGCCTGTAGCGCCGTTATCGACCACGATTCCGCTCGTGCCGGCCCGGTTTAACTCCCACTCGCATTTCCGCTCTAGGGCAGCGGCGGTCTTGGGGCGCGGTAGCTTGCTACCGCTTTCCAAATCCCTGATTCGAACTCTGGCGCTCGCTCCAGGAAGGCCATCAAGAAAAGTGATGATAGGAAAAGAGAACCGATCTGAACAAGTATCAGCGGAGATGCGAAAAACGACTTCATCATCGTGAAGCAGTATCTCAGCAAACGCACTTGTGGAATCTAGCCGCTCCTAAATGTCGAAAAGCCAAGTGAAAACCGGCTTTTCTTTTGCCATGGGGAAGCGAAAAATGAAAACGGCCAGGAAAAGCTCCCAGCCGTTTCTTGGGGAAGTGCCGCAACGGCACTATCCCGGGATGTTTGGATTTGGCCCGGCCGAAGTCCCAACAAAGCAACTTTAGTCAGGTCTAAAGCCCTTCAAGACGGAAGACTAAAAGTCATAGTCTTCCGGCGTGCAGGGGCAGGCGCCGGGGCCGCTCGCTATCGTATACGAGTAAGAACACACGGTCCCTAGGTTAGACAGTTCAAGCCCCGTGAGGTTCGAATCGGACAACGCGGTTTCGGTAACGAACCACGGCCCCTTCTCCACGGCGTTCACAGAGGCCCCCGGACCTGAAGGAAACGTGGTCGTCGTTGCCTGGATGTGCGTCATCCATCCCCGCAGTCCGGTAAGCGGCGCTGGGGCGGTCGGGTCACTGCTAGAAGACGAAATGACCTTGATAACGCCACGCACAGTTTCTGTGTGGGTAGTGAATTCGGTGGACGTGAGCTGTTTATCCACGGATTCCGAAAGCAGACCGTCTGACGAGATAAAGCAGGCGCAGCACTCCACCATAGTCTGGCCGTCATTGAACACGTAGATTGCCGCCCACAGGGGTCCGTTTTCCTTTCCTTCTAGATCTGTAGTTGCCTGGTCGCCATCGTTGATGATACGCAAGGTTCCATCCGGAGCCCCAGTGGTATTCGCATTGGAATAGTAGGTGACGAAATAGACGCTGTTGTCACCGACGTTTTGAGCGAAGGCATTTCCCCCCAGCAGCAGGGTGATTGCCAGTATCGGAAGCAACAACAATCCGAGCCCTCTGGGCGCTTACGGAACTGTTAACCTTTTGTGAGTTCTTTGCAAGTACCCACCTGGCTTAGCCCAACCTTCAGACTACTACTTATGCAGTAGTTCTCCGAACAACCGATACGGCAGAGCAACTTTGCGGGAGGACCCGCTCGTTTGCCCATTTCCGATGCTGGGAGTTGTTGCATTCGTACCGAGGCAGTCCTAAACCGAAGCTAGGCATCCTTAACTTTTAGCTTTGCTGCTTGTTCGAGTTGCTTGATAGCGGCCATTGTGCGTGCGGTGTAGTCTATACGCTTCTCCGATTTCGGGCGTCGGTTGCGTTTGGTGACAGAATCATGCTTTGACATTGGCTCCTCCTGTTGCTGCTTCAGTACCCGCAAAGGTCTCCATATAACACGACTCCTGAAGCCGACCCTAGTCTCGGAGCCGCTCTCAAGAATGGTCAATTCTGATCATGTAGCAGCGTCAGGCGATATTCGCCTAAAGTAGACGCCTGCAACTGCTTTGCGGAAAAGCAATTGCAGAAAACGTGAGGGAGTATTTTTCACTTCGCTATGAGTATTGTGGGGTGATGTGGCCGGAAAAACACAGCGCATCCGCATGGGTGCTGGGATGGCTACACTTGTTAAGCTTCGGATCTTGCCGCACGTGTCATCAGTTCTTCGATGGCCTGTTGCGGCGCCTTGCCGTTTTCGAGGATGGCGAATATCTGTTCGGTGATCGGCATCTCGACGTTCTTCTTGTGGGCTAAACCAACCGCGGCTTTGGTGGTGAAAACCCCTTCCGCGACTGCGCCGCGCATGTCGGCGATGATGTCGGGCAGTTTGCGGCCTTTGCCCAGTTCAACGCCGACGCTGCGGTTACGCGAGAGATCCCCGGTGCAGGTTAGAACCAGATCGCCCAGTCCGGCGAGTCCAGCCATGGTGTCGAGGCGCCCGCCGCAGGCGACGACCAGGCGCGCCACTTCGGCGAGGCCTCGCGTGATCAGCGCCGCTACCGAGTTATGGCCGAGGCCGAGGCCGTCGCAGACGCCGGCGGCGATGGCAATGATGTTCTTCAGCGCGCCGCCTAACTCCACGCCGATCACGTCGTCGTTGGTATAGACGCGAAAGCGGGAATCGTTGAACGCCTGCTGGATTGCACGCGTGACTTCACCGTCGACGGATGCCACGGTCACAGCCGTCGGATCGCCGCGCGCTACCTCTTTGGCAAAAGACGGGCCACTGAGCGCTGCCACGCGAGGAGTGAACTTGCGGCTTCGCAAGACATCGGCGATCACTTCCGTCATGCGCAGTAGAGTTCCGTCTTCAAGTCCTTTGGTGCAACTGACGAAAAGTATCTCCCGGCGGAGCGTCGGCGCCATGCGTTCGAATAACGCTCGACAATGCTGCGAGGGCATGACGCTGACAACGATCTCCGCGGCATCGAGGGCGGTGTTGAGATCGCTGGTCGCTTCAATCGATTCTGGCAAGATGAACCCGGGCAGGAAGTGCTCGTTGATTCGTTTTCTTGCGATGCTCTCCGAAACTTCCAGTTCGTTAGCCCAGAGCCTGACATGGTGCCGGACATTGTGCGGGGCATGGTGTGTTCCTTTACGTCCGAGGACCATTGCCAGTGCCGTGCCCCAGGCGCCTGCGCCGATGATGGCAATGCGGCTCATTTGCGGGTTGCTCCTAAGGTTCCTGATTTCGTTCTTAACTTTGTTCCCAACTTTGTTTCCGTTCCGGCGGCGAGACGGCCGATGTTTTGGCGGTGCTTCCAGATAACCAGCGCCGAAACCAAGGCGATAAGAACCAGTTCCCGCGAGTCCACGTATTCGTGGAGGGCCCACGCCAGCAGCGGAAAAGCCGCCGCCACGGCAACCGACCCGAGCGAGACATAGCGGAAGGCGACGGCGATGAGCAAAAACAGGCCTACCATACACAAAATGGATTTCGGGGTGAGCAATATAAAAGCTCCGAGGCTGGTGGCGACGCCCTTGCCGCCGCGGAACTTGAGCCAGACGGGAAACAGATGGCCGAGCACGGCGAAGAACGCCGCCGTGGCCATGACCAACTGCTGGTGCGGCCCGCTGAACAGTACTTGCGTCAGTAGAACCGCAGCCAGACCTTTGGCAGCGTCGAGCAACAACGTCGCGGCCCCGAGTGCGGGTGATTTGCGGGCCACGTTCGTCGCACCGATGTTGCCACTGCCGCTCGTGCGTACATCCTCGCCCTTGAGAATCCGCACCAGCAGGTAGCCAAATGGGATTGACCCCAGCAAGTAGCTCACAGCGGCGCTAATGAGGTAGGGATTCATGCTCATCTATCTATTCAGCTGTGCTAGCCAGCTGTGTTGGCGAGCGGTCGCAGCGGAAAGCGTTGCAGCTTTGTGTACTTCGATCCCCCCGGAGAAAGCTGGCTCTGATAAAGAATAAACTCGTGGGCCGTCATTCTGCCGAAATCAAGCTCGCCCATCGCGGCGAGCCGCTTCTCGAGCACCGCGAACGTCGTGTTGGGGCCGTCGCCCTTGTGCCATTTCGGCGAGCCCGATCTGCCGCCAGCGCGCGCCAGAGTTAGATGTGGACTGAACGACCGCTCTTCGCGCGGAATGCCAAGTTCGGTTACAGCCATATCAATCGCCTCGGCCAGCGGGGCCAGTTGTGGTCCGGCGTGGATTCCGATCCAGAATACGCGCGGAGCCTTTGCGGTCGGGAAAAATCCGTATCCAGCGGAGCGAATGTCAAACGCGCCGCTCTCCACCCGCCGCAAACGTTCGCTGATGGCCTCGACCCGCTCCGGTGTTTGTTCTCCGATGAACTTCAACGTAATGTGCAGCGACTCCGGCCGCGTCCAGCGCGCATCGGGCGCGAAACCCTGCACGCCTTCGAGAAAGCGCGTGATGCGGGCGCGAACTTCAGGGTCGAGATCGATGCCGATGAATATTCGCATCATTTATTACAGCGGCCTTTACAAGAGCGCCCGGCGGATCATCTCCAACGCCTGTTGGGTCGCGAACTGGCGGATACGCCTGCGGTCGCCGGGGAAATTACGTTCGACGACCTGCGTGCCTTCTTCTCCCGCGAGTGCGATGTAGACCAGGCCCACGGGCTTCAGTTCGGTTCCGCCGCTCGGGCCGGCGACTCCGGTGATTCCAACTCCATAGCTTGACAGGCAGCGCTTGCGGATGCCTTCGGCCATAGACGCGGCCACTTCGCGGCTCACGGCTCCGTGCTGGTCGATCAGCGCTTTGGGAACGTTCGCAAATTGCGTTTTCAATTCGTTCGAGTAGACGACCGCGCCGCCCAGAAAATAGCGCGAGCTGCCGCCGAGCGAAGTGATGCGCTCGGCCAGCAGGCCGCCGGTACAAGATTCGGCCACGGCCAAAGTCATGCTGCGCATTTGCAGCAGATAGCTGACGATCTGCTCGATGGTTTCACCCTTGCGAGAGAAGATGGCGTCACCGAGTTCGTCCTCGATTCTGTCGGCTAGTTCTTCGACGCGCGCCTCGGCCTCCGCTTGCGAATCCTTCCGGCAGCGCAGGTGGAGTTGAATCTCTCCCCCGCCCGCCAGGATGGTGGTCTGCACGTCGGTATAAGTTTTGTAGATGGGCGCGACCCGCGCGTCCACTTGCGATTCAGGCATCATCGCCACCTTGAGCGTGCGAGTGGCGATGTGCTGGGGCGGGATCCGGGCGCGTAGCCGCGGGATGCATTCGGTTTCGAACAGCGCCTTGAGTTCGTAGGGAGGGCCGGGAAGCAGCATCAGAAGTCGATCCTGGCCGTCATACTTACCGCCGATCCACTGGCCGGGCGCGCTGCCGAGCGAATTCGGCAACACCGTGGCGCTGGTCAGGATGTCGGCCTGCTTGGCATTGTTGGCGAACATCTTCATGCCGCGCTTGGCGAAGCGCTCTTCGAGTTTCGCGATGATCTCGGGATCGCGTTGCAGTTGCAAGCCTAGCGCGTCGGCCACCCCTTCGCGCGTCAAGTCATCTTCAGTGGGGCCGAGGCCGCCCGTGAAAATGATGATGTCCGAACGCCGCATGGCAAGTTTGGCGGCCGCGGTCAATCCTTCGGCGTCGTCGCCCACAATGCACTTGAAGCGCACTTCCACGCCCAGTTCATTCAGTTTTTCGGTGAGGTAGAGCGAGTTGCTGTCCTGGCGATGCGGAGTGAGCAACTCAGACCCCACCGCAATGATCTCGGCGTTCACGGGTAAAAGTGTAAATGAGAAGCACACCGGTCCGCAGTCTTTCGCCAGCAATCGACGAACGACGCAGATGGCCCATGGACTAGAATAGTCTCGGTCTGATCGGACTGGCGATGAACATTTGGCGTACGTTTCTATCTCTCTTGCTGCTCACGGCTGTCGTTAGAGCCCAATCAGCGGAGTCGAGGCCTGCTTGCTGCACGGTGCAGGGTCAGATCGTTCAGCAGGCCAGTGGATTGCCGATCAAGAAGGTGGATGTTCGGCTGTTCGGTGTCGGCGAGTACCAGGAGTCTGAGGACATCAAGTACACCGCCGTTACAGACACAGGAGGCCGTTTCAAGATCGAGGGCGTGAAACCTGACCGCTACCGTCTAATTTTCCAGCACGCAGGTTTTATCGATGTTGAGAAACGACGCCATGGAAGTGGAATGCTACTTTCGCTAGAGCCAGGGCAGGATCTTAACAACTTGCTCTTCCACATGGCTCCGGGCGCCATAATCATGGGTAAAGTGACTGACGTCGATGGTGATCCAGTACCGAGCGTCGGAGTCGCCGCCATTCCTTATCCCACTACCCTGCGAGGTCCCAAGGGCTTCGGCGATCGCACGAATGAAGTCGGTGAGTACCGCATCGGCAGCTTGCCTTCCAACCGTTACCTGCTGATGGCGGAACCACTCTCTCAGCTACGTAGGGCTGTGGAATCTGCGAAAACGGTCGAGAAGAGCACTCCGGTTTACGGAATAACTTACTATCCGGGGACAACCGAAAAGAGCCAGGCGGTTCCCCTCGCAGTCCATGCTGGAGACGAAACACCTGCTAATATCCCCCTGCGACTGGTGCGCTTCTTTCATGTGTGCGGACTAGTAACGAATCTCCCTGCTGGAATGACGAGTGGGGCCGGTGTCATCTTGCACCCCCTCGATGAGGATTCGATGGCTCATATCCAAACTTGGCCACTCGACAAAGATGGCGGGTTCGAGGTTCGCGGAGTGCTTCCGGGTTCGTACGCTGTTTTAATCGTGTCCGGCGGCTACAAAGACCTTCGAGCGATGCGCGGAGAACCAACCGTGCAGGTTGCGAATGGGGATGTCGAGGGCTTGCGGATCTCAGCCCAACCAAACGGTCAGATTCGTGGCCAGCTCCACATGGACAATGGCCAGAAGACTGACTGGTCTCAAATTGAAGTACAACTTTATTCCAAACACCGGCAAGATTTCGCGGGATCATTGTCCTCATCCGGTAACGAGTTCGAGGCGCTGTACTGGGACGATCGGCCGGTCCGCGGTGAAGTGAAGACCAACGGGTCATTCGAAATCAAGGACATTCCCGCTGATACTTATCGCCTGCGAATCTTCCCTGGCAAGGCTCTCCAGGATTATTTTGTGAAATCTGTGAATCTGGGCGGCAAACACGTGACTGATTCAGGCTTTGGCGTCGGCGGGACGAGCTATACGCTGGAAATCGTCGTCAGCGCCAATGGCGCGGCCATCGAGGGCGTTGCACTCGACGAAAAAGACAAGCCAGCCTCCGATGTTCGAGTCATTTGTTTCCCTGATGCAAGCCACCGCGAGCGCCATGATCTCTACCGAGTGGTGAGTACCGACTATAGAGGTCACTTCAGTCTTCACGGACTGAATCCGGGCGAGTACCGCGTATTCACGCTTGATGATGATGTCGATGAGGCGTACGACCCTGAATTTGTCCAAGTTCATGAGTCTTTGGGGCAAACTGTGAAGCTTGACGAAGGCGAGCACAAAAGCATTGTGCTGAGGCTAGCGGTCTCGGGCGACTGACGTCTACTGACCACCGACTGCCGGTTGCTGTTGCGTCATGCAGTGCAGCGCCCCGAATCCCCAAATCAAATCGCCGCAATAGATCGGCACGATCTCGCGTGTCGGGAACAGTTCCGTAAGCGAGTTGAGCGCAATGCGATCGTTCGGATCGTTGAACACCGGCACCAGCACCGCGCCATTCGCCATATAGAAATTGGCGTAGCTGGCGGGCAACTGACGGCCTTCGAACACGACCGGACGTGGCATGGGAACTTCGACGATCTCAAGTTTCTGTCCGTCGGAGGTGCGAGCATTTTTCAGGCGGCCCAGGTTCGCGTGCAGGGCCGCGTAATTTTCGTTCTGCTCGTTCTGTTCGATCATCGTCACCACGGTATTGGGAGCGACGAAGCGAGTGATGTCATCGACGTGGCCGTGAGTGTCGTCGCCGGCGATGCCGCTATCAAGCCAGATGACGGACTGCACACCAAAATAGTCGGCGAACAGTTGTTCATAGGACGTGCGGTCCATGGGCGGGTTGCGCTGTTGCGTGGTGGAGAGCAAGCATTCCTCACTGGTGATGAGAGTGCCGCAGCCATTTACGTCGATCGCTCCGCCTTCGAGCACGACGCGATGCTTTTCACTGCTCGGATGCACAACGAACGGCTGCACGACGCGAGCGCCAGCGGCCTTTGCCATGCGCTCGCCAATTTTTTCGTCGAGTTTGTAATTCGCATATTTCGCCCATGCGTTGAACCGAAAGTGCAGGGCAAGCAGCCCGTCATCCACGTGATCGGGGGGAGGCGTCAGGAAGATGCAGCCGGAGTCGCGAGTCCAGACGCGATCGGTGCGCCAACGGTGAAAGCAAATATTATCGGCGAGTGTGTCAGAAAGCACGCCCGCTTTTTCGAGAACAGTGCGCGCACGCTTTTCCGACCTCGCGTCATTGACGATCAGGTCCACCCGCTCATGCCGCGCCAGGGTGCGGACGATCTCGGCGTAGACCCATGGGATCGTTTCGAACTTGCCCGGCCAGTCACCGCGCAAATGCGGCCAGGCGACCCAGGTAGACGCGTGCGGCTCCCACTCCGCGGGCAGCCGGTACCCCTGTGCGGCGGGCGGGAGTTTGGCGCGCGCGGCGGACGATCTGGCCATTTTTCGTCCGGTCATTTTAGGTCCAGTCACTTGCCCTCTTAGCTTCGGTCACTTTTCGTCAATCATGCGGCTGGTGATAGGAGCGTAACTGTCGATACGCCGGTCGCGCAGGAAAGGCCAGTTGCGGCGAATGTCCTCCAGTTGATGCAGGTCAACTTCGCCAAGCAGAATCTCTTCGTGGTCGTGGGAGGCTTCGGCGAGCACGCGCCCGAAGGGATCGCAGAAGAACGACCCTCCCCAGAATTCTAGACCCTTGCCCGGCGCGGAATTGCCGCGGATGTTCCCGGTTTCAAAGCCGACGCGATTCACCACGCCAACATAAACTCCGTTCGCGATGGCGTGCGCCCGCTGGATGGTACGCCAGGCATCGTGTTGCGCTTCGCCGAATTCGGCCTTCTCCCCGGGATGCCATCCGATGGCCGTGGGATAAAACAGAATGCTGGCCCCCTGCAGTGCTGTGAGGCGCGCGGCTTCCGGATACCACTGATCCCAGCAGACAAGCGTGCCGAGTTTTCCGGCGGAAGTATCGAAAGCCTTGAACCCAAGATCGCCGGGAGTGAAATAAAATTTTTCGTAGTAGAGCGGATCGTCGGGAATGTGCATCTTGCGATAGATGCCGACGAGTGCGCCGTCGGAATCGCAGCCGGAATCAAAGACCGCGGCCGTGTTGTGATAGAGCCCTGGCGCGCGCTTCTCAAAGAGCGACGCGATCAGCACGACTTTATTCTTCCGGGCGGCGGCGGCGAGCTTCTCCGTGCCCGCGCCGGGGATCGGTTCCGCGAGATCGAACAAGGTTGCGTCTTCGCGCTGGCAGAAATACTGCGTCTGGAAGAGTTCGGGCAGGCAAACAACATCGGCGCCCTTTCGTGCCGCCTCCGAAACGCGATCGAGCGCCTTGGCCAGATTGTCGGCGGGCTCGGGGCCGCACGACATTTGGATCAGGGCGACGGTGAACTTGTCTCGCACTTTTTTCTCCGGCCTTGTTTATCTAACTTCGGCGAGACGCGGCAAGCCGCGCGTCTCTACGCATGTGTGATCGCGCTCTAGGATATCAAAATGCTCGATGCGAACGTGAGTGCTGCAACACCGTGGAAAAAACAGGTCCCCGCGTTTCCCCTTACTTCTAGTAAATTGTTTCTTCGGTCAAAATCGGTTTCTCACTCTGGAGGTTCGTCTTTGAAGCACAAAACTGGCGCGAAGCACGGCCATCATCACGAAGGCGCGGGAATCGACCGCAAGCTGCACGATCCTGTGGCCGACCGGCTGATTCCGCTGGAGCCGCTTGATCCCGGCAAGATTCACTCCATTGACGGCCTGGTGCGTGCGATGTCGAGGACAGCATTTACCGGTCGGCAGCTCGGCGAAGCCGCCGACGTGCTGGAGGCCATGGCGCGCGACAAAGAATGTTTTGTCGTCATGACGCTTGCGGGCGCGATGACCGTTGCCAAGCAGGGCCTGGTGATCGCCGAGTTGATCGACCGCGGCATCGTGAACGCGATCGTTTCGACCGGCGCGCTGATGGCGCATGGGCTGGTCGAAGCGACCGGGCGCGCGCATTTCCGGCATAATCCCGACCTCAGCGACGAGGAACTTTACGAAGCGGGATACAACCGCATCTATGACACGCTTGAACCCGAGCAGAACCTCGACGACGTGGAGCGCGTGATGGCGGCGGTGTTCGGCGGATGGGACGCGGACGAGGTGATGTGCTCCTATAAGTTGAACCGCGCTATCGGAGCCCATCTGGCGAAGCACACCAAAGGACAGCGCGGCATTCTGAAGTCGGCCTACGAAAAAAATGTTCCGGTATTTGTCCCCGCGTTCTCCGATTCCGAGCTGGGCCTGGATTATGCGTTGACCAACCGTGAACGCGACAAGAAAGGAAAGCCGCGATTCCGCTTCGATCCCTTCGAAGACCTGGAGCACTTCGCCGCAACTCTGCTGAGTCAGAAGCGGCTGGGAATCTTCACCATCGGCGGAGGAGTTCCGCGCAACTGGTCGCAGCAGTTTGGGCCATTCATCGAATTGCGCCATCGCCGGGGTGGGGAAGACCTGCCGCTGAAGCGCTATCACTACGGACTGCGCATCTGCCCAGAGCCGGTGTACTGGGGCGGGCTTTCAGGCAGTCCCTACAGCGAGGCGGTCTCGTGGGGCAAGTTCGTGCCTCCGGCCGAAGGCGGGAAGTTTGGGGAAGTCTTTGTGGACGCCACTGTGGGACTACCGCTGATCGTGGCCGCAGTGCTCGAGCGCCTGAAGAAAAAGCCTGTGGGCAAGAAGACGCTGGCGAAGGCAGAATAAATGGGAGGAGCGATGAGACCCGAGTTTGCGTTAGCAGTGTTCGTTTGCATGTCGCTAGTGTGCCCAACGTGCCTAGGTCAGGGAAGAGGAAGCGTCCATGGGAACGTTTTTCGCGAAGCGGCTATGGGACTGACCTACGAGTTTCCCAACAAATTCAGCCCAAAAGTGGAAAGCGAAATACCCTCCCGCGATCGGACAGGGCGCGAACACATGATCTTGGCTTTGTGGGATACACCAGAGCGCAGTGGTCAACCCAGAATGGCTTTTCTTTACGACACAAAGCAGCGGAGTAGCGACAGGACGCACGACACTATTGCTCTGGCCTACCTTGGAGAGGTTAAAGGGATGTGGCTGAGCGTGAAGGGCGTCAAGATTGTTGGTCCAACCAAAGTTTCCGAGCCGAGCTATGACTATTGGCGGCTGGATTTGTCCGCTCCAGATCAAGTGCCCCGGTACAACTCAAGCATTGTGATTACGCTGTCCGATAGGCGAGTCCTTGCGGTCAAAGCCAGTGCTCCGTCGCAAAGTGAGCTCGATAGTGAGGTCGACTCGCTGGCACAGATGCGTTTCGATAAGAGCCAGAAGTAACTCCGTCAGTCAAAAATGAGCACGGCCGACGCGATCACCGTAGTCCACAGCCCGCGTTTATCCCCCATCGCCGACTGCGTTACGTTGGCGGTGCGGACGATTTTGTTGGAGATGCGATAGATCTCTTTTTTTTCGTCCCACGATCGGTCGGAATCAAATTCCACGTTCAGGGTTGTGGCCAGCATTTCGGCGGCGAGTTCTTCCGCGTAGTCTCCGGCCGCGTCTTCCGTTTCACCGAACGAGTGGTGCTCGCTCAGATATCCGTAAGTGTTGCGATCGGCCGGGATGGCGACGCCAATCGAAGAGGCCAGCAGGCGGTGCGGCTCGTGAGTGGAATTTTCGGCAACCACCGCGAATACCACTTCTCCGGGGTGCAGATACGTGAGTCCCTGCGACCGTGGGACCAGTTTGCAGTTGGGCGGAAAGATGGAAGAGACACGCACCAGGTTTTGCGCCGCGATACCGGCGTCGCGCAGCGCGAGTTCGAAAGAAGTGAGGCGCTCCCGATGTTTCCCCACCCCTTTGGTGAAGAATATCTTCTTGGGGACCATGTCCTTGCCCAATTCAGTTTCCTCCAGAAAATTTTGAGTTGAGCGGCAAATCTAACACAGGGATTTGTGAAGAGTGTATGAAAAAAAACAGGGATAACCCAATTCGCCCCACAGCCGCTCGCTTGGCGGCTACGGGCACCGGCGGTCATAGCCATGAAAGGCCACCGCTTCGTGCAGAGAAAGATCCGCTCCCGCAGCATTCAAGCCGCGTGAGTATGAGCTTTGCCCGCCGCCAGCGCGATGATTACCGGGTTCACCAAATCGCGGAAATCGGCGAATCTCATACGCACCAGTTCACGGTGCGAACCCGCGTTGAAGGCGATTTCCTTGTCCTCAGCCAGAGTCTGGTCCACGAAAACATCCATGCCGTAGAGATTGCCGAAGGGTGGCATGGACCCGGTTTCGCAGTCGGCAAAACGACCGCGAAATTCGAGTTCGCTGGCCAGTTCTACTGAGTCTGCCCCCAAATATTTCTTAAGCCGGTACAAATCCACCCGGAACGAAGCTGGCACCACCGCCATGGCGAGACGACCATCCACCATAACCATGACGGTTTTCGCAAGTTCTTTTCCCGGGGTGTGGGTGAGAGCGGCAATCCCCTGGGCCGTGTAGGCCACTGAGTGCGAGATCACCATGTATTCAATGCGGTTACGATCCAAGAACTCCCGAAGCATGGAAAGAGGCACAGACACCTCCCGTCCGAACCGCGAGCGGGAACGCTTCTGAAGGACTGCCGAAGCATGCTCCGCAGGGTCGGCCGATTCAATTATGCGCCTGTCGGAGGGTGAGGAGTTAGTGAAATTTTAGAGGCCGGGGCTGACCAAAAACGGGAAAACTGAGGAGCGAGAACTGGGAAGGGTTAGCGAGGAATGTTCACTTTTGGCCGCTAAACGCCTAAAAAATGCGCTGTCTGGGGACAGCTCTTGCGACCCTTAGGCGGCTTCTTTCGTAACCAAGGCGGGTGCGGCTTCTCTTGCCTGCGATCCCATGATCTTCATTTCGTGCCAGTCGTAGCCGAATTCCTTGCCACAGTCCAGGCACACGACGTAGGTGCCCGTCCGCGGAGCTGGGGTACGACGCGAACCGGCGCGCACCGTGATCGGAAAACTGTAGCGAGCGTGCCGGCAACCAAACATGGCGTCCATCAGCCTTGAAAGCATCGGGTGACCTCCACAGAATAAAAGCAACAACACTGGCTCATCCCTGTCGCCTGAATTGCAAGACGAGCTCTAACTACTTAGATTCGAGGAGTGCGCAAAAGGTTCGCGCCACTGATAGCACAGAAAGCGCCCTCAAAGCCGCGCCGGAATCAAGCACTTGCATGCATTTAGGCGCCGGCAGGAAGAGCGGAAGGAGTAAACAAGAAGGGCACGAAAGAGCAAGCTCGGCGCTCAGCCACTCGGCGGGCCGGACTTCTTGTGCTCCAAACACTTGGTCATGATGGCTGACCGGAGCCGCACGCGCAGATCGTCGGGTAACTCGTAGAGTTCCGAGTTGCGGTAGATTTCGATGGTTTTACGAGTGGTGTCGCAGACGACGTAGCAGTTGTGGCACCACGCCAGATGATCGTCCAGTTCGGACTTGGTCCGGGCGTCCAGCGCGCCATCGAGGTAGTTGGTCAGCTCGTTTAGAAACTCAGAACACTTCACTGGTCGCCATCTCCACTCGCCCGTTTCTGAAAAAATCGGTTCAGCCGCTCGCGCAACTGCAGGCGCGCGCGCAGCAACCGCGACTTCACCGCCGGGATGCTTAGCTCCAGCGCTTGGGCCGTCTCTTCAGTCGACAGGCCTTCCACGTCACGGAGTACGAACACCGTACGGAACCCCGCCGGCAACCCCTGAATGGTGCGCGTCAGAATGTCCCGCAACTCCGCCTGGTTGAACATCTGCTCGGGATTGGGGCTCCAATCCGCAACCTCACGGGGAAGCGAGTCATCCTCAGTCTTTACTTCTTCGTCCAGAGAAACCGTTCGTTCCGGCTTTCTCCGGCGCAACTTCATCAGCGCTTCGTTAACCGCAATCCGCACCAGCCAGGTGTAAAACTTGGACTGTTCCTGGAACTTCGCCAGGTTCCCATACGCCTTGAGGAACGCTTCCTGAACCACATCTTCCGCGTCCTCGCGATTCTGCGTAATGTGCTGTGCTATGCGGAAAACGTTGCGATCATAGCGCCGTACTAATTCTTCAAACGCTTGATCGTCGCCGCGCTTGGCCCGCCGGACCAGCGCCATTTCGTCGCTGACCGGTTGCTCTATGTTGGGTTGGATGGT
>JBEKWL010000108.1:0-12945 GCA_049513095.1 Terriglobales bacterium
CGGGAATGAAGTGGTCGTTTGTCCCGAAGCAATCGGCCAAGCCGAAATATGTGCTCTGCAACGGGGACGAGAGCGAGCCCGGCACCTGCAAGGATCGCCTGATTTTCGAACACGATCCGCACTCGATCATTGAAGGTGTAATGATCGCCTCGTTTGCTGTCGGCGCTCATACAGGGTACATCTATATTCGCGGCGAGTATCGCTATCTGTCCGTGATCATGCAGAAGGCGATCAAGGACGCGTACGCGAAAGGGTTCCTCGGCAAGAACATTTTTGGCAGCGGATACGATCTGGACATTCACTGGCACGGTGGAGCGGGAGCGTACGAAGTTGGCGAAGAATCGGCGCTGATGGAGTCCCTCGAAGGCAAGCGCGGAATTCCGCGCATCCGCCCGCCTTTCCCGGCCGTGGTTGGACTGTGGGGCGGTCCGACCGTGATTAATAACGCGGAGACCCTCGCTGCCGTGCCGCACATCATTTTGGGCGGCGGGGACTGGTACGCGAAACTTGGCTCGCCGAAGAATGGCGGAACGCGGCTGTTCTGCCTGGCCGGACATCTCAACAAGCCGGGCGTCTACGAACTCCCGATGGGCTACAACCTCAAGAAGATGATCTATGAGGTGGGCGGGGGAATTCCCAACGGGCGCAGCTTGAAAGCTGTGGTTCCGGGCGGATCGTCAACGCCAGTGCTGCTGGCGGAGGAAATCGATGTCGCCATGGATTTTGATTCGGTCGCCAAGGCGGGTTCGATGCTTGGATCGGGCGGGGTTACGGTGCTCGACGATTCGACCTGCATCGTGAAGTTCGCGCTGCGCACCATCAAGTTTTATCAGCATGAAAGCTGCGGCTGGTGCATCCCATGCCGCGAGGGCACCGACTGGCTGAAGAAGACGCTGACGCGGTTCCATGCCGGCGCCGGGCTGAAAAAGGATATCGACAATATTTACTACTTGGCCGAGAACATGCTGGGGAAGACTTTCTGTCCGCTCGGAGACGCGGCGGCAATGCCGACAATGGCATTTGTGAAGAAGTTCAGAAAAGAATTTGAAGATCACCTGGATGGCAAGCCTTGCCCATTTGAGAAGGCGGGAGCCGTTGAGCCCGTGATGGCTTAGAAAATTCAATGCCTGACGTAACACTGACAGTCGACGGAAAAAAGATCACAGCCCCCGCCGGGTCGCTGCTGATTGAGGCCTGCAAGAGCGCGGGCATTGAAGTGCCCTCTTTTTGCTACTATCCCGGGCTCTCGCTGCAGGGCGCTTGCCGCATGTGTGTGGTGAAGGTCGAGAAGATGCCCAAGCTTCAGACCGCCTGCACGACGGGGGTAACCGAGGGCATGATCGTCTCGACCGATAGCGATGAGGTGCGTCAGGCCCGCAAGGCGATGGTTGAGTTGCTGCTCGGCAACCATCCGCTGGATTGCCCGGTGTGCGACGCGGGCGGCGAATGCGAACTGCAGGACATGGCGTTCTCCTATGGCGCCTCCGAATCGAAGTACACAGAGGCCAAGAACCACCGCGAAGAGCAGCAGTGGTCCCCGGTGGTGTATTTCGACCGTCCGCGCTGCATACTGTGCTACCGCTGCGTGCGCATCTGCGGCGAGGGCATGGACGTCTGGGCGCTGGGCGTGCAGAACCGCGGCGTGAGTTCGATCATCGCGCCCAACCAAGGCGGTAGCCTTGACTGCGAAGAATGCGGCATGTGCATCGACATCTGCCCGGTAGGTGCGCTCACCTCTGGTGCTTACCGCTACAAGACGCGGCCGTGGGAGATGAACCACGTGGGCACAATCTGCACTCACTGCGGGGACGGATGCAAGACCACGCTGGGTGTGCGCCGCTGCGACACGGGCATGGAGATCGTGCGCGGGGACAATCGCGACAAGAGCGGGATCAATAACGATTTCCTCTGCATCAAGGGCCGCTACGCCTTCGACTTTGCGCATCACAAAGAACGCCTCACGCAGCCGCTCGTTCGCGAGAACGGCAAGCTCACCCCCGCGACCTGGGAAGAAGCCTTTGAACTGATCGGCAAACGGTTTCGGGAAGTTCGCGACGAGGTTCGCGACGGAACTAAGAATGAAGGCGGCGGGAGCGCGATTGGCGTGATCGGGTCCAATCGCACCACCAACGAAGAAAATTATCTTCTCTCAAAATTCGCCCGTGTCGTGCTCAAGACGAATAACGTCGATCATCATCGGACGGCAGACTATCCTGCCCTCGCGGCGGCGCTTCACGGCAAGCCCGGAAAAACGGCCTCCATGCGCGACGTGTTGAATGCGCCCGCGATTCTCCTGATCGGCAACGACCCTACGAATCAGCATCCGCTGCTGGCATGGCAGATCCGGACGAACGTCCGGTTGCGCCGGGCGCGGCTTTATGTGATCAACTCCGTGCCCATCAAGTTGCGCCGGCAGGCGGCGGAATTCGCACTGGTACCGGCGGGCGCGGAAGGGAAGGCAGTCGCATTTCTCGCGGGCGACGATTCTCTGCTCGATTCACTTGTCGTGTCGTTTTCGGAATCCCAGGCCACCGACAGCATGACGCGCGATGCCTGGATCTCGCTGCGAGAGAAAATCCGCGCCGAACAGAACATGATCATCGCCTTCGGTTCTGAACTGCGCGGCAAGGACATCGAGAAATTGGTGACTTTTGCTTCCACGTTGATCGGAGCGAAGCTTATCTGTTTGGGCGATTACTCGAATTCCCGCGGGGCCAGCGAAATGGGGCTTTATCCCGATCTTCTGCCGGGATACGAGCCTGCCACCAGTGCAGGCAAGTTCCAACAGGAATGGGGCAAGCTGCCAACCGAAAAAGGCCTGAGCCTGCCGGAGATGGCGGAAGCGGCGAAGGCCGGCAAACTGAAAGCGCTTTACGTGGTGGGATCGAATCCGGTCGGCCGGTTGAGTCTTGATCCCTTTGTGTTCTCGAAGAGTTTTGTGGTGGTTCAGGACATGTTCCTGACCGAAACCGCGGCCATCGCCGACGTGGTTTTGCCGGTAGCGAACGCGTACGAGAAAACGGGAACTTATACGAACACCTGCGGCGATCTGCAGCTGCTGAAAAAGGCAGGCGAAGTCACGAACACAAAGCCGGACTTCGAGATGATCGTTCGCATCGCCGACGCCATGGGCAGCGATGTGAGCGGTCTGGTGCCTTTCGGGAGCGGAACGCACTCCGACATGGGGCAGACCCGCGGCGCGCAGTCGGGCGAGGCGGATCGTCACGCGGTGTGGCTTGAAGCGCACAACCTGGAACCGAAAATGACGCCCTTCGATCCCATGGCGATTCTCGACGAGATCCAGCGCGTGGTAGCGGGCTACGATATTTCGCGGGTCAATCTGCTGGCGGGCAGCGATCAGCATCTCGAGATTGCCGAAAGCGGCGCGAGCTTGGTTCAGAAGCCGGAACTGATCGTCCCGGCCAACGATGATTTGTTTAGCTCGGGCACGCTGGGAAAGTATTCCAAGACTTTGAACTCGGTTTACGAAAACAAGTCCGCAGGCGCAGAAGTTGCGGCGGACTAGGTACGACATAGCTGTCCGGTAGATGAAAACACGCGGGCTAGAATGCCCGCGTGACATAAGAACACGAAAGAAATTTCGTTGAGCATAACGACTTTCATCATCATTTCGATCATCAAGTCGGTTGTCGTGGTGGGTCTTCTGCTGTTCGGGGTGGCCTACAGCGTCTGGCTGGAGCGCAAGGTGGCGGGGCACATTCAGAACCGCTGGGGCCCGACGCGGGTTGGACCTTTCGGCCTGCTGCAACCGATTGCCGACGGCGTCAAGAACATCCTCAAAGAAGACCTGACGCAGCCCCATGTCTACAAGCCGCTTTACATTGCGGCCCCCATCATCTCACTGGTCTTTGCCATCACGTCCATTTCGGTAATCCCCTTCGGCAACTGGGTGAACGTCGGTCCGTGGGGCACCTTCCTGCAGATTACCGACTTGAATATCGGGCTGCTGGTGGTTCTCGGCATTACGTCGATGGGCGTGTACGGTATCGCGCTGGCCGGATGGTCGTCGAACAACAAGTACTCGCTGCTCGGCGGACTGCGCGCCAGCGCCCAGATGGTGAGCTATGAAGTTTCGCTTGGCCTGGCGCTGGTGGGAGTGGTGATCATGTCGGGGAGCCTCAGTTTGCGCGACATAGTGGATTTTCAGGGCGGCGTCTTTTGGGGCTTCATTCCGCGCTGGAACATTTTTCACGGGCAGACACTGGGGTTTTTCATCTATCTGATTTCCGCATATGCGGAGACGAACCGAGGGCCGTTCGATCTGCCGGAAGCCGAGTCGGAACTGGTGGCGGGATACCACACCGAGTACAGCTCGATGAAATTCGCGATGTTCTTCATGGCCGAGTACGCCAACATGCTGACGGTCGCATGCCTGGCCACGATAATGTTCCTGGGCGGATGGCACGGGCCGATCTTTGGTCCACCGATCCTGCAAGCGGTGATGCCGGTGTTCTGGTTCTGTCTGAAGGCTTTCTTTTTCATGTTTCTGTATGTCTGGGTGCGCTGGACCTTACCGCGCCTTCGCTATGACCAGCTCATGGCGTTCGGGTGGAAGATTCTGCTGCCCCTGGCGGTTGCGAACATTGTATATACGGCGCTGGTTGTGGCGTGGAGAGCTTGAGAACTGGCTTCTAGCTGCCAGCTAGCGGCCAGAAGCTAGTAGCTTACTAGCACAAATGTTTCATTTAATTTTATTTCTCTTTTTCGGCGCTATCTGCGTGGCGGGGGCCGTCAACCTGCTGGTGCAGAGTCATCCCATCAACAGCGCGCTTTCGTTGATCGCGGTGATGGCCTCGCTCGCTGCTGAGTATCTTCTGTTAGGCGCGGAATTTGTGGCCGCAGTACAAGTGATTGTCTACGCCGGCGCCATCATGGTGTTGTTTGTGATTACCATCATGCTGCTGAATGCCGGCAAAGAAGAGCGCAGCAAAGGCAGCCGGGTCGCGATCCTGCTCGGCGTTCCGGGAGTGCTGATCGGCGGCGTGCTCGTCGCCTGGACGCTGCTCTATCGCTCCAACCTGCAGGCGGCGGTCCCCATCGGCGCGTTAAAAGGCGATCCAGGCGATATAGCCCGGCTTCTCTTCCGCGATTTTCTGCTGCCCTTTGAAGTCACGTCGGTGCTGATCCTGATCGCCATCATGGGCGCGGTCGTGCTCGCCAGTCGGCCCGAAGCCGTGGCCCGCGGCGCGAGAAAGGACGGGTGATGATCCCTCTTTCTTACTATCTGCTGTTGAGCGGAATTCTGTTCGTGTGTGGTGTGCTCGGCTTCCTGATCAAGCGCAACATCATCACGATTTTCATGTCGATCGAGCTGATGCTGAACGGCGTGAACCTTTCGTTCGTGGCCTTCGCCGCGCACTGGCACGCGCTCAGCGGGCAAGTCTTCGTCTTCTTCGTGATGGTAGTGGCCGCCGCTGAGGCCGCGGTGGGCCTGGCGATCATCATTGCCGTCTATCGCACGCGTGAAACTTTGAATGTGGACCGGGTGAACCTGCTCAAGTTATGACGCTGAATCCCTATCTCTGGCTCGTCCCGATTCTTCCCCTGGCAGGGGCGGCGATCAACGGGTATTTTGGCCGGCGGTCGTCGAAAAGAGCGATTTCGATTATCGCGCTGGGCTTCTGCGGCGCCGCCTTTGCCCTGGCGCTGTTTCTGGCCGCGGGCTTCTCTTCGGCTTCGGCTCCCTACTATTTCAACCTCGCACACTGGCTCCGCTCGGGAAGCTTTCAAGTTGACTTCAGTTTCTATCTCGACCAGTTATCGCTTGTCATGCTGCTCGTGGTCACCGGCGTCGGCTTCCTCATTCACATCTACTCGGTCGGCTATATGTGGGACGACGACGGCTACTACCGCTTCATGTCGTACATGAACCTGTTCATGTTCTTCATGCTGACGCTGGTGCTGGCGAAGAACTACCTGGTCATGTTCATCGGCTGGGAGGGCGTGGGCCTGGCGTCGTATCTGCTGATCGGCTTCTGGTTCACAAAAGACTCGGCGGCCGCGGCCGGCAAGAAAGCATTCATCGTCAACCGCATTGGCGATTTTGGATTCCTGATTGCGCTTTTCCTGATGATCAAGCACTTCGGATCGCTTGACTTCACACACGTGTTTGCGGCGGTGCCGACGCTGCCGACGGAAACTGCCGGCGCTGGGCTGCTCACGGCAATCGGTTTGCTGTTGATGGTCGGCGCGGCTGGCAAGTCGGCGCAGATCCCTCTTTATGTCTGGCTGCCAGACGCCATGGAAGGCCCCACCCCGGTCTCCGCGTTGATCCATGCGGCAACCATGGTGACGGCGGGCGTTTATATGGTGGCGCGCTCGTCCGCTATTTTCGAGCGCGCGCCCATGGCGATGATGGTGGTCGCCATCGTCGGAACGCTCACCGCTCTGTTCGCGGCGACCATCGGCATTGCCCAGACCGACATCAAGAAGGTGCTGGCTTACTCCACCGTCTCGCAGCTCGGCTATATGTTCATGGCCTGTGGCGTGGGAGCGTTTTCAGCGGGCATCTTCCACCTGATGACGCACGCGTTCTTCAAGGGCCTGTTGTTCCTGGCGGCTGGTTCGGTAATTCACGGCATCGGCGGCGAACAGAACATGCGAAAAATGGGTGGGCTGCGGCAGTACATGCCCTGGACCTTCTTGACCATGACCATCGCGACATTTGCGATAGCCGGCTTCCCGCCCTTTGCCGGATTTTTCTCCAAGGACGAGATCCTGTGGAAAGCCTATTCGAGTGAGTATGGAAGTTGGGTGTTTTGGCTGATCGGCGTCATCACCGCGTTTATCACTTCGTTCTACATGTTCCGGCTGTGGTTCCTGACATTTTTCGGTGATTACCGCGGCACTGCGGCGCAAGGCGATGCTCATGGGCACGACGACCACAGTCATGGAGACGGCCACGGAGGGCCCCACGAAAGCCCGTGGGTGATGCTGAGTCCGCTGGTCGTCCTGGCGTTCCTGTCGCTGGTGGGTGGATGGATCGGCATCGGCGGCCGCTTCGAACACTTCCTCGCTCCGGTTTTCCAGAGCGGAGGCGCCGCGGAACTGGCGCACGAGACCGCCGGTGAAGCTGCCGGCACAGGAACTGAAATCCTCCTCATGCTGATTTCCGTCGGTGCGGCCTTTCTTGGACTTTTCCTCGCCTGGACCCTTTATTTCCGCCGACCGCAACTGCCCGCGCGCATCGCCGCCAGCCTCGGCGGGCTCTACCAGGCGGTCGCCCACAAGTACTACATCGACGAGCTTTACAACGTCCTTTTCGTCAAGCCGCTGATCGACGGCTCGACCGAAATTCTCTGGCACGGCGTCGACCAGAACGTGATCGATGCCACGGTGAACAACTCAGCGAGCGCTGCGCGCCACATATCTGACAACGCCCGCCACATGCAATCCGGCAATCTGCGGTCGTACGCCGGCTGGGTGGCCGCTGGAGGGGCAGTGGTGATCGCTTACATGATCTGGATGGGAGTGTGGGTCCGATGAATGTGGAAACCCTCAGTCCATTCATTCTTTCGCTGGTGACCTTTATCCCTGCCGGGGGCGGGCTGCTGATTCTGCTGATCCCGCGCCGCGATCGTGACATCAAGCTATTTGCCCTCGTGATCTCCCTGCTGGCATTTGTAGCCTCGCTGCATTTGCCGGTACACCTGCATCGCGAGATCGGCACTTTCAAGTTCGAGATCGACAAAGTCTGGATCACGACCCCCAACATTCATTACCACATGGGCATTGACGGAATTTCCGTCTGGCTGGTTGTGCTGACCACCTTCCTCACGCCCCTGTGCGTGCTGATTTCGTGGACTTCGATTCACGAGAGGGTGAAGGAATTCTTCATCCTGCTGCTGATCCTGGAGACGGCGCTGATCGGCGTTTTCACCTCGCTCGACTTGTTCCTGTTCTACTTCTTCTGGGAAGCGACGCTCATCCCGATGGCGCTGCTGATCGGCATGTACGGCCACGGACGCAAGGTCTACGCCGCGGTGAAGTTTTTCCTGTTCACCATGGTCGGCTCGATGTTCATGCTGGCGGCGATTATCTGGCTGTATGCCAAGACCGGCAGCTTCGATTTTGTCGTCATCCAAAACGCGATTCGCAGCGGCGGTGTCCCCGGTTTCGAAACCGCCTCGCTGTGGTTGTTCCTCGGCTTCTTCATCGCCTTTGCGGTAAAGGTCCCAATTTTCCCTTTTCACACCTGGCTGCCCGACGCGCACGTGGAAGCGCCCACCGCCGGATCGGTGTTGCTGGCCGGCGTGCTGCTGAAGATGGGCACCTACGGCCTGCTGCGCTTCGATGTCGGCCTTTTTACCGCACAGGCGCACCGCAACGCTCCCTGGATTATGGTGCTGGCGCTGATCGGCATCATCTACGGCGCGCTGGTCTCGCTGGTGCAGCCGAATATGAAAAAGCTGATCGCGTATTCTTCGATCAGCCACCTCGGATTCGTCGTCCTCGGAATCTTCAGTTTCACGACGGCCGGCCTGAACGGAGCCGTCTTCATCATGCTGGCGCACGGCGTCGCCACCGGAGGACTCTTCATGCTGGCGGGCCTCCTCTACGAACGCCGGCACACGTACGAGATCGCCGATTTTGGCGGCTTGGCGACCCCCATGCCCAAGTACGCCACCTTCTTTCTGGTCACCGTGCTGGCTTCAGTCGGACTGCCGCTGCTGAACGGTTTCATCGGCGAGTTCCTGGTGCTGAGCGGCGCATTCCAGGCGCGGCCGATCTATGGAATCCTAGCCGCGACCGGCGTGATCTGGAGCGCCTGCTACCTGCTGTGGATGTATCAGCGCGTTTTCTTCGGCAAGGTGAAGCATGAAGTGAATAGCACGCTGCCCGACCTCAACCTGCGTGAGAAGGCAGCACTTGCTCCGATTGCGATTGCCGCCCTGGTGATGGGTGTTGCGCCGCTGGTGTGGCTCAGCGCGATTGATCCGGCGGTGCAAGCGGCTCTCGCCCCCTTCACCCAATTGGCCAGCAGGATGGTGGGCCAATGATGATAATGATGACGGCTTTCGCGCATTCATTGCCCGGTCTGTTGGCGCAGTTGCAGGCCTCCGTGCCGCCGCCAGGCACCGACTACATGCGCATCCTGCCGGAGCTGGTGCTCTCGATCTTTGGCATGCTGGTAATGGTCGTCGACCCGCTGCTCGACGAAGAAAGCAGTCACCAGGCGCTCGGCACAATCGCGCTGATCGGCACTCTTGCCGCGCTGGCGTCGACGTTCTGGATGGCGCAGTATCCCGGAACCGCTTTCTGGAACATGGTACGGGTGGAAGGCTTCAGCGTCTACTTTCACTTTCTGGTCATCGCGATTGCGGCGGTGGTCATCCTCAGTTCTTATGAATATTTGGCGGTGCAGCGCATCCGCGCCGGGGAGTATTACGGGCTAATCCTGTTCGGTACGGTTGGCATGTGCTTGATGTCGTCGGCGATCGAACTTGTACTTATTTTTATTGCTTTGGAAATCTCGTCAATCTCGACCTACGTGCTGGCCGGTTTTCGGCGGCGCGATGCCTCGAGCAGCGAATCGTCGCTGAAGTACTTTCTGCTGGGATCGTTCGCCACGGCGTTCTTCCTCTACGGCGTGGCGCTCATGTTCGGCGCGACCGGTTCCACCAACATTGACGCGATCAGCCTGGTGCTGCGCTCCGGCAATGTGCCGGTTCTGGCCTATGTTGCGACGGCGCTCATGTTCGTGGGCTTGGGCTTCAAGGTTGCCTCTGCACCCTTCCATGTATGGACTCCCGACGTCTACGAGGGGGCCCCGGCTCCGGTCGTCGGCCTGATGTCGACGGGCCCGAAAGCGGCGGCGTTCGCGGTTTTGCTGCGGGTCATGTTCGAAGCGAACGCACCGGGACGCTTCTGGCTGATCTGGGTCTCGGCCGCGCTTTCCATGACGCTGGGAAATCTGTGCGCCTTGGTGCAGGACAACGTCAAGCGCCTGCTCGCCTATTCTTCGATCGCCCACGCCGGGTATCTGCTGGTCGCGTTTGCGGCACAACCTGCGCTGGGCGCGTCCGCGGCGATGTTCTACACCGCCGCCTATGCTGCGATGAACGTCGGAGCGTTTGCTGTCGTCAGCCACTTCGCGAACGCGGGCGAAAAGTATGTCACGCTCGAAGATTACGCGGGCCTCGGTAGGAGGTCCCCCGTGCTGGCCGCGACTTTCACATTCTTCCTGATGTCTTTGATCGGCATTCCGATTACGGGCGGCTTCTTCGCCAAGTTCTACGTATTAAGTGCCGCGCTGAAGTCGAATCTGGTGGGCTTGGCGATCATTCTGGTGCTGAATAGCGCCGTGGGCGCCTATTATTACCTGCGCATTATCGTCATGATGTACATGCGTGAACCACGGGGCGAAGTTCCCGTCGCTCCCGTGCCCGTGGCGGCAGGGCTTGCCATTGCGGTTTGCGTGCTGCTTACGCTTTACCTCGGAGTCCTGCCGGGACGCGTGCTCGACTACGCCTCCCAATCCGCCCGCCAACTCGTAAGCGATACGGTGGCCCCGACGGCAGCGTCAGTTTTTCCGGCGACAGAACCTTAGTTTTTGTCTTCCAACGAGAGCACGAGAACACTGGTGCGAGCCAGCCTGGAGGCTTTACCAAACGCAACCACTATAATCTGTAAATTTGCGTGAACTCCGCGCGGGGCTCGGGTTCTGACTTCAGTAGTGAGTGCGAACAACGTTACAATCTAGCTGCTGCGGCGATTGACAATCGCCGTCCGAGTCGTCATTATTAGGTACACAAGCTTTTGCGGAATTTGTTCCTCGGGCCCGGAGGATCTATGATGCAGTTTCTTCGTTGTATTTGCGCGGACGAGCAAGGACAAGATATCGCTGAGTATGCCGTCATGCTTGCCGTCATCCTGGTATTGGTGATTGGAACTGTGCGTCTGATCGGGGGCAACGCCAACAACGCATTCTCCACTGTTGCCAGCTCTCTAGGGACGCAGTAGTCCCGGTTCCGGCAGCTTTAGAAGGCAGCGGTATTTCAAGAGTTACGGTTCAACATCTCTATGACTCGATTTAGCACCTTCCGCCTGTTTAGCCGCTATCGGTTTCCATTCGCGGCGGAGGTGCAGAATCGCAGCCAGTCACCAGGGCAATAGGGACAGCGCAAAGATTCCGCCAAAGCCGCGATAGAATCGCGGCTTTTGTTTTTGGCGGCAAATGAAAAGGTCATCGCCATGATTGTGAACATGTCCGACAGCGCCACCGAAGATCAGATCGAACACATCATTCAACGCATCCGCGAAGCCGGATTCCAGCCCCACGTCACGCGTGGTACCGAGCGCACCATAGTTGCGGCAGTCGGCAGCGGTGGGCGCCGCCATGAAATCGAGGCGCTTTCGGTTGCGCCCGGGGTGGATAACGTGGTCGCGATCGCCCAACCTTTTAAGCTGGTCAGCCGCCAAACGCGGCCGCAGCCTTCGGTGGTCGACGTTGGCGGCGTAAAGATTGGCGGCCCCGAGGTGGTTGTGATTGCCGGTCCCTGCTCGGTGGAATCGCGCGAGCAAATGCTGGAGACTGCCCAAGGGGTAAAGCGCGCGGGCGCTACCATGCTGCGCGGCGGAGCCTACAAACCGCGTACCTCCCCGTATGAGTTCCAGGGCCTGGGAATTGAAGCGCTAAAGATCTTGCGCGAAGCTCGCGAACTCACCGGCCTCCCGGTCGTGACCGAGGTCATGAGTACGGAAGACGTGGACCTGATCTGTGAGTACGCCGATATGCTTCAGGTGGGCGCACGCAACATGCAGAACTTTGCGTTGTTGCGAAGGCTCGCGACCATCAAGAAGCCGATTCTGCTCAAGCGCGGCCCCTCGGCCACGGTGAAGGAGTGGCTGCTGGCGGCGGAATACCTGCTTTCCGGCGGAAACGATCAGGTCGCGCTTTGCGAGCGCGGAATTAAGACTTTCGAAACCGCCACTCGCAACACATTCGACCTTGCCGCCGTCGCTCTCGCCAAAGAACTTTCGCACCTGCCGGTAGTGGCGGATCCGTCGCATGGCACCGGCAAGCAGAGCCTGATCGGGGCGGTTTCACGCGCTGCGATTGCCGTCGGAGCGGACGCCCTCATTGTCGAGGTACATCCCTGTCCCGAGCGCGCGCTTTCTGACGGGCCGCAGTCTCTCGATCTCCAACAGTTCGAGCGCGTGATGCGCGGACTAAGTGCCCCTTTACGTGCCGTGCTTGCTCCGGCGCAGGCGTGCTAACCTGATTTCTAGTGGCCCCGTCGTTCAACGGATAGGACTTCAGTTTCCTAAACTGACTATGCAGGTTCGATTCCTGCCGGGGCTACCAGCCATCATCCGCTCGAAGGACCTATGAGGCGCACCTGGCGGACGTATCGGCGCATCGCTTTGGCGATGGAGTGCATCCGGCGGTCCCAAACGCCACCGGCCGCCCGGTCCTGGCTCTTCAGCCTTGGATCCGGGCGGCCGGTGTTTCTGCGGTTCTCGTTTCGGCGTCCTCGGCGAGGCTGGTTGGCCTCGCTGCGGGTTCTACTTATGACAGGAAGAACTCCTTCGCCAGTGGCAGCCACTCCTGGTCGGGGATCTGGACTGAGAGGTCGTCCACGGCCACTCCTCCATCCTGGGCCAAGGCACCCAGCGCCATCGGCATCCGGCGCTGCAAGCGGCTCGCCGACTCCTCCGTCCACCAGCGGGCGAGCGGGCCGCCCAGCAAATTTTTGAAGCTTGTCTTGGCGTCGGGCGCCTGCGCGGTCACCAGCCAGCCTTCGCCGTAAGGGTCGCTGAGCGCCAGCTTAGGATTCTTAATGACCGCTTCGTTGATGTCAGACACGGTGCCCTCGATCGGCGAAACCATATCGACGGCGCAGTCGTCGCGATAAAGTGTGCACATCTTCTGGCCCTGGCGAATCCACTGGCCGCGTTGCGGCAGCGTAATGCGCTCCACCG
>JBEKWL010000109.1:0-14834 GCA_049513095.1 Terriglobales bacterium
CCGTCTTGTCGAGGACGTGGCTGACTTCGGCTGGATCGGTGGAGTAGCTGATCCGCCCCTCCTGGTCAAAGATTCGGACCTTGACCATGCCGGGCTCGTCCTCCATGGTGTGAATGGCATGGTAGAGTCCCTCGCGATCGTTGCGCAGCATGTAGTACGTGGTGCTGTGCTTGATTATGTCGCTAACCCGCTCCGCGCTGACCAGGGTGGCGGCTTCCAGGTCCTGGCGATGCAATCGGACATTCAAGTATCCGAGAAGGGCGAAGACGACGACCATCACCGCCAACAGAGATCCGATCAATTTTGCACTGATGCTGTGAGTCAGCCGCTTCCATCCCACAACGACGCGAATTGGCTCAGTCTCCGGCATGGCCCAATACCGGTGTAGCAACTACGGGCGCGGTTTCCGTTCGGAGACGCTGCTGCACTGGAACCCGTTCGTCGGGAAAGATAGGGAGGTACTTCACTGCCAACCCAAACAGGGCGAAGCCCATGGCGATGATCATGAGGGTTATCGAAAACTCCGTCCACTTCGGGATGTAATGATGCCCGACGTAAGTCTCAAAGCCGATGAGAGCAATATTGAGGCGGTTGGTGATGAATCCGAGCACCGTGCAGATCGACGCTAGATACAACCACTGTGGCGACAGCCTGACCTTCTTGAAGCTGAGCATGGTGATGGGAATCACGAATGTCAGCGTCAGTTCGAGCCAGAGAAAGTACGCTTCGTAGCTGGGTTTGAAGATCTGTCTGATCAGGCCGCGACGGAAGTAGTCCTCGAAGCGCAGCAGGGCATTGACCCATAGAGCTACCAGCAACGCGCCGCCCAAGGTGACCAGAACCGAAAGTTCAAGGTGACGGCCGAAGGCCTTCGCGCTCTGCGTGGACTCGAAGATGGTCATGGCCAGTCCAACCGCCACCGCCGAAGCAAAGAAGAAGAAGGGCAGCGCCGGCGTGTACCAGAACGGATGTAGCTTGCTCGGCATGATCAGATAGAGGGATCCGAGCGAACTCTGGTGCAGGGTCGAGAGCAGGATGCCCAAAACGATCAGCACCGGGTAGATCTTCTTAATCCACTTGATTGGAGTGGTCCATTTGAGGGCTTCGAACACGTTGGGAAGGAATTCGAAGAAGAGCACCGTGGTGTAGGTCATCACGCACATGCCCACCTCGAACATGACCGAGTGTGGGTTCATGTAGATGAGCTGATGCCAGATGTACCAGGGACGGCCCAAGTCGAACAACAGTCCGACGATGAAAAGTACGTAGCCCAGGAACGCGGTCAACACCGCGGGGCGTACTACGGCGTGCAAGCGCTCGACGTTGAAGAGGTAAACCGCACCGACCATGCAAAAACCGCCGGCCGCCAGCATAACGCCACACAGGCAGTCGAAGCCGATCCACAGTCCCCAGGGGAACTGGTCGGTCATGTTTGAAACCGCGCCCAAACCACGGAAATAGCGAACAAATGAGGAGTAGAGGCCCAGGGCCATGATCACAATGAAAACAACTTTCCAAAAGGTCAGCTTGATCTTCATTTTCCGCTCCCGTTCTGCTTCTTTTCTTCTGCTTCAGCGGCGGCTACTTCGTCGCGACGATGCGAAATCCAATAAATGCCGCCCAAGGCCAACGTCCACACCGGGATAAAGTCGGGGATTCTGTCCATGACTCGCCCGGTGTATTCCGGCATCGGGGTGTCGCCGATTTTGGCCAGCGATGGATAGCCGTAATCCTCAGCTTTGTTGCTGGAGATAATAAAGACCGACGTTCCGCCGACCTCGTTAAGGCCGTAAATATAAGGACGGTAGGTGGAGGGATTTTGGCGGAGACGGTCCTTCGCCTCATTAATAAGGTCATCGCGCTCGCCGAACTTGGTGGCCCCGGTCGGGCAAATCTCGGCACATGCCGTCTGCTTGCCGGCAGCGATGCGGTCCGGGCACATAATACATTTGCGGACCCGCGGATTCAGCGACTGCCATTCGTATTTCGGCTGGCCAAACACGCAGGCTACCATGCAATACCGGCAGCCGATGCACTTCCAGACGTCGTAAACGACGGGGCCCTCTTTCAGTGCATGCATAACCGGCGCATGAATTTGTCGTCCTTGGTTAGAACGACCGTGTACTTATGTGCCGATTGCACCGACTCGGCGGCGACGTTGTCGCCGTACGGCAGCTTGTTCTGCTGCGCGCAGCCGCTTTCACACTGTTTGCAACCGATGCACATCGTCGCGTCATACAGCAGGGCCTTACTCATGGGAATTGCTCCTCGTTGCTCCCAAGCGAGACTTCCATTCCGGTGGAATGTACGAAGTATGAGTGCGCTTTAACGGAACAGATTTGGGAACCGTATAAAACACCTTTGGCGATCCGACTACAAAAAAATAACCGAGTCCGGAGAGGTACATTTCCGGACCCGGAGGGAACTGCTCTCTCTGGGAAAGCGAACGGGGGGAACGCTTTCGGCTAGTTACGGATCGGCCAAATTTTCGTTCCGTCCGCCGAATTGAGCCGGACACCCCCATACTCAACCTAACGCCTTCCTCGGCCGCTCCTCGCGATTCGCGACAGCGGCGATGCGCAAAAAGAAACAGCCAATGACTACTGCCAATGATTACTTCTGCAAGCTACGAATGTAACCAACGACAGCTTTCACGTCGTCAGCCGGCAGACCCTTCACCGCAGGCGTGTGCTTCGCCGTCCCTGTAACGGCCGTGGCCAAGTCGGCATCCGACTTCTTCTTTTCGTCGGCGGAAATCAGGCTCGGAGCTTTCATTGCGGGTTTTCCAGCCGCATCCGCGCCGTGGCACATTGCGCATTTTCCTTTGTAGATGGCGGCTCCGTCCTCAGCCCATGACAGATTGGGGATCAGGGTGAACAGGGCTACCGCGATTGTCATTACAAGCATCACCAGCTTTGTCGTCTTCATGATTTCGTTTCTTCTCCTTGTGAAGTTTTGCAACCTGATGAAATTAACGGTTCCTCTCGCAATCATGCTCGTGTTGCGAAATTAACCACAGATACCCTCCAAGAACCGGATGTAGCGGAATTCAGCAGCGCGTCGCTGCCTATGGAGAGTTTCAAGGTTGGGAGGGAATAGGCGCAGTGATCCACGTCACCCTAAGGCGTGACTTTTGGGCGAGATGGGACGCGTCCATGAGAGCCATTCTGGGCAACTTCGGGTCACGCCAACAGGTGACTGCGGTCACAGCGGCTCCCGCAATCAGGCGAGACAATTCACCCAGAGCGAGGTGAAGCCATGCCCGTGCTCATGATTGCTCTACTCGCGTTGTTGGTATTTGGCCTTATTGGGATTCTGCTGTCAGCCGCGGTGATCCTGGAGCATTCCACGCACGCACATGCAGCCAAAGACGCCGCACACCCTGGGACCTCCGGTGCTGCCCCCTCCCCTAATCCGAAACTTTGATAGACCGCGTGGCGACAACGCGACAACACGCCGACAGAATCAGTCTGCAAAGGAGAAATCTTATGAGCCCGCTTGCACTGGATAAAGACAAGAAAGCTGACCTGGCTGGACCGGGAATCGGCGATTACAGAGAATTGGAAAAAATTCTGCCGCGGAATTACCGCTCCTTGCTGACCGCGAAAGAGACGCAGCTCGCCATCTTCCAGGTGAAACGCTATATCGAAGACAACCTATGCAAGGAACTCAACCTGATAATGGTCGAAGTGCCGCTCATCGTGGATGTAGGGAGCGGCGTCAACGACATGCTCGATCGCGACGGGTCGCGCACGCCGATTCAGTTCCATATCTCGAATGATCGCAACCTGCATCCCGTCGACGCGCAGGTGGTACAAGCCGCGACCAAGTGGAAACGCGTCGCGCTCAAGCAATTCGATTGCAAGGTTGGCGAGGGCATCTGTACCGACATGCGCGCCGTTCGCAAGGACTATTTCCTGGATCACGACCATTCCGCCTACGTCGATCAGTGGGACTGGGAGCGCGTCATCACCACTGAGCAGCGCAATCTGGAATTTCTCAAGGCGATTGTCAGCAAAATCTGGAAAGTGATCGTCGGCGCGGAAAAATTCGCGCAATCCCTGTTCCCGCAATTGAAGGATAAAGACTCGCGCTATCCGGATCTCCCGGAAAAGTTGACCTTCTTGCATGCCGAGGAAATTCTGGACATGTATCCCGACCTGCCGCGCAAGCAGCGCGAGACCGCGGTGCTGCAGAAGTATCCCGCAGTCTTCATTATTGGCATTGGCTGGCCGTTAAAGGACGGCTATCCGCACGAGATGCGCGCCGCCGATTACGACGATTGGGTGACCGACACTCACGATCAGACCGGCAAAGACACGCATGGGCTGAATGGCGACATCCTGGTGTGGAACTCCGTCACCAAGCGACGCCATGAACTGACGTCGATGGGCATCCGGGTCACGGCCGAGACCCTGAAACAGCAGCTGACGATGGCCAAGCAGTTGGACTTTATGCAATTGCCCTATCACCAGGCGATCCTGAATAACCAGATTCCGCTCTCGATCGGCGGCGGAATCGGGCAGTCCCGCACCTTGATGCTGCTGCTCCGCAAAGCCCATCTCGGGGAAGTCAGCGTTACGGTGTGGCCGAAGATCCTGAAGCAGATGTGCGCCGGCAAGAATATTTTCGTGCTGGAGTAGCTCGTTTCCTGGGAGGAACTGAGAGGGGGTAGTCAAAGCGACTACCCCCTCATAATGTATCTCTCCGAATTTCCAGTTGAAGCGCGACGGGCGTACTCGACATGCCTCAACCCTGAGCCTACTTGCCCATCGAATACGTGCCGGTGCACCTCAAGTCGTTGGACTCGTCTGCGCTCACCTTTCCGGAGCAAGTTCCGGAACCCTTGATGCCTTTGTACTTTCCGGTGCCGCCCACAATCTTCCATTTATTTGAGACAGGTTTGGTCATGTCGGTGGAAGAGGAACCTTCATAGGTGTAGTGAACCTTGTCGCCATTGTCCATGTCCACGCGGTAGTAGCCGTGGAAGTTGAAGGACGCTTTCCATAGATCCCTGAATTCCGTCCATGCGCCGCTCTTTTCCTTGAAAAGGCCGTCGCTTGCCGTGGCGTCGCAGGTGCCTTGTCCGATCCAATAGGCGTGATCCGGCGCGTCGGCGACGTCGAGTTTGTGTTCCGCCGTGGCCTTCGGGCAGTGCCACTTGGTGTCAATTTTGTTCTGGGCCATCGCTACGGAACCGGAAACAATTAGAGACAATGCAACCAGCAAGAGCTTGCGCATTTTCATTTCTCCTTTGTGATTGTTGGATGGGAAATCTTGGTAAATATAGTGCCCGCACCGAATTCTGGCAAGCGCAAGGCAGGGGTTGGCGAATCGAGCACCCGGGAGTGCTTCTACACTTGGAGCGGCAACTCTGATCGCAGCGTCGTGCCAGCCAGATGGCTTTTCACGGCCGCAGCCAAACGCCGTATGCCTTCCCGTATCTGCTCCGGAGCCGCGTTCGAAAAGTTCAATCGCATGTGGCGGGAGCCTTCCTGAGGATTGTTCGCATAGAAGGAATCGCCCGGCACGAACGCCACATTTTGCTCGATCGCTGATTTGAAAAGGGCCTGGATATCGTTTCCTGAGGGCAGAGTCACCCAGAGGAATAGCCCGCCCTTCGGATGAGTCCAGGTCACTTCCGATGGGAAGAACTCCTTCAAAGCTTGCAGCATTACGTCGCGGCGTTCGCCATAGACCTTACGAATCAGCTTCACGTGTTTGTCGAGGAACCCATCGCGGGCGACCTCGTAGGCCACGAACTGAGTGAAGGTCGAAGTGTGCAGGTCGGCGCCCTGCTTCAGTTGCGCCAGCTTACTGATGACCTCAGGAGGAGCGACGATCCACCCCAATCGAAGCCCGGGAGCCAGCGTCTTCGAGAATGTGCTCAGGTAAATAACGTTGCCAATAGAATATCCGTCGTCGCGGCGCAGGTTCTCGCGGTCGAGCACGACCAGCGATGGCAGGTGCTCGCCTTCATAGCGCAACTGGCCGTACGGGTCATCTTCGATAATCGGAATGCCATACTTGTCCGCCAGCAGCACCAGTTCGTGGCGACGCCCCTCCGACAATGTGGTTCCGGCCGGGTTCTGGAAGTTGGGCAGCACGTACATAAACTTGGGGCCCGAACGCAAAGGCTTCTCCAGCAGATCGGTGCGAAGGCCGTTATCATCGATCGGGACGGACACATATTCCGCGCCATACACGTTGAAAGCCTGCAGCGCGCCGAGATAAGTCGGCGCTTCCACCAGCACGCGATCTCCGGCATTGATAAACAGCTTGCCGATCAGGTCGAGGGCCTGTTGCGATCCGGAAGTGATCAAGACGTTCTCCACCTTCGCCTTGATCCCGTAGCGCGCCATGTTGTTCGCAATCAGTTCGCGCAGGGGCGCGTAACCTTCGGTTTCCCCATACTGCAAGGCGGAAGCTGCCTGCTCGGTAAGTACCTTGTGACAGGCTTCTTCAAAGCGTTGGACGGGGAACACATCGGGAGCAGGCAGGCCGCCGCCAAAGGAGATCATGCCCGGTCTCTGGATGACCTTCAACAACTGGCGGATTTGAGAGCTGGTGACGTTCTTGGTGCGCAGCGCGTAACGGGATGTCCAGGCAGTCGACATGGCGGACCCTCTTCGGACCGTAACTACAGATCGTAACTATACAAACTTTGTCATCCCGAACGGAGCGAGGGGTCTGCATTTTGCGGCGAACTGCAGATCCCTCACTTCGTTCGGGATGACAATTTGGTGAAAGTTATCGGTCATGCGACCCTCCGGACTCGGTTTCCGGTTGGAGTTTTCTAAGCGAAGCCGTCGGGCTGGCTTACCGCGCCAATGTGCGCCTGCTCATCGATGAATAGGCGGCCTGCGGCGAGCGCCTTGCGGTCAATTTCCAGCAGATCGAGTTTTTTCACCTTGTCTTCGAGCACGCTCAATGCAGTTCCGGGAGCCAGACACTCGGTGTCTTCCAGCAGCGCCCCCAACATTACTATGTTGGCTGCCTTCGTGGAACCGAGCTTGTCGGCGATCTCCGCCGCCGGAATCGCGACCACCTGCGCTTCCGGCGCAGTAAAGTCGGCAGGAAGGCTGGCGCCGTTGTAAAGAATGATTCCTCCGCTCACTACCTCGTGGGCAAACTTCCGCAGCGAGAACTCATTCATGGCCACGAGCACATCCGGGCGCGAAATCAGGGGCGATCCGATGCGCTCTTTCGACAAGCAAACATGGCAGTGCGCGCTGCCCGAACGCATCTCCGGACCATACGACGGCAGCCAGCTCACTTCCAGCCCCTCCCGCATGCCCATTTCAATGAGGAGTTGCCCCATTAGCAGCACGCCCTGTCCGCCGAGGCCGGCGATTTTGATCTTAACGTCTCTGAAACGATGGGCGTGTTTCGGTTTGGAGGTATCGTGCGCTCTCTCTTTCGAAGTGATCTCAAGCACATCCGCTACCGAGCGCTGCGGCGGCTCATTGCCCGCGGGAATTTCCGGCCGGCGATCGCGGAAAACGTTGAGCGGAAAGGTTGGCGTCATCTTCTCGAGAACCCACCGCCGCGCTTCCACTGGGTCCTTGCCCCAAATCGTCGGACACGGCGACAGGATCTCGACAAACGAGAAGCCCGTGCCATCCCGCTGGATCTCGAGTGCTTTGCGGATTGCCCGCCGCGCTTTCATGATGTTCTTGTTGTCCGATAGCGCCACGCGTTCGACGTAAGCCGGCGCTTCCAGGCTGGCGATCAGTTCCGCCATGTGCAGAGGGAAGCCTTCGTTCGTCGGCCGGCGGCCCCAGGGAGATGTTGTGCTCTTTTGCCCGACCATGGTGGTTGGCGCCATCTGTCCGCCAGTCATGCCATAGATTGCGTTGTTCACGAAAAAGACAGTGATCTTCTCGCCTCGGTTGGCGGCATGTATGATCTCGGCCGTGCCGATTGCCGCCAAGTCGCCGTCTCCCTGATAGGAGATGACGATTTTGTCGGGACCCGATCGTTTGATGGCCGTGGCCGCAGCCGGCGCGCGGCCGTGCGCGACCTGCACGTTGCCTACATCAAAATAGTAGTAGGCAAACACCGAGCATCCCACCGGACTCACGAAGATCGTCTTGTCCTGCAGCCCCAGTTCCTGCAACGCTTCGGCAATCAGCTTGTGGACTACTCCGTGTCCGCAGCCGGGACAGTAGTGGGTCTGGTGCTGCAGATCTGACTTGCGCTCGTAGAGGTCGTAGAACACCGGCGACTTGGAGTGGATTAGTTCGTATCCGTTGTCGATAGCGTTGGCGCCAACTTTAGGATCAACTGCGGGGCTAGCTTCCGGCTTAGCTTCGGAAATCCTGACTTCGGACTTAAGCTCGAACTTAGCTTCCGACTTAACCTCGGGGTCACCTACGCCGATCACGCTCTCGTTTGCCATTCTCGTCGTCCTTTCAGACCAGATCCTCGTTGGAACCGGTCTCAGACCGCCACGGCCATGCGTGTCAACACCTGTTGCTGCAGTTCTCGGACCGAGGGCACGTTGCCACCTACCCGGCCGTAAAACTCCACCGGCACCTTGCCGTTCAGCGCCAGGCGCACATCTTCCACCATTTGTCCGTTGCTCAATTCGACGACCAGGACCTTTTGCACCTTAGCCGCCGCTTCCACCAGAGCCTTCGAAGGATAGGGCCACAACGTGATGGGGCGGAACAGCCCTGCTTTCACGCCTTCCTTGCGCAGCGCTTCCACGGTGGAAAGCAACACTCGGGACACAATGCCGTACCCGACCAGGAGCACTTCGGCGTCCTCGGTGTGGCAGAGCTCCGAGCGCGGCTCGGCTTCCTGCGCGCGGATGTACTTGGCTTCCATTTTGCGCTGGTGTCCTTCCAACTCATCGGTTTCGAGATAAATGGAACTGATCAGGTTGGCACGCGTCTCTGGCGTTCCCTTTACCGCCCACGGTTTTTCCGGCGGCTGAATCTCATTGTCTTCAAGCTCGAGCGGCTCCATCATTTGCCCGACGAAGCCGTCGGTCAGCACCACTGCCGGATTGCGATATTTGTCCGCGAGCTCGAATGCCAGCATGGTGAACTCGGCCATCTCCTGCACCGATGCGGGAGCCAGCACGATATTGCGGTAGTTGCCATGGCCACCGCCTTTCACCATGGCGAAGTAGTCGCTTTGCTCCGGCGCGATGTTGCCCAGTCCCGGTCCCCCGCGCATTACATCCACGATCACGCACGGCAGTTCCGAGCCGGCCAGATAGGACATACCTTCCTGCATCAGGCTGAGGCCGGGCCCGGACGATCCACTCATGGCGCGAACCCCAGCCGCGGCTGCCCCATACACCATGTTGATGGCGGCGACTTCGCTCTCCGCTTGAATAAATGTTCCGCCGACCTGAGGAAAGTAGAGTGCCGCAGCCTCGGCGATTTCGCTGGCTGGAGTGATCGGATATCCGTAGTAGGCGCGGCACCCGGCGAGGATCGCGCCCTTTACCACCGCCACGTTTCCCTTACAGAGTTGCCGCATGTTCGCCTCCTGGCGCCTGCACCTGTGCAGCCGACGGCGTCAACGCCTTGGCTTTCGCCTTTATGCGGTAGACCGCAATCGCGCCCGGTTCCGGGCAGCAATAGAAGCAGATTCCACAACCCGTGCAGTCCCGGCCAGTGTAGTGTGCCGGATGCGCGCCGTAAGCATTCAACTCCGGCAACAGTTCCAGACACTTGGGCGGGCAGGATTCCACGCATAGCCCGCATCCCTTGCATTCCTCGATATCGACCGTGACCTTACCGCGCGCTTGGCCTGCCATGCTTCACCTCGTTGACGTTCGCCTCGTTGACGTTTCACCTCGTTGTCACTGTCTCCCCAGATAAACGCGGCTGCATCCACCAGCTTTTCCGAGCAAATTGCTCGAGTTCTTCCCGAAACTGGGGATGCGCAATGTCGATCAGCGCCTGCGCCCGTTCCCGGATAGTCTTGCCGTGCAGATACGCGACCCCGTACTCGGTCACCACGTAACGCACCAGCCCGCGCGAAGTTACCACTCCCGCGCCCGGGCTCAGCATGGGCACAATCCGCGAAATCGCGCCATCCTTTGCCGTAGACGAAATGGCGATGATGGCCTTGCCACCTTTGGAGCGCGAAGCCCCGCGAATGAAGTCCACTTGCCCGCCAATGCCGCTATAGAACTGGCTTCCGATCGAATCGGAGCAGACCTGGCCGGTGAGATCGACCTGCAATGCGGAGTTGATCGCCACCATGTTGTTGTTACGGGCAATCAGCCCGGGATCGTTGCAGTAGGACGTGGGGTGGAACTCGAAGATCGGATTGTTGTCCACGAAATCAAACAACTGTTTCGTGCCCAGAGCAAATCCCAGGATGATCTTCCGCGGCTTGAAGTTCTTGCGTTCACCCGTGATCACGCCCGCCTCGATCAAAGGAATCACGCCGTCGGAAACCAGTTCGCTGTGGACCGCGAGATCCTTCCGATCCATGAGATACGGCAGAACGGCATCCGGGATTCCGCCGATGCCGGTCTGCAGCACGGCTCCGTCCTCAATCAAATCCGCGACGTTGCGGGCGATAGCCTTATGCATGTCGGTGATGTGCGGGCGCTTCATGGCGCACAGTGGCCGGGAGGCATCCACCACGGCGTCCAGTTCAGTCACATGGATAAAACTGTCTCCGAAGGTGCGCGGCATTTGGTCGTTGATCTGCGCCACCACGTAGCGCGCACATTTGGCCGCCGTAAGCGACGTATCCACACCCACCCCGAAGCTGCAGAAGCCGTGCGAGTCGGGAGGAGAGAGTTGCAGCAGGGCCACATCAATCGGCATCGCGCCGCTCTCGAAAAGGTCTTCAATCTCACTCAGGTAGATCGGGGTGTAGTCGGCGCGCCCTTCGTTGATGGCCTGCCGCACATTGGCGCCGATAAACACTGCATTATGCCGGAAGTGCCCGGCCATCTCTGGCGCCACATAAGGGGCCGCTCCCATGGTCATCATGTGCACGATTTCGACATCCTGCACATCGGGAGCGCGACGCATCAACGCTTCTACCAGAGTCTCAGGTTCGGCGCAGCCCGGCTGAATGTAGACACGCATTCCCGACTGCACACAGCGCAGCGCCTCCTCTGCCGTTCGCAACTTTTTCTTGTAATCAATTTCCCAGGACATCTGTTTTCCCCCTCGCCCGGGCTACCCGACAGCCCCACAGCACCGGACTTACACCCAGGGCGAAATTCCTGCCAATACCACCGCATCGCATCTGTTACATTCCATTAGAAACGCCTCTCCGCGCTGCGGCGGTGATCTTACGCACTGGTCACAGTGAGGCGCGTCACATCATGCTCTGACCACCCGCCAGAGGTGGTCAAATACCCATGCTCAAATACCCCATGGATTGACCGTTCGCGGTCATACCCGAAAGGATTGCGCAAATTATCTCAGGGGGGGCCGTTTTCATGTCCACAACCAGCCGATAGCCTCTGTCATGTTCAGGACCGCTTGACCGGTCATCTATCCGCCGCTCAAGACCGTCCATGCCTCTCAAGCGGTTACCAGCACGTGCCGCAGACCCTTGACGGCTCGCATGTATTGGGCCCGCTCGAAGGCTCCCGGATCGGGGCAGCGGAGCTGGCTCATGCTGCCTTGCATCTGGTGCACAGATTCATATTCGTGACCTTCCATCCACTCCCGAACGCCTTGTTCCACATGACGAAGATGCCCGATTCCATTGCGCAACAGAGCCGAGCACATCATCGTCACATCGGCGCCAACCATGAGCAGCTTGATTACGTCTTCGGGCCCATGCACACCGCTGGTCGCCGCCAGGTTCGCCCGGATGCGGCCGTAAAGAATGCCAATCCAAGTCAGAGGCAGCCGTAAATCCTGGGGCCCGCTGAGCAGCACGTTGGGTTTGATTTCCAATTCTTCCAGGTCGATATCGGGCTGGTAGAAGCGGTTGAACAGCACTAGGCCGTCTGTACCCATTTGGTCCAGCCGCTTTGCCATATTGGCCAAATTGCTGAAAAATGGACTGAGCTTAACGGCTACCGGAATGTGAACCGAAACCTTTACTTCCCGGAGAATGTCCATATAGATCATCTCTGCGTCAGAACCAGAGATGGCCATGTTTGTCGGGATGAAGTAGATATTGCACTCGATGGCGTCGGCTCCGGCTTGCTCAATCTGCTTGGCATACTTGGTCCAACCACCCAGGGTCGCACCGTTGAGGCTGGCGATAATCGGGATGTCCACCGCTTCCTTGGCTTTGCGAATGTGATTCAAATAGCCCTCGGGGCCGCTGTGGAATTCGTTGGACTTTGGAAAGTAAGTAAGTGACTCGGCAAAGCTCTCCGTGCCGGCGTTGAGATCCCGTTCCAGCTCAAGGGCTTCCTGACGCAGTTGTTCTTCGAACAGGGAGTAGAGCACGACAGCCGAGGCGCCGGCATCTTCGAGGCTGCGGATCCCGTCGATTTCCTGCGAAATCGGGGATGCGGAGGCGACCAGCGGCGTGCGCAACTGCAGGCCAAGATACTTCGTGCTTAGATCCATGATGTTCCCTCTTCGAGATATGAGTCGTTTTAGGGTGCGTCGCTATTTCCCGGTTATCACTGGTATCGGGCCCTTCTCCGCTGGAGCCGCAGCCTGCTGGGGTTTGCGCTGTGCCAGATACTCGTAAAAGCGATAGCGAGTTTCAGCATCTTGTTGCGCCTCCTGCCAGAGAAGTTTCGCGTGTTCGGGGTTGCTCTTCTGCAGCATCTTGAAGCGCGTCTGCTGCATTAAATAGTCTTTGACTTTGCGCGTGGGGGTGCGGGAATCGAGTGTCAACGGATTCTCTCCCACGAGGGCACGCTCCGGATTGTAGCGATAGAGCAGCCACTGTCCCGAGTCGACCGCGACTTTCTGGTCCGACATTGCCGTCGTCATGTCGATGCCGTGCGCGATGCAGTGCGAGTAAGCGATGATGATGCTGGGGCCGTCGTAGGCTTCCGCTTCCAGGAACGCCTTGAGCGTGTGCTCGTCCTTGGCGCCCATGGCGACGCTGGCCACATAGACGTTGCCGTAACTCATGGCCATCATTCCGAGGTCTTTCTTTAGCCCCGGTTTGCCTCCCGCCGCGAACTTTGCCACTGCCCCGCGGGGTGTGGATTTCGAGGCTTGGCCGCCGGTGTTCGAATAAACCTCGGTGTCGAGCACCAACAGGTTCACGTTGCGCCCGCTGGCGATCACATGGTCGAGGCCGCCGTAGCCAATGTCATAAGCCCAGCCGTCGCCGCCGACGATCCAAACGCTCTTTTTCACCAGCATGTCGGCGAGCGCCAGCAGTTGTTTCGCATCCGGGGAGTCCAGCCCCTTCAGCTTTTCCTTCAGCAGTTCGACGCGCTGCCGCTGCTCGTAAATGTCCGACTCGTCTTTCTGCGGCTGTGTCAGCAAAGCGCTGACAAGTTCGTCTCCGATGGACGCAGACTGACGGCGCACCAACTCGCGGGCGAATTCAGTCTGCTTGTCGATGGAGAGCCTGAATCCCAGGCCGAACTCCGCGTTGTCTTCAAACAGGGAATTCGACCAAGCCGGTCCGCGGCCGTCGAGATTCTTGGCCCAAGGCGTAGTCGGCAGGTTGCCGCCGTAGATCGAAGAGCAACCGGTCGCATTGGCGATCACGGAGCGATCCCCAAAGAGCTGGGAAACCAGCTTCAGATATGGCGTCTCGCCGCACCCGGAACAAGCTCCCGAAAATTCAAACAAAGGCTCCTGCACCTGTTGCTGGCGGATGTTCGTGGTCTTGATCCTCCGGCGATCAAGCTCTGGAATCTTAAGAAAGAATTCCCAGTTCTCCCGCTCCGGCTCGCGCAGCGGCGGTTGCGGAACCATGTTGATCGCTTTCAGGCGGGTCTCGCTCTTGTTCTTTACGGGACAGATGTCGACGCAGATGCCGCATCCGGTGCAGTCTTCTGGCGCAACCTGGATGGTGTACTTGAGGCCCTGCCATTCCTTGTCGCGCACCTCGGTAGACTTGAAGGTCGCAGGCGCGCCCTCCAGCTGCTTTGAGTCGTAGACCTTGATGCGGATTACGGCGTGCGGGCAGACGATAGCGCACTTGCCGCACTGAATACAGATCTTCGTATCCCATGCCGGAATCTCGAGCGCGATGTTGCGCTTTTCCCATTTCGCGGTGCCGGTGGGGAAGGTTCCATCGACCGGGAAAGCGCTCACGGGGATCTCGTCGCCATGGCCGGCATAGATTACGCCGAGCACATCGCGCTCAAACTGCGGCGCCTGCGGAGAGAACGCGGGTGGCATTTCGATTTGGCTCGTGACCTTCTCGGGCACGCTGACTTCAAACAGGTGGGACAGAGTTTCATCCACGGCGTGCAGGTTTTGCTGTACGACCTCGTCACCCTTCCTGCCGTAGGTATCGCGGATCGATTGGCGAATGGCTTCAATCGCTTGTTCGCTGGGTAGGACCTTGGAGATAGCGAAGAAGCACGTCTGCAGAATGGTGTTCATGCGCGAGCCCATGCCGGTCTCGCTCGCTACCTGATAGGCGTCAATTATGAAAAACCTGGCCTTCTTGGCGATCAGCTGCGTCTGGACTTCGCGCGGCAGATGGTCCCAAACTTCATCCTTGTTAAAAGGACTATTCAGCAGAAAGACTCCGTTTGGAACCAGAGTGCTGAGCATGTCATAGCGCTCGAGGAAAATCCATTGATGACAGGCCACGAAGTTGGCCTTCGAAATCAGGTAGCTGGAGCGGATCGGCTGCGGCCCGAAACGCAGGTGCGAAACCGTCATCGCGCCCGACTTCTTGGAGTCGTAGACGAAGTACCCCTGCCCGTAGTTGTCGGTGTTTTCGCCGATGATCTT
>JBEKWL010000110.1:0-12733 GCA_049513095.1 Terriglobales bacterium
TGCGCGAGCCGGTCGAAGAAGATGTAAATGACCGGAGTCGTGTAGAGCGTAAGCACCTGACTCAAGAGCAAGCCGCCCACCATGGAGATGCCCAAGGGACGACGGAGTTCCGAACCAATTCCAGTGCCGAGGGCGAGTGGCAAGCCGGCCAGCAACGCGGCCATGGTGGTCATCATGATAGGACGGAAACGCAAGAGGCACGCTTCATAAATAGCGTCTTCCGGTCTCTTGTGCTCTTTGCGCTCCGCATCCAAAGCGAAGTCGATCATCATGATTCCGTTCTTTTTGACGATACCGATCAGAAGGATGATTCCGATGAGGGCGACGACGCTGAGTTCCTGGCCGCAAATCAACAAGGCCAGAATCGCACCCACCCCGGCGGAGGGCAGAGTCGACAGGATTGTGATGGGGTGTATGTAGCTCTCGTAGAGAACGCCGAGCACGATATAAACCGTGACCAGGGCGGCGAGAATCAATAGCGGCTCGTTCGACAAGGAAGCTTGAAACGAAGCGGCAGTACCCTGAAAGGCCCCCTGTACGCTGAGAGGCATGCCAATTTCCCGCTGGGCCTTTTCGAAGGCCTTGGTGGCTTCGCCAAGCGACGCATTGGGTGCCAGGTTGAAAGAGATGGTGACGACGGGAAATTGTCCCTGGTGATTGACGGACAGGGGGCTGCTCTTCATTTCGAAGCGAGTGATGGCGCTGAGGGGAATGGCGGCGCCATTCACCGTGGTTACAGCGCCAGGATTGGCCGAACCCGAACTGGCAGAGGTGTTCGGGGAAGCGGTAGGGCTCGGCGCAGCGGTGGAGGCAGAATTGCCGGAAGCCGTGGTCGCGGTGATCGTCTGGGTACTGGAAGCGCCGGTAGTGAGTGCGGTTGGAGCCAAAGCAGAACGAACGTAGAGGTCCTGCAATTTCGAGGGGTTCTGCCGAAATTCGGGTTGCGTTTCAAGCACGATATGGTACTGGTTCAACTGGGTGTACAGGGTGGAAACTTGCCGCTGCCCATAAGCGTCGTAGAGCATCTGGTCGATCGCCTGCGGCGTGATGCCCATGCGGGAGGCGGTGACGCGGTCGATGACGAGGGAGGCGGCGAGACCAGAGGTTTGCTGGTCGGTAGCGAGGTCGCGAAGCTCCGGAATCGCTTGCAGTTTGGCCATGAGCTTGGCCGTCCAGAAATTCAGTTCGCGCTGATCGGGATCTTCGAGGGTGTACTGATATTGCGTGCGGCTGACGCGATCTTCGACGGTGAGGTCCTGCACGGGCTGCATGTAGAGCGTGATGCCATCGATCTTTTCCAGATTGGGCTGGAGTCGCCGGATCACATCCGAGGCGTTGATTTTGCGGTCCTCCAGGGGCTTCAAATTGATTTGGATGCGCCCGCTGTTCAATGTCGTGTTGGTGCCGTCGACGCCGATGAAGGAAGAAAGACTCTCTACGGCAGGATCCTGCAAGATCAAATGGGTGAGTTGCTGCTGCTTTTCCGCCATGGCGGGGAAGGAGATGGACTGCCCGGCTTCCGAAATGCCCTGAATGATTCCGGTGTCTTGAACCGGGAAGAAGCCCTTGGGGACGATGATGTAGAGAACGATCGTGAGCACCAGCGTGCCAGCGGCCACAAGAAGAGTAGCGGTTTGGCGTTTCAATACCCACTGTAAAGTTCTCCCATAGAAGGCGATGATGCTTTCGAAGGCGCGTTCTGAAGCCACGTAGAAACGGCTCTGTTTTCGCCCGTGAGCACTTTTCAATATCCGCGAACACATCATGGGCGTGAGCGTCAGCGAAACCACCGCAGAGACGAGGATGGTCACGCTCAAGGTGATGGCGAACTCGCGGAAAAGCCGGCCGACGATGTCGCCCATGAAGAGCAGAGGAATCAATACGGCAATCAGGGAGATGGTAAGCGAAACGATGGTGAAACCGATCTGCTCCGAGCCTTTGAGGGCCGCTTCGAGGGGCGGATCTCCCTCTTCGATGAAGCGGATGATGTTCTCGATCATGACGATAGCGTCATCGACGACGAAGCCAGTGGAAATCGTGAGGGCCATGAGCGTGAGGTTGTTTAAGCTGAAGCCGGCGAGATACATGACGCCGAACGTGCCCACGATGGAGAGAGGAACGGCAACGCTAGGGATGGTGGTGGCGGCAAGATTGCGCAAGAACAGAAAAATGACCATGACGACGAGCGCCACGGTGAGCATGAGTTCGAACTCGACGTCTTTGACGGAAGCTCTAATGGTGGTGGTGCGGTCGGTCAGTTCATCCACTTGAACGGCGGCGGGGAGATTGCTCTTGAGCAGGGGGAGCAGCTTCTTAATGCGGTCGACCACCTGAATGATGTTCGCGCCGGGCTGGCGTTGAATGTTGACGATGACGGCGGGAGTTTCGTTCATCCATGCCGCCTGGCGATTGTTTTCCACGTCATTTTCGACCGTGGCCACATCCGAGAGTTTTACGGGCGACCCGTTGTGGTAGGCAATGATGACTTGGGCGAAATCGGAGGCGGTGAGCAGTTGGTCGTTCGATTGAATCTGATAATCCTGTTGCGGGCCGTCGAAGTTGCCCTTCGCCTGGTCGAGGCTGGTTTGCTGCAGGGCGGTGCGCACATCCTCGAGGTTTATGCCGTACGAGGAAAGCGCGGTGGGATTCACGCGCACCCGGACGGCCGGCTTTTGGCCGCCACTGATGCTGACCAGTCCCACGCCGGGGAGTTGAGAAATTTTTTGCGCGAAGCGCGTGTCGGCGAGATCTTCGACCTGCGACAGGGGCATCGATTTGGAAGAAAGCGCCAGGGTAAGAATGGGCGTGTCTGCCGGATTGGTTTTGCTATAGATCGGCGGCACCGGCAAATCGGAAGGCAGATAGGTTTGGGCGGCGTTGATGGCGGCCTGTACTTCCTGTTCGGCGACGTCAATGTTCAGGTCGAGGGAAAACTGCAAAACAATGATGGAGCTCCCGTCGGAACTCGTGGAAGTCATCTGATTGAGGCCTGGGACCTGACCGAACTGCCGCTCCAGAGGCGCGGTTACGGCCGAGGCCATCACGTCCGGACTGGCGCCGGGATAAAACGTAACCACCTGAATGGTGGGGTAATCGACCTCCGGAAGCGCGGAAACGGGCAGTTGGAGATAGGCGACGAAGCCAGCGAGCAAGATGGCCGCCATCAAGAGCGACGTCGCTACCGGTCGTAAGATAAATGGACGAGAGGGACTCACTGCGGCGAGGCTCCGTTTTTGCCTCCGGCGCCTCCACTGCGAGTTCCAGGCGGAGCGGATGGGCTCTCGTTATTCTGGCCGGTTTGGGGCTGCTGGCTGGAAGCTGCGCCACCTTTCGCAGGCGTGCGAATGGTAACTTTCGCGCCATCCAGAAGCTTGTCGAATCCAGTCACAGCAACAACTTCCTGCGGCTCAATGCCCTGCACGGCGGTCACCGACCCATCCGTAGTGCCGGGTGTAATCGTCCTCATGGAGGCGGTTTGGTCACTCTTAATCAAGTAGACATAAGCGCCTTGGGCGTTGCGCTGAATCGCCGGAGTAGGGATCAAAGTCGCATTGTGTTGCGTGTCGACGAGCAGTTTGACGTTCACGAATTGGCTCGCGAAAAGAGCGTTGTCGGTGTTGTCAAAGATGGCTTTGAGTTTCAAGGTCCCAGTGGTTGGGTCGATGACATTATCGAGAGTCAGCAGTGTGCCGGATGCCAGTTTCTTGTTTCCTTCACGGTCAAAAGCATCCACCGTCAGTTTCTTCCCCTTGAGCAGTTGCTGTTGAATTTGGGAGAGATGATCTTCAGCGATGCTGAAGACAACCGTGATGGGCTGAAGCTGCGTGACCACCACCAGGACAGTGGTGCTATTGGCCTGCACAATATTTCCGGGATCGACCAGCCGCAGTCCCACGCGCCCGGCTATGGGCGAGGTGATATGCGTGTATATGAGATTGACCTTGGCATTCGCCAACTGGCCCTCGTCATTTTTCACCGTGCCTTCATCTTGCAGCACGACCTGCTCTTGATCGTCATATTGCTGCTTGGCGATGGCATTGCGATCCAAGGCTTGCTTGTAGCGTTCCAAATCGATCTTGGCTTCCTTCAAGACTGCCTGATCGTGCGCCAGTTGTCCCTCGACTTGCGTTAATGCCGCCTGATAAGGTCGTGGATCGATTTCGATGAGGGGGTCGCCCTTCCGAACCATTTGCCCTTCGCGATAGTAGACCTGGGTAATCTCGCCTTGCACGCGGCTGGTCACCATGTCGGTATAAACGGGCGTCACCGTGCCCAATGCGTTCAAGTAAACCCCGATGTCGCCCTGGTGGGCTACCGCCGTCGTCACCATAACCGGCCGGGAGGCTGCGTCACCGCCGGCTTTCGCGTCGGAGGAACCGCCGCGGCGTTCCCAGATCGCCACAATGACAAGGATCACAACCACAACGATCAGCCAGATCCACCAGCGGCTCTTGTGTGTGGTGGGACTCCCGGTTGGGTAATGATCGGATTTATCAGAAATAGTTGAGTCTGGTCCGTGTTCCGTCACTCGCACTCCTCAAATCGATGAGGGACAGTCCTCTGATGGAAGTTGAAGCTGTGCACTCCTGATGCCGAAACTGAGACACACTGTCCGTGAAAAGAGGCAGCGGTAGGCACAGTTCTATCCCGGACCTTTCCGGTGCATCTTAATCATTTATATTCCAACACACTTTTGACGTGTGGGAGAGTAAATCGGGTCGAGTTTTTTGTGAAGAATTGTCAACACTTCGGTCTCCGGGCCGGTTCGCGGGCGGGTATAATTCAGGCCGTGACTGCGGTTCAAGGCAACAAAGCCGGCCCATGGCGCCGGCGAATCTCTTCGAGATTGTTGTTGGCGGCGTTGGTTCTGCTGGGAATCGCGTATGGTGCGGACTATTGCGTGTTTCGATACCGTCTGGCGACGAAGCGCCAGCCCTTTGGCAGCGTAACCGTCGAACACTACTACGAGGTGGCGCACAAAGACGGGAAGGCCGAGATTATTTTTGATCCACCGGTGCAAAAGACCTGCGTGCACAGCCTTTTTCCACACTCCGGCGATCCTCCCTGCTGGTTTCTCATCCGGCATGCTGAGCAGAGGACCGACATATAACAATGCCCCGGTAGAAATTGACGAGATCATGCACATTCCTGATGGCTACCTCAGCCCGTCGACCTGTGGGACGCTCTATCTCTTCGCAGCATCGGGCTGGTATGCGGCGCTGAAGCGCATCAAGCAGCTTCTTGCCACGCGCGCCATCCCGCTGATCTCGGTGTTCGCAGCATTCTCTTTTGTTGTCATGATGTTCAATGTGCCGCTGCCCGGCGGAACAACCGGCCATGCGGTTGGCGTTGGCGTGGCCGCCATCGTGCTCGGCCCCTGGGGTTCAATTCTCGCCATTTCGATCGCTCTCGCCATCCAAGCGTTGTTCTTCGGCGACGGGGGAATCACCACGCTGGGAGCGAATTGCTTCAACATGGCGATTGTCGGATCCTTCGCGGCCTACGTTGTTTACCGGACGATCGCAGCGAACTCGAATCTAAAATCTCGCCAGAGAGTAGTAGCGGCAGCAGTTGCCGGCTATGTTGCCATCAACGCTTCAGCCTTGGTTACAGCTGTTGAGCTTGGCATTCAGCCCATGCTTTTTCATGACGCCAGCGGCACGCCGCTCTACGCGCCATATCCGTTGCATGTGGCCATTCCAGCAATGATGATCGGACATCTGACGTTGGCAGGACTGGCGGAAGCGGTGATATCGGCGGGTATGGTGTCCTATCTCCAGCGAGCAGATTTGGGTCTTCTTCGAGGAGTAAGCGGTTTGGCCCAGACGCCAGGTACGATCATCGCCGGCGCGGGCCCTGAACGGTCACAAGGACGACTCTGGTGGGCGGTGGCGCTTCTCATGTTGTTCACGCCTCTCGGCATCTTAGCGGCAGGGACTGCCTGGGGTGAATGGTCTTCGGCTGACTTGATGAATCCTCACACGCGGGAACAGATCGCAGCCGCATCGGGGAACCATGCGCCTCCGTCTTCCGTTCCGGTCGGGATCGAAAGGCTGTCGACCTTGTGGACGGCGCCGTTCCCCGGCTATGCGCCGGGGTTCATCAAGAGTCCGGTGTTTGGGTACTTGCTCTCGGCAATGTTTGGGGTGGGGTTCCTTGTCTTGGCTTCGCTCCTGGCGAGAGCGGTTGGCAGAAAATGGCCTGGGGGGAACCTGCGGTCATGAGCCGACATTCTTTTCTCGAATCGACGCTTCAAGGCTTCACCCGAGCGGTGGCGAAAGCTCTCCAATCGGAACACGCCACAAGCCAACCGGGACTGCTGCAGCAACTTGATCCTCGCGTCCGGGTCATCGGAACCTTCGCTCTGGTTGTTTCGGTGATCCTCTGTCGACGGCTTGAGGCCATTGCCGCCATTTTGCTCATCGCAATTGCAATCGCGGCCGCTTCCAGAGTGAGCCTTGCGTCACTCGCAAAACGAGTCTGGCTTGTGATTCTAGGCTTCACGGGCGTGATCGCACTGCCCGCCTTGTTTATTACTCCGGGAGAGCCGCTTTTCACGTCGCCAGCCCTGCACCTTTCCATCTCCGTCCAAGGAGTGCGCACGGCGGTGTTGCTGGTCCTGCGGGTGGAAACAGCGGCTACACTGACCACAGTGCTGGTGCTTTCGACCGCCTGGACTCACATCTTGAAGGCGCTCCGTTCACTGCACCTTCCTGCCGAGATCGTCACTATGCTGGCAATGACGCACCGGTACGTGTTCTTGCTGATCGAAACGGCCAACCAGATGTTCGAGTCGAGGAAGAGCCGAACCGTCGGTGTACTAAGCGGCGCGGAGCGGCACAGAATGACGGCTCGAACCGCCGGAGTGCTACTGAGCAAGAGCATCGAACTCAGCCAAGACGTGTACCTAGCCATGTTGTCCCGGGGCTTTCGGGGAGAGGTTCGTCTCTTGACCGACTTCCGCCTGCAACCCCGCGATTACGTCGGCCTGACTGCCTTTCTCTTTACTGGGTGCCTAGCTGTGTGGATGGGGAGGTAAGCAAGAATTGGCGTCAACTTTCGAAGTGCAAGACATCAGCTTCTCTTACGAAGCGATCCCGGCGATCCGTGGACTCACGCTCCACATCGGAGAAGGCGATCGGGTTGCGCTGCTTGGCGCCAATGGCTCCGGCAAGTCCACGCTGTTGCGCATTTTGGATGCGCTCTATTTTCCCTCGGCAGGTACGGTCACATTCAAGGGGGAGGCGCTCACCGAGAAGCACCTGCAGCAGGAGGAATTCTTTCTGAATTTCCGCCGGCGCGTCGCCCTTGTCTTTCCGAATCCAGATGTCCAACTGTTCAATCCGACCGTATTCGACGAGATCGCCTACGGTCCTTTGCAGATGCAATGGAGCAAGGAAGACGTGATCCGGCGAGTGGATGAGACGCTCGAATTCATGTCAATTTCGCACCTGAGGGACCGCCCGCCCTACCGGCTCTCGGGAGGCGAGAAGAAGCGGGTCGCCTTGGCTTCCGTCCTGGTCCTCGACCCCGAAGTCCTGCTGCTCGATGAGCCAACCGCGACCCTCGATCCGAAGAGCCAGAGCCAGGTCGTAGACCTCATTCAACAGTGGAAAGGCACGGCGAGGACCGTGATCACAGCTACGCATCAGTTGGAGATTGTCGAGGACATTGCTGATCGCGTTTTCGTGCTGGAGGCAGGCACCGTAATTGCCGAAGGGACTCCAGCGGAGATTCTCTCAAACACCGACTTGCTTCTGAGGGCAAACCTCATTCACGCCCATCGCCATTCCCACGGCGGCGTCGTGCACTCACATCCTCACCTTCACGGACATTCTCGCCATGAACACGAGCACTAACCCGAAACCGCGCAGAAGACCCTCGATGTGCCAGTTCAGGCTGAAACGGGACATGCGGTTTCGCCTTTTTTCTGTGTTTGCGCGGGTCTGCCCCACTACACTGGAACAGATAGAGCCATGAGGAAGAGCCTGCCGTTGATGCTTCGCCACGCTATGTATAACCTGCGTGGCGGCTTTTTGATTCGCCCGCTCACCATCGCGCTGGTGCTCGGTTGCGCGGGCGCGTTTCTGTCGTGGTTGGAAGAGGAGTTTCCGGCGGCCAGCGCCTGGGTGCCCACTGTCCTATTCCCCTCGCACGCCGACCCGCAAGTCGCCCAGATCATTCTGGCGGGCATCGCCGCCTCCATCATGACGGTGGTGTCGATCGTGTTTGCGATCCTGCTGATGACGCTCACTCTGGCATCGATGCAATTCTCCCCGCGCATCATCGTCAGCTTTTCCAGGGACCGCGTGACGCAATGGACGCTCGGCATCTTCCTCGGCACTTTCTTGTACTGCATGGCGGCGCTTCCGGCGGCGCGATCGCTCCCTCACCCCTTCGCGCCCGTGGCCACTGTCCTGGGTGCGATGGTGCTGGCGCTGGTCTGCGTCGGGTTGCTGCTCTTTTTCATTCACCACATCTCGCAGGCCATCAGCGTGAATCACATCGTCGACCGAATCGCGGAAGAAACGGAAGCCATGATCGATGAGATTATGCCTTGGCCGCACTTGCTGAACCACCACGTGGAGGATGCTGAACCACTCCGACCCAACCCCAGCGAGGTGGCCGTTTTAAGCCATGATTCCGGCTACATCCGCTTCGTCGATACGCGACGCCTGGTTGCCCTGGCGAAGCACTATCACGTCACTATCCGCGTTCTGCGCCGGGTCGGCCACTTCGTTCCGGCGGGAATCCCACTGACGATGGTCTCGAAGGGGAACCGTCTGCCCCCAGAAGCAACCGCCGAACTGCTGGCCGCGTTCGACATCGGTCCGACCAGAACGTTGCAGCAGGACGTGGAGTTTGGCGTCCTGCAGATTGTCGATGTGGCGTTGAAGGCGATCTCGCCTGCCGTCAACGACCCCACCACCGCCATCAATTGCATCGATCAGTTGAGCCGCATTCTGATCCGCTTCGCGTCCCGAGAGCCGCCGGAGGAACTGCTCTACGATCCGCCGGGCATCGTTCGCGCCAGCATTGGATGGATCCACTTCGAGCGCCTGCTGGAGGCCGCCTTTGAGCAGATCCGCATGTATTCGAAGATGGACGTGGCGGTCAGCTTGCGGTTGCTGCGCGCCCTTGGTGACATCGCTGCCTCGACGCCCGATCCGGAGTTCCGCCGGATACTCGTCGAGCACGGAATGCGGACAGTGGCAGGCTGCGCCGAAAAGCTTGGCGAAGAGGAACTGAGGGCGTTGCGCGATCGTCAGGCCGCGCTGGAGAGCTTCACCGCGATCTCGCAGCCGTAGATCAATTCACACGCTTTATCTTCCGAAGAGCAATCGTTCCAGTACGGGACCGAGCGCCAAGGCAGGAAGATAGCTCAAAGCCACCATCGTTACCAAACAGGTGGTAAGCAAGACCCCGAACGAAAAAGAATGGGTCGGAAGAGTTCCCGACGAAGAAGGGGTGCTTCGCTGACGGCCAAATAGATCTGCCAATGCCAAGGCAGGAATCGCCAAGCCGAACCTACCCACCATCATCGCTAACGCTGTGGTGAGATTGTAAAAAGGAGTATTCGCACTCAGGCTGGCAAAGCTTTGGCCGTTATTGGCGAAGCAGGAAGTATAGGCAAACAGAATCCCCGTGAAACCATGCGGGCCGGTGTTGACCGTCAACCCGGACCGTCCCACACTGGTGCTCACGGCAATCGCGGTGAGCGGGAGGACGACCAGCGGCGCGGCCAAGGCGTACAGCATGATCATCTTGTTTTCCCCTGGTCCTATCTTCTTTCCCAGGTATTCAGGCGTGCGCCCAACCATCAGTCCCGCTAGAAATACAGCGATCGCAGCGGCCATGACCATGCTGTAAATGCCAGTTCCCAGACCTCCGAATATGAGCTCTCCGAGCAGCATGTTTACCAGCAAAACCATGCCACCGAGCGAGGTGTAGCTGTCGTGCATTGAGTTATATGATCCCGTGGCCGTGTTTGAGGTAACGACCGCCGCGAGGGTCGAACCGCCGATGCCGAAGCGCACCTCCTTCCCTTCCATGTTTCCGCCAGACTGGACGCGACTATTGCGGAAATCCACAGCGCCGAGGTGGGGGTCGCCTCGTTGTTCCAGGAGATGAACGGAGACCAGTCCGGAGCCGAAGAGAAGCAGCATCACCCAGTAGAAAAGCCATCCCTGTCGAAGCTGGCCAACCATCCTGCCGAAGGTGTTAGTCAAAGCCGCAGGCAGGAGCACGATCGCCAGCATTCCGAGAAAGTTTGTGAGCGGCGTGGGGTTCTCATACGGATGAGCCCCACTCGCGTTAAAGAAACCGCCGCCATTCGTGCCGAGATTCTTGATGATCTCCAGTGCGGCTACCGGACCTTGCGGTATGACCTGCCGGGCACCCTCGACGGTGGTGGCGACCGCATAGGGGCGGAAGTTCATCGGCACGCCCTGCCAGATGAGCAGCAAGGCGCCAAGCAATGCTCCCGGCAACAGTATCCAGAGCAGGGCGCGTGTCAGATCAACCCAAAAGTTACCGAGCGTGCCGGAGAGTTGGCGGGCAAGACCGCGGATAAAGGCAATCCCCACGGCTAGCCCCGCCGCGCCAGCCAGGAAGTTCTGCGCGCAGAGTCCCACCATCTGGCTGAAATAGCTCATCGTGTTCTCGCCGGCGTAGGCCTGCCAAGTCGTGGTCGTGGAGAAGCTGATCGCCGTATTCAGAGCCAAATCTGGGGATAACGGCGTCGTGTGGTAGTGGGGAAAGAACCAGGGAAGAAGTTGCTGCAGTCTGAGAATGCCGTACAACAGGAGAGTGCCGGCAAAACCAAAGAGCACGAAACACGTCGCATACTCCTTGCCGGTCATCTCCACATTTGGATCAACCGCAGTAATGCGATAGATGAGCCGCTCAACTGGAAGGCACAAGCGATCAAGAAAGGTCCGCTGCCTGGAAAAGACGCGTTCTATGTACCCGCCCAAGGGCTTCACCAGGACGGTGACAATGGCCATAAACAGCACGTATTGAATTGCGCTGTAGAAATCCACCAGCCCTACTCAGAAGAAGGACTACCGAGGCGTCGTCACAGGCTTATAAAACGTCCTCTGCCCGGTTTTCACCCCGGTTCTTCATTTGAAATCGTTTATCAAAGCGCGAAGATTTGCCGGGACTCAGAACGCACCAAGCGCTCTATGTCCCCAAGACATTCTAGTGCCGCGTCGCTGTGTTTGAAAGGGAACAAGTTTCGACGAGGCGACTCCAGCGCTGCGGCGCAATATTCGTTTGCGGAGACGGCGAATGGCGCAGGCTTAAAGACTGCCTCACAGGCAGAGATCCCGCGTGCACCGCAAGACGTCCCCAGCTGACTGCTGTGGTTTGCAGAGAGCACGCCGCCAGTTGTGACTTTGCTGCTACGGTTCCGTTTATGACCGCTATAAATTTCTTGCGTTGCGGCTATGTTGTGATTGGTCGCAGAAGAATTATCTATTGGACCGAACAGCGTGTTCACTTTAGGTTGTCCAAATCAAGAGCGACTTTAACGCCGCTCGTTTCGCCAGGCCGTTCTATTTTGAAGGTCTTTATGTGCTCTTTATGAACTGTTTATCCGATCTTTATGAGTTTTCGGTTGTGATGATTCGTTCACCACAAAGAAAAGCGGCAGGCAAGAATCATTTGGCCATTTAGTCAGCCTGGGCGACTGTCATTCTAAAGAGAAACGGACTTCGGACCGAAAGGATTCAACCTTGAAGATTATGAGAACTCTATTGCGCAAGGCCGTAGCGGTTTCAGCTTTCCCTACACTGCTTGTTTTGAACCTCGCTGTTGTTCAGGCTCCGCGGTGTTACGCGCAGGCTCAGGCGCAACCGGATGCTCCGGCGAAAGTCGCAGCCCTGCACGAAGCGCCGACTGCCCCTGACGTATCTCCCGCTCGACCCGCGGCCCCTCCCGATCCGGCACTCTCGCTTGATATCGCGAAGGAACTGGCCGCCATGAAGGCGCGCATCGAACTGCTCGAGGCGGAACTGAAGGCTCGCGGGACCACCACAGACATGCCGGCTGGTCTGGCAAAAGCAACCGATCCGGCGCCAACTCCAGCGCTAACTTTAGCGCCAACTCCAGCGCTCACTGCGGCGACGGCTGGACCGGCTCCGCCGCAGGACCAGTCGACATCCGCGCCTCCGGCTACCAAGCCCGAAAAACCGGCCAAGTCAGAGCCTTTTGCGTTTGCCGATTGGAGCTGGATGAACGGCAGCCCACACAACAAGGATGTGGTGTGGGATTCGAAGTTCTTCACCCCGGAAATCAGACTTGACACTGACTTCGTAAGCAGCCTGAACCATCCGAAGGATGACACGCTGGGTGGATCGACAGAGATCTTCCGGTCGAACGAAGTCCAGGTCGAGCAGATCAGCTTTGGTGGTGACTTCCATTGGCAAAACGTTCGCGGCCGGATCTTGACTCTGGGCGGAATGTTTGGAGTCACGACGCCACGGAATGACGGTAGCGTGGGACGTGGCCAATGGGACCTGCGTGGCGCGTACAAGTACTTTGGTGAAGCTTACGGCGGATACCACTTCAACGTGAACCATGGTCTGAACGTCGACGCGGGAATCTTTGTCTCCTACATCGGCCTCTTCAGCTACTGGAACTTCGATAACTGGGCTTATCAGCCTTCTTATGTATCGTCTAACACACCCTGGTTCTTCAATGGTGTCCGGGTCCAGTGGTTTCCCACCGA